>NZ_JACYFG010000051.1:0-300000 GCF_014803405.1 Pelagicoccus enzymogenes
ACCGGCCTGGAGAAGTTCGCCGGCACCGAGACGGTGCAGCGCCCGCTGCTCGACGAGTTCGGCGAGCCGGACATCTCCGGGGCCATGGTCAACGTGAAGGAGAAGGTCTACGGCTTCTCGCACTACCACGGCCTGCCCGAGCCGCTCTACGACAAGTTCGCCGCCGAGCCGCTGATGCCCACCTGGGCGCTGGACCTCTACTCCGGCGTCCTCGGCTGGATCCTGCTGGCCCTGGGCGTCCTGCTGCTGGCCGGGGCCCTGCCGCGCCTGGCCCTGCTGGCCAGCGGCCTGGTCTACGTCTCCCTTTCCGTCGGCCTGGTGCTGCTGAACGAGAGCGGCGGGGTGGCCTGGCTGGGCACCCACGTCCTGCTGGTGGCCCTGGCCCTGGCTCTCGTGAAGTACAACCGCTGGGCCGTCGCCGGCGACAAGCTCTAACCCCTTACCGACCCCCGATACCATGACCCAAGACAGCAAGACCAGCCTTCCCGGCGCCCCGCTCGCCCGCCGCGAGTTCGTCAAGAACAGCCTCGTCGCCGCCGGCGGCGTGATGCTCGCCCCCGCCTTCGCGCGGGCCCAGTCCTCGCCCGCCGGCGAGATCAACGTGGCCCTGGTGGGCCTGGGCGTGCAAGGCCGCGTGCTGCTCGACGCCATGCTCAACGTGCCCGGCCTGCGCTTCCGCGCCGTGTGCGACATCTGGGAGTACAGCCGCACCTACGGCCAGCGCAAGCTGGCCAAGGAAGGCTTCGAGGTGAACGCCTACCAGGACATCGAGGACATGCTGGAGAAGGAGAAGGACCTCGACGCGGCCATCGTCGCCACCCCCGACCTCTGGCACGCCCGCCACACCAACCTCTGCCTGAAGGCCGGGCTGCACGTCTACTGCGAGAAGATGATGGCCCGCACGGTGGAGGAGGCCCGCTCCATGGTGCTGACCGCCCGGGAGACCGGCAAGCTGCTGCAGATCGGCCACCAGCGCCGCTCCAACCCCCGCTACCAGCACTGCTACAACAACCTGATAAAGAAGGCCAAGATCCCCGGGCGCATCACCAACCTCAACGGGCAGTGGAACCGGGCGGTCACCCCCGACGTGGGCTGGCCCAAGAAGTACGCCATCGACGAGGCCACGCTCAAGAGGTACGGCTACGCCGACATGCACCAGTTCCGCAACTGGCGCTGGTTCAAGGACCTCTCCGGCGGGCCCATCTCCGACCTGGGCGCCCACCAGATCGACATCTTCAACTGGTTCCTCGACGCCTATCCGAAGTCCGTCTTCGCCTCCGGCGGGGCCGACTACTACCCCTCGCGCGAGTGGTACGACAACGTGATGGTGATCTACGAGTACGACACTTCCTACGGCCCGGTGCGCGCCTTCTACCAGACGCTCACCACCACCTCAGCCGGCGGCGGCTACTGGGAGTACTTCATGGGCGACGAGGGCTCCATCAAGTTCTCGGAGAACCCGAGCCTCTCCAAGATCTACCGCGAGGAGCGGGCCCCCAGCTGGGACAAGTGGATCGACCTGCACTACCTCACCCAGTCCGAGGCCCCGGCCCCGGCCAAGGACGCCAAGGTGGACGTGCGCGAGACGGCGCCCCTGGCCCAGTTCGACATCCCGGTGGCCCTGGACAAGCCGCCGCACCAGCCGCACCTGGAGAACTTCTTCTCCGCGATCAAGGGGGAGGCCAAGCTCAACGCCGACGGGGAGCACTCCTTCAAGAGCGAGGTCGGCATCTTCCGCGTCAACGAGGCGGTGGCGGCGAGGCGCGTGCTCGAGTTCCAGCCCAGCGACTTCGAGGTGTAGAAACAAGGGTGGGACGTCCGCTCCGCGGCCGTCCTGCTGCCCGCGGAGCGGCCAGCCCACCCGTCGCCCGCGGAGCGGCCGACCCACCTGAAACAGATAATCCAAATTACCGAATTATGAAAAAGACATTGCTGACCCTGGCCGCCGTATCCGCGGCCTCGATACTGGCCGCGGCCGACAAGGCCCCCATCGAGCTGGACTACCCGGCTCCCTTCCTCTCCGGCACTCCGGTGCCCATCGTGCTGCCCAATCTGGAGTCTCCCGACGCCCCCCAGCCCACCGTCCTGGCCCCCGCCGGGGTCTCCAACATCGCCTTCGGCAAGGAAGTCACCTCCTCGGACGACTTCCCCATCATCGGCGAGCTCGAGCTGGTGACCGACGGGGACAAGGAGTCGGAGGAAGGCTACTTCGTGGAGCTGGCCCAGGGCCCGCAATGGGTGCAGATCGACCTGGAGAGCACAGCGACGATCTACGGGCTCGGCCTGTGGCACTTCCACACCCAGAAGCGCGCCTACGTGGACGTGGTGGTGCAGCTCTCCGACGACGAGTCGTTCGAGAGCGGCGTGACGACGGTCTTCAACAACGACCACGACAACTCGCTGGGCTTCGGGGCGGGCCGGGACATGGCCTACGTGGAGACCAACAAGGGCAAGCTGATCGGCGCGAAGGAGACGAAGGCCCGCTACGTTCGCCTGTACTCCGACGGCAACACCAGCAACGAGATGAACCACTACGTCGAGGTGGAAGTCTTTGGAGAGTACTAGCTCCAAGTCGTATCTTTTCTGGGTCCCAGCAATCGTCTTGCTGGGACTCGCTTTTTGGCTGCGCAGCGAGAGTTCGCAGCTTCGTCTTTTCCATGCCGACGAGGGCGTCCAGTCCTATCAGGCTTGGCGTTTGATAGAGACGGGGGAGTATCGCTACGACCCCAGCGAGCACCATGGACCGCTG
Source organism: Pelagicoccus enzymogenes (assembly GCF_014803405.1). NCBI lineage: Bacteria > Pseudomonadati > Verrucomicrobiota > Opitutia > Puniceicoccales > Pelagicoccaceae > Pelagicoccus > Pelagicoccus enzymogenes. The sequence goes on from NZ_JACYFG010000051.1 coordinate 2,750, forward strand.
CTTTACTATTTGGCCAAATGGATGTCTCCGTTTCTCGAGGACGAGGCAGGTCAATTATCCGATGACGGTATGCGGCGGGTACCGATCCTTTTCAGCCTTGCCACCCTGGTTTTGGGCTTGCTGGCGTTTCGCGGGGAAGGAATGGGCTTGGCTCTGCTATGGGGATTGCTCTTCGCGGCGGCTCCTTTGAATGTGATCTACGGATCGTACTTCGTCCAGGAGGCCTTGCTGGTCTGTTTCACGGTGGTGTTTCTGGTTGCGGTCTATCGCTACTGGCAGCGGCCTTGTTGGAAGTGGGCGAGGGTTGTGGGTTTCTCGCTTGGCCTCATGCATGTCACTAAGGAGACTGCCGTTATCCATGTGATGGCTATCGGCTTGGCTTGCGTATTGGTCGCTTGGATACGAAGGAATAAAATCTCGGTAGGACCGCTTACCTTGCTCAAGCACGCATCAGTCGCGATCGCCTTTGCCTTGCTCTTGCATTGCCTTTTCTTCTCCTCGTTTTTTCGCAACCCGCAAGGTATCTGGGATGGTTTTGCCACTTTTTTTCACTACGCGGATCGCTCGCAGGGACAGGGACATGAAAAGCCCATGTTTTATTACCTGAGCTTGCTGTTGCCGCAGCGACTGGAAGGGGTTCGCTGGGGCGAGTTGGCGTTTTTAGTAGCGGTCCTAGTAGGAATTTTTCGCACCTTTTGGCGGGTGAAGGAAAAAGGGTTTTCAGCTTTCGTAGTCTTGAGCGGACTTCTGATGTTTTTAGTGTATTCGCTGATTCCTTACAAGAATCCATGGTTGTTGCTGGGGCCATACTGCTTGCTCTGCTTTGCGGCGGCCTTGGGAGTGGTTGACCTGCTGCGCATGGGAATTACGGAGGCGGAGCCGTTGCGGCGTTGGACGCTGCTCGCGGCCGGAGGTGGGGTATTGTTGCTGGTGGGCGCTGAGTTGCGAGTGAATGTAGACAAGGCGATTTTTCGATATGCGAGCGCGACACGTAATCCTTATTTGTACATGCACACGACTCCGCGCTACGCAAAGCTGTTGGAACGCTTGGAGTCGGTGCCAGCGGGAATCGACGTTTCCGTATATAGCTCCGACGCGGCTTGGCCGTTGCCCTGGCATTTGCGCGAGCGAGAACGGATTGGCTATTGGACGGATTTGGAAACGTTTGAGCGAGGAGGTATCGATTTGATCGATACGCGATTGCTGGAGGGGCGAGAGGGCCTTCTTGGAGATGGAGGGTTTTGGGAGTTGCACGGATTGCGTCCTAATACCTTGCTTGCGCTGCGGGCTGACGATGGGATTGCAGCCGAATGGATAAAGGCCAATGCTAAGGATTGACGATAGAGCCGAGCTTTTCAGCTTTCGCCACGAGGCGATGGCTACGGACTTGGTTGTGGCCATCGGCGGAGTGGACCAGGAGTACGCGCGACAAACGGCGCAAGCGTTTTTCGCCCGCGTGGACGAAGTGGAAGGCAAGCTGAGCCTGTATCAGGAAGGTAGCGACGTGACGCGTATCAACCGTATGCAGAAAGGTGCCGAAACGCGAATTTCCGAAGAGTGCATGGAGTGCTTGGAGCTCGCCATGAGGGCGAGCGCTTTGACGGGGGAACGTTTTCATCCGTTCCTAGGTTTGCAGGCCTTGAAGGTGAAGGGGAAGGTGCCGGCTTATTTGCAGGAGACGGTTCAGGCTGACTCGTCTGGGGGTCGTAACTCGTCAGTGCAAATCGACCCTTCGAGTCGTTATCTCAAGAAATTGGATACAGGTTCGATTTTGGATTTTGGAGGGATCGGCAAAGGTTACGCCTTGGATCAAGGCATGCTGGAGATCGAGGATTGGGAAGTTCCCGTGGTGATGGCCAACTTTGGCGGAAGCACCCTGCTTTTTCGCGCGGAAGAACAAGCGGAACCATGGACAGCAAAGCTCGATGGGATGGAGATTGAACCGTTTCGCAGAGGAGCGTTTTCCAGCTCGGGAACGGGCTTCCAAGGAGAGCACATCGTGAGTCCGGCGGGCAATCCATTGCTTTGGACCCGCAGCTTCGCTCGGGCCGAGTCTGCGGCTTTAGCAGATGCCTTGACGACGGGAGCGATGCTGATGGCCGAAGCGGAATTGGAAGCGCTTTGCGCCGTGGAGCCGGGGCTTGTCTTGGCGGCGACGGGCGAAAGCGGAACCTGGGGCACGCGTCGCTTCTGCGCTTGGAAAGGATAGGATGGACTGCTTCTTGGTTATTCCCTGTTTGAATGAAAGCGAGCGGGTGCCGGTGTTTCTGCAGTCGCTTTGCCAAGCGATCGAGACCAGCGGATTTTCGGTGGGCGTCCAACTGGTGGACGATGGATCGGGAGCGGAAGAAGTGGAGCGGCTGCGGAAGGTAGTCGCCAAGTGTAGGGATCGTTTTCGCTTCGTGACGGAAGTCTACGCCATGCAGAAGAACCGTGGCAAGGGAGCGGCGGTTCGCAGCGGTTGGGCTTTAGCTCCGGATGAAGCAAAGGTATTGGGGTTTGTGGATGCGGACGGATCGGTTTCGGCGAGCGAAACCGTGCGATTGCTCAAAGAAGCGATGAGTGAAGAGGGAGCGTACTTGCTCATGGCGAGTCGGAGGGCTGCGGGCGCGAAGGCGCATCGCTCGCTTTTGAGGAAGTGGGTAGCGGCCGGGTTTGCCTATTTGGTGAAGCGTTCCTACGGTATTGGCGTGATGGATACACAGTGTGGTTGCAAGTTTCTGGATGCGGCTTGGTTCCGCAAGCATGACTGGGAGTTTCGCGAGGAAGGTTTCGGCTTGGACCTGGAATTGATTTTGAAGGCCAAGGCTACGGGGTGCCGTTTGCGGGAAGTGGGGATCGCCTGGCATGAGGAACCCGGCAGCAAGGTGGGGGTAGCCGACGTTTGGACTTTGGGTAAAGCGGTCCTGCAGCGTCGGATTGGCTCCTGAGTTATGGGGCTCGGTAGCGCTCTTCCGTAAAAGGAGTTGCTTCTGCAGCGCGGACGGCGTGGAAGCCGTCCCTCCATTGATCTCGTATTGCCTTCGCGGGGTATTCAAAAATAAACGTCCTAGCCTTGCGGCCAGGACGTCCATTTAGGGGTAGGGTGTTTTTTGTATCTAGTTCCCACGCGGTTAGCGCAGAGACTCGAATTTGTTGTGCCTCACGAAGTAGAGGGCGGCTGCGGTGACGAGCAGGTAAATTGATATTTGGCTGACGGCGGTTCCTGATTCTTGGGTTCCGAGCAGCATTTGGCCATAAGCCAAAGATACGAGGGTTAGGGCGATCAAGGCGAGCACCCATTTTGTCTTTACGCCTAGAAGCAGCAAAAGTCCGAGCAGGATTTCAAGGTAGCCGATGCTGTAGGCGTAGAGTGAGACCAGAAACCCGGGAAGGTCGGTTTTCTCGAACGTCGAAACGATCCAGTTTACGACTCCGTTGTAGTAGGCGCTGAAGCTGTAGTCGCCCTCTTGGTTTTTGAATTTGCCGAGTCCGGCGGTTAGCATGAGCAGGCTGAGGAAGAGTCGAAACGAGATAAAGGCCCAGCTTTCGGCGGACCAGTAGAGAGGAGACCCACTTCGTTGGGCATTCTTTCGTGGCATATGGGATATTTGGGTATGAGGTTCTGTTGAGGGTCGAATGCTCCGCTTCGTGGGGCGGGAACGCGTTCGAGTGGGGAATGTGCTTTGTGGAGGTTGCGGGCCCTAGGGCTTGAGCCAGCCTTGGGTGAAGAGCTCCGCCTTTACCTCGTCGTTCTCGTCGTGGAACCACTCCTTGCGGGCGATGCGTCGCATGAAGTAGGTGACCACGGTGGAGGTGTTGACGATGAAGAAAGAGTAGAGCAGGGCGGGCCAGAGGATCGCGGCGGCGACGGCGTCGTCCTTGAAGGTGAAGAGAATGATGGCGAAGGCTAGCGGACCGTTCTGGATACCGGTTTCGAGGGAGACCGTGCGGGAGGAACGGCGGTTCATGCCGAGCGCCCGGCTGACCCAGTAGCCGAAGAGGAAGCCGCCCAGTCCCAGTCCGATGCTGGAGAAGAGGATGGCAACGTCGGCTTTGAGGAGGTTTCCGAAATTTCGCGGGAGCCAACTTACGATGAGGAAGAGAATCACTATGATTCCGAGCGCGGCGCCGGTCTCTTCCATGTTCTTGGCCCATCGCTCGCTGCGGGAGCGAAGGTAGACCCCGCCTGCCACGGGCACGAGGCAGGCGATGAGGGATTTGATCACTTCCGCCGTTTCGACCTTGATTTCGTCGGTTTGGAAGGGGCCCGTGTAGAAGGCCAAGAGGAAGGGCATCGTGATCAGCGCGGTCGCGGTGGTGATGGAGCTGAGCGAAATGGAAAGGGCCAGGTTCCCTTTGGCGAAGTAGTTGAAGAGGGAGGATGTGGTGCCGGAAGGGCAGCAGGCGACGATGATGATGCCGATCGCGACGAAGGGATCCAACTTGAAGAACACGGCCATGCCGTAGGCCAAGACCGGCATGATGATGTACTGGGAAAGAAAACCCACCACCACGGGCTTGGGCGTTTTCAGCGACTCCTTGAAGTCCTTACCCGAGAGGGAGCAGCCGAGGCCGAACATGATGACGAGGATCATCACTGAAAGGAGCGTCTTCTCCAATGGGGTAATCATTGTTGGCTAAGCTATTGTTGGCCACAGGGTTTTCCAGAAAATAATTTTTTTACGAACGAAGGGCGAGGCCGCCCTGCTCCGTGGGATATTTGGCGGTATCTGAGGCGAATCGCTTAACGTTGGATCGCGGGCGACGATAGCCTAGCTATGAAGCGTCTTTTCATAGCAGCGCTCGCTTTGGCGTGCGCGTGCTCGGCCAAAGAGTATGAACCCAACGAGTTGGAGATCGCAGTCCACCGTCGGGAAGTCTACCAGTTGGCACGGGACTATGTGGTGGATACCTTCAATTTGCAGCTCATCGAAGAAAGCGAGTTCAACCCGGTGCGCTTCAATTCGAATGGGGTGTGGGGCGACTTCGAGGCCCGCATCAAGGAGCTCGGAGGGGATCGCTACGAGGTGCAGGGGTGGGTCAACGCGGTCGGGCACGAGAAGGCTCGCATTCGCTGGGCGGTGCACATCCGCTACGGAATCGTGGACCCTCAGGCCTGGCGCTACATGAAGATCGACGAAACGATCGAGAACGAGCCGGAGATTCTGGGATGGAAGTTTGGCGAGTTCCGCAGTCCGCTCTACAAGGCGGACTATGATCCGCTTTTTGTGGCCCGCGTCTTCAAGAAGGACGCGCGAGCGAGAAAGAATTGAGGAGGGCGGAGCCCTCGCTGGCTCAGGGCGAATTTCTGGCGTGCCATCGATTCGAGCAGGGCGCTGACGATCCGATCCGCTGCGCTTTTCATGCTGGCTGCTGTCAGTCGAGCTTGGCCTTGAAGCTTTCCGTCGGGAAGTACTTGCCGGGGCACTGGGTGTGCTTGGGATGGATGAGGGTGTGGGTAGTCACGCGGGAGGCGGACAGCTGGGCCTTGTCCATGAGGTATTCCACGAGGGCTTCCAGCGTTTCCATCTGTTTGGTGGTCGGGCGGGTCTTGGAGAAGTCGCCTACCAGGCAGATGCCGATGCTGATTTGGTTGAGGGCGTAGCTGGACACGTGCCCTCCATGAATCTGCTTTTTCCATCGGTCGCCGATGTAGAGTTCGCCATCTTTCATGCCGCGGCCGTTGCCGATGACGAAGTGGTAGGCGAGGCCGTTTTCCATGCGCCGCTCGTTGCGGTGGTAGTTGTCCATGCCTTTGGCGGATCCGACTCGCGTGGCGCTGTGGTGGATCACGATGTGTTTCCATTGGTTGGACTTGGCTCGGATGCGGTTCAGGGTTGCGAGGTCGGAGCTATCCAGCTGGGGCCCTTGGGGGATCACCGTACCGGGCGCGACGGGGATTTTGATGACTTGGCCGATCTTGATGCGATTGGCCCGCCGGATGGAGTTGAGGTTGGTGAGCGTGTTTAGGCTGACGCCGTACTTGGTGGCGATGTCGGAGAGGCTGTCCCCGGAGCGCACCTTGTACTCGATGTAAGTCTGAGCTGGGGCCGCGGCGGCGCTGCTTGCGGTGGTTGCCGCGTCGCCTTCCAAGGGAATCTTAATGATTTGTCCGACGCGGATGCGGTTGGCGTTCCCGATGGCGTTGAGGGCAGTGAGGGCTCGCAGGCTGACTCCGTGTTCCTTGGCGATGTCCGAGAGATTGTCGCCGTTGCGGATCTTGTACTCGGTGTACTGGGGAGCCGCGGCGGGGATGTTGAGCTTCTGGCCTACGGTGATGGCGTTGGCGTTGCTCAGGTTGTTGGCGTCCTTGATGGCCTGTACGGAAACCTTGTAGGCGAGAGCGATCTCGGTAAGGGTTTCGCCTTTTCGCACGCTGTGTACCGTCGCGGCCTCGACGCTCGAAACAAAGGTTGCGAGGAGGAGTGCGGCGTATGCGAAAAGTTTATACATTTGGTGGAGGCTTAGGCCCTCTTTTTCTTCTGGCGTTTTTTTAGCTTCTTGAGCTTGTCCCAGTCTTCTTTGCGTACGATGTGGCCGACGCAGTTGTCCGAGCCGCACAGACAAGGGTGGTCTTTCCAATGTTCCAAGGCGTAGCCGTAGTCGAAGGTGATCTCCTCGCCCTCCTTGATGTCGCGCAGGGCCACGAGCCAGATTTCGCCGTCGACGTTTTGGGCCTCGCAGTTGGGCGAGCAGGAGTGGTTGGCGAGTCGAGCGATGTTCCACTCGAAGTTCCCGTCGATATCGGTCTTGTCGTCCAGCTCGAAGATATAGACGGCTCCGACGTCCTCGACGAGGGAGCGGTCGTGCTGGTCATTCGCTCGGGCAGTGGCGGTCTTTTTCTTGATCAGCTCGCCGAGGTACTGGATGACGTACTCTTCCTCGGGAATGTCCTGGGCTGCGAAAAGGCCGTTGTTGTGGATGGCAGAGGTGGAGGTGCGGACGTAGGGGAATTCGGGGGGATTGCCCTTCTTGTCCAATCCGATGTACTTCGGCGCCTTCTTCTTGGAGGATTTCTTGGATTTGGAATCTTTGCCCATGTGGTCAGGATTTGTGGAATTCAGGGCCGGGGAAGCTGCTCGAACTGGCTAGAGGAGAGGCGTTCGAAGGCAATCACTTTCTGTCTGCCGGTTTGGCCGCGCAGGATGCTGATCTGGTTTTTGGATACGCCGACCTGCTTGGCGAGGAAGGCGACGAGGGCCTTGTTAGCCTTGCCGTCCTGGGCAGGCGACTGGATGCGGACTTTGAGGGTGCCGTCCTCGAGCCAGCCGGCGAATTCGGTTTTGGAGGCGTTGGGGATGACCTTGACGGAGAGGGTATGCTGGTCTGCGGAGGAACTTGGCATGCGGGAGGCAGTCGTTATTGGGCGCTTGCGTTTCGGCGGCGAAGCAATTCTTAAGAGCTAGGAGGGATTTGATCATGACGAATCATAACGACAGAGAACCGAATTTTATCGAAAGGCGCCGGGCGGAGCCGAACTTCATCGAAAAGAAGCGCCAGTGGAAGAGCAAGATGGAGAAACCGCTCTCGCGTCGCACCTTGATGATGGTGTTGCCGACGCTGGTACTGAGCGTGTTCGTGATGATGTCGGCGCCCTACCTGAAGCTGATTATGGAGCAGTTCATGAAGGACGGGGACGACATGAGCTTCCCTATGGCCCTCAATTTGGAGGAAGAAAAGAAGGTCGAGAAGGAGGGGCCTCCGCCGGATCCGGAAGCCTTGGAACGCGAGGCATACCGGAAGAAGCTGGAGGCGGAAGGTTTCGATTGGCGTAAGAAGCCGGAAATCGAGGGGCCGGACTTGAGCTTCGCCAAGGAGCAGGACCTGCAAGTAAAGCCTTTGGACGTGGAGTTGCCAAACACGATGACGGAGCTCCGAGCGGCTTCGAGACCGTCAGAGACTCCGTCCGACTAGCTTTCGAGAATACCGGCGTATCGGCCGGCGAAAGGGGGAGCTGCTAGCAGGCGCTGTAGTTTCCGGAGAGGAGGGTGTCTGCGAGGTGCAGGCTGTCGCTCACGTCGGTGACGAGGTTCCAGAGGGTCTGCTCGCCTTCGCCTAGGAGGTTGAGGACCAGCAGGTCAGGGCCGCTGGCTTGGTCGGGCAGTTCGTCGACCTCGCGCACGACGCCGGTGATCCATTTTGCAAGGTTGAGCAAGCAGGCCATCTTGCCGGTGGTCTGGCAGTCAAGGGGCGCGTACTGGAAGCGGATTGGGTCGATGAGGGCGCTGGGCAAGCCCCACTCGCTGAGGAGGTTGAAGCAGAGGCTGGAGTGGTTGAACTTCTTGAGGCGATTGTTGAGGCTTCCGAGCTCGCGGGACTGGGCGCGGGTGGATTCGCTGATCGCCTCGGCGAGCGAGTGGATGAGGCCGATGGTGTAGGCGCGTTGCTTGTCCAAGCGATGCTTTTCAGCGAGGGTTTCCATGCAGACCGCGCAGGTGATGGCCCGTTTCCAATGGTCCGATGAGTAGCTAAGCTCGTCGCTGCTGGGCGGATAAGAGTAGAGGCCAAGCAGGTCGTACATGCGTTGGAAGCCGATAGCCGTGATGGCCTCTTCGATGCTGAGGTAACCCTCTGGCTTCCTCTCGTGCAGGAGATTCGCTTCGCGGAGAATGCGGGTGGCGAGGAGGGGCTCGAGGCGGATGAGGGGAAGGATTTCGTCCGGGTTGACGTTTCCTTCGGCTACTAGGCTGCGGAGACTCTTGCCAATGCGGGATGCGGGGGAAAGAAGTTCGAACTGTCGCTGCAGGTCGCTTACTGTAGGATTAACTGGGTCCATGCCCAGTTTTTCGCCCGCCGCGGTGGCGCGTTTAGTCGGCGGTTCTAGATTTGGTAATCGAGCCTAGCCGTGGACGGATAGCGCTGGAAAACCCGTTGGGTGGAAATGGTGTCTTCCCTCTACGGTGGGCGGGGGCTGGCGCCTAGTTTGTCGTTGGCCTGTCCAACGGATTGCGCCGCAGGGCTTATACTGCGACCACAGCTTGGGAATCGATCAAGCCGTACAGCAGCGAGATGGAGGCGCGGATAGATCGCAGGTATTTGAGGTCGGTGGGGCTGAGGTCGATTTTCCGTCCCTCGGACGCGGTGCCGACGATGAGGTAGCGTAGCTGTTGGTCGAAGGTCACGGGCAAGATGATGAAGGAGCTGGTGTCGCCTGCGGAGTGGATCCATTCGGGCACGACCTTGCTGATTTTGCCGGTTTGGGTGTCTTGGATGAGAATGTCTTCCTTGCGGGTGAGGCAGATGGAGAACACGTCTCGCTTTTCGGGGCTGACGATGGGGCGGTTCTTGACCTTGGCGAAGAGGGATCCGGAACCGTAGCGGGCGGAGAAGTTTTGCGGACTGTATTCCTCTGGAGCGAATATGAGGCAGCTGTCCAAGTCGGCGGCGGCCCTGAAAGACCTGCAGACCTCATCGAAGATTGAGGCCAGTCGGACTTTGCTTCCGGGCACGAGCGCGTTCTCGATGCTTGTGACGGTTCGCTCGAAATTCTGTCTCGAAAAGCTCAGCCGCTCGTCGGCGCTCATTTCGGAAATGGGCTTGCTTGCAAGCTGGGCCTTTATCCTGGCGTGCTTGGGGGGCGAGGGCAAGTGGACGGAGTTGAGGCGGGCCTGGAGCTTTGCGGAAGCTGGGGAGTGTCTTTCGGCAATTCCCACGGAGCGATTCAGGGCGCTGATGCTCTCGTCGACGGCCAGGAGGGCTTCGTTGACGGTTTCGATGCTGAGCGGATAGCTGGACGCAAAACGCGCTAGGACTTGGTTGAGGGCGTGGTTGAAGTCGCTCGGGCCGACATTTTCGTCAAAGACGACATTGCTTAGCGAGACGGCGAGCTCCGAGACCAGAAGTGTCTCGTCTTGTGGCGAGTAGCAGGCTCGGGAAAGCGTTTCTTGCCTGAGTTTGCGGAGCGAGTGCTGGATGTCGCGCGGCAAGTTGCTTTGTTTGAGAATGGCCTCCCCGAGAGCGAGGGGAGTGAGGCCGAAGACGAGTTTGAAGGCTTCTTCCTCGGGCATGTCCAAAGCGTGAGAGCGAGCGAGGCGATAGTCCTCGACCTTGAAGGTGGAGAGCAGCAGGTGTCCGTAGTTTCGCAGAGAGGCGCAGACGAAAAAGAGCTCGGTCTCCTCTTCTCGTCCCGGGCGCTTGGCGAGCTGCTTCGCGAGCATGCCGCTGCAGACGCAGAGGGCGGCTGCTTGACGTTGCTCGTAGGAATTGCCTCCGTAGCTGGCGTTTTCGGCGAGCATGAGGGAGATGGCGAGGTTGCGGATCTTTTCGAAGCCGACGGTATGGATTGCGTCCGATATGGTGCTGACCGGTTGGGCGCTCGGATTGTAGCCGAGGGTATTGGCGGCGCTGATGACTTTGGCGGTCACTGTAGGGTCGCGGCCGATCAGCTCTGACAATTCTCCGATGGAGATGCTGAAGGCTTTGGAGGCGAGCTGTTGGATGATCTGGATGATTTCGCTGATCGCCGTCGTCTTGTTGTCAGCCAAAGCCGATTCGATCTCGATGATCGTCTTGCGTGCGAGAGAGGGAGGCATTTGTGGGCGTTGCGTGAGTCGTTGGAGGTCTGGCTGCATGGAAAAAACAGTCCAGCTCCAATGGAATAGCAACCCGTGTCTGACGGTAGAAGGGGGGGTAAGGGCGCCTTTTACAGCTGATTTGCAAGCGTTTGCCAGAAATCGCATTGGAGGTGATGGCAGGGAACTTGTTTGTTGCCTTGTGCTTAAAAGTTATTTGGCTTCGGGGATTCAAGAGACCCCTGCTTGGGCGTCTCTCTTTTTTTTCACGAGATGAGCAGTAGCATTTGGATAGGGTTGGCGGCTCTAGGAGCTGGTTTCGTTGCCGCGTACTTCACCCTTCGTTGGTCAATGCGTCGTACTCGGCTCCAGGCTCAGGCCGAGGCGGAATCGGTGTTGGATCTCGCCCGCCGCAAGGCCGAAATCGAGACCTTGGAGGCTCGGGCCAAAGTGGAACGCGAGATCGAGGGGCTACGCAGCGATTTCGAGCGAGCGGAGCAGCGTTCCGAGCTGGAAATCGAAAACAAGCTGAAGGAGATCCGCTCCCACGAAGAGTCCATCGGCTTGTTGGACCACCAGCTGGAGCTCAGGCAAAGGCAGATCGAAAAGGAACTCGAGGAGCTGAAGCAAAATCGCGACAGCCTTTCCCAAATGTCGGCCAACATGCAGCGAACCATGGCCAACCTGGCGTCCATGGACGTATCGGAGATCAAGGAGTCGCTGCGCGAACAGGTGCGCCTCGATTGCCGGGACGAGCTCAAGAAGCTGCGGAAGGAGGTCCTAGAACGCTCGGAGGCGGAAATCCACCGCGAGGCTCGCCGTACCTTGCTGGCAGCCATGCAGCGCATTGCCAGCAAGCCGAACAACGACATCACGGCGGCCATCGTGCAGTTGCCGAACGACGAGATGAAGGGGCGGATCATCGGTCGGGAAGGGCGTAACATCAAGTGCTTCGAAACGGCGACTGGGACCACCTTGCTTATCGACGAGTCGCCCAGCATGGTGATGGTTTCCTCCTTTGATCCAGTTCGCCGGGAGATCGCCAAGACGGCCTTGGAGCGTCTCGTGAAGGACGGACGTATCCATCCGGCTACCATCGAGGAGTTCGTGGGCGAAGCCCGCAATGACGTGGACCAGATCGTGGAGAACGCCGGAGACGCCGCGGTCGAGCACTTGAAGATCTCTCGCCTGCATCCGGAAATCATCACCTTGCTTGGCAAGCTGAAATTCCGTACCTCCTATTCCCAGAACGTGCTCGAGCACTCGGTGGAAGTCGGCTTTCTGGCTTCCATCATCGCATCGGAGCTCGGTTTGGATCCGAATATTGCCAAAAGGGCGGCTTTGCTGCACGACATCGGCAAGGCGATCGACGGCGAATACGAAGGCAGCCACGCGATAGTGGGAGCCGAATTCGTGAAAGCGCGGGGGGAGGACGATATCGTGGTCAACGCGGTGGCTGCTCACCACGAGGAAGTGCCGCCTGAGTCGCTCTATGCCGCAGTGGTGATCCTAGCGGACACCATTTCAGCGGTTCGCCCAGGGGCTCGAGCGGAGACGCTGACTTCCTACATCGATCGCTTGCGGGATCTGGAGGACGTCGCCTTGTCCTTCGAGGGAATCCGGAGCGCCTACGCCATCCAGGCTGGACGTGAGGTGCGAGTGATCGTGGATCCCGAGCGCACTTCCGATGAGCAAGCCCAGACATTGGCTCGCGACATCCGGGACAAGATCGAGCAGACCCTCGAGTTTCCGAGTTCCATCCGCGTCACGGTCGTGCGCGAGCAACGCTATATCGAGACGGCCAAGTAGGGACTTCTCTTTGGCCAGCGAAGCGGGAGTCCTTCCGGTTCACGACGCGCGCTAGAGTTCGGTAGTCAATCGGGCGCTGAGGTCAGTGATGGCGGCTCCCAGCTTGACGCCTGCGCCCACGTTTCCGTCGTGGCCGGCGACGTGCAGTTTCACGGCCAGATCTTTGATGGTAGCGATGGTTTTGAGCGCTTGTTCGTTGCCCGCAGCCTTGATCGCGAGGGCGTCTAGGGTCGGAGTGAGGGCTACTTCTAGGTGGTGGAACTCCACGTATTCGCCGGCAGATGCCGCTGAGACGGTCTCGCTTGCCAGCATGTTCAGATGGGCGAGCAGTTGGGATTGTTCGTAGCCGCTCAGGTCGACGTTTTCCCAGGCTTGGGTTTCACGCGGCGCATCGTGCACGTCGTCGTATGGCGAATCGGCGCAGCCTGCCAGAAGCAGGCCAGCGGTCAGGAAACTAGTGGCAAGAAATTGATGGGTCATGGTTCGCTTTTATTGGTTGAGTGTCTGCACAACGGTTTCGTGGAGGTCTGAATTGCTGGCGATGCAAGATTCTCCTTTGGCGGGATTTCCCCCGAACCAGTCGGTTATGACTGCTCCGGATCCTCTGAGTACCGGTACGAGGGCCATGATGTCCCAGGGATTGAGGATGGGATCGAGCATGATATCGGCTTTGCCGGTGGCGACGAGGAAGTAGCCGAAGCAGTCTCCCCAGGTGCGGCAGAACTTGGTTTTCCCCAGCAGCTCCTCGAAGTTAGGACCGTTCTGGTAGTGGGGGATGGATTGCACGTCGGTGGTGAGCACGATGGCTTCGGATAGCGGCACTCCTGTGCGAGCCTTGATGGGCTTGGAATTGCAGAAGGCCCGTTGGTTGTCTCCGGAGATGCGCCTGTGGATGACCGGATAGTTGATGGTGCCGAAGATGGGTTCCCCGTCCTTGAGCAGGGCAATCATGGTGCCGAAGAGCGGGGTTCCAGCAGTGAAGGTCTTGGTGCCGTCGATCGGATCGACAACCCATTGGTAGTCAGCGGATTCGTTTATGTTTCCGAATTCCTCTCCCATGATGCCGTGGTCTGGATAGAGGGTTTCGATCGCGTCGCGTATCATCTGCTCGGTCTTGCGGTCGGCCTCGGTTACGGGGGTGTTGTCGCCCTTGGAAAGGACCTCGAGGTGGGGGGACTCGAAGTACTCGAGGATAATGCGTTCGGTCTCTTTGCAGAGTTTTCCGGTGAAAGCGTCGAATTCTTCGAATTGCATAGGGCAGGCAGATTGCTGGGCTGTGGCCCAGTGTTAAACATAAAAAGTTTCCTAAGGATTCCCGCGTACATCTAGTCCCTTGCAAAGAGCGCCAAAATGAATTTCCTGCGGGTAATGGATCCTTATTGGGACGACATGCCAATCCACGTCATCGATTTCGAAGGCGGTCCGCACTGCGGTATCGTGGAGTTTGGCGTTGTCACTTTGAGAGGATCTCGCATCGAGGAAGCCTCCACCCGCCTATGCCAGCCCAAGGCTAAGATCTCGCGCAAGGAGCAGGCGACGCACGGGATCAGCAACGAGGCGGTAAGCGGCTTGCTTCCCTTTGCCCAGGAATGGGATCGTTTCGCTCATCTGCGAGAAACGGGCCCGCTGGCGGCGCACTTCGCCTCGGCGGAAAACTCCATGCTCAAGGCCGTCTTTCCCTACGCGCGGCGCAGCGAGAACTGGATGAACCCGGGGACCAAGAGCAACGACTGGGGGCCTTGGATCGATACTGGCTATCTGTATCGGAACTATGGGGACGACGGGTCTACGCTCAAGCTAGAGGATCTCGTCTTACGTTGGGAGCTGCAGAGCGAGCTCGACGAATTGGCGGCCAAGTACTGTCCAGTGGATCGTCGCCATTACCATTGCGCTCTCTACGATACGCTGGCGAGCGCTCTGCTGCTTTTGCTCTACTGCAGCGAGCTGCGGGAAGAGAAGGCTACGATCCCTCAGCTTCTGATTGAGAGCCAAGGCAGCGCCGCCCGCAAGCAGGCTGCCGAGCAGCAGCAATTGTTCTAGGCTTCGCTTTTACGCGAGTGGCGTTTCGCATTGCCATCGCCTCGATCTCGTAGGGATGAGCGATTATTGCTTGGCCAAGTTTGCCGGGTCTTGGAAGATCGCCAGCCATGTGTGATTTACAGTGTGTCTACCACGACCGGGCTCAACTAGGTGAAGGCGTATTTTGGAGCCAAAACGAGCAAAAGGTCTTTTGGATCGATATCGAGGGGCAGCGTGTTTGCCGCTTTGATCCGGAGTCAGGTGAAAACGAATCGGTTTTCGTGGGCCAGCAAGTGGGCACGGTGGTCGAAAATGCGGCTGGCGGACTTGTGGTGGGATTGAAAGATGGCGTCTATGCTCTCGAGTTCGAAACGGGGGCTCTCCACAAATGGTGCGATCCGATGAACGGATGTCGTGACAATCGTCTCAACGACGGAAAGGCAGGTCCTGATGGTCGTTTCTACGTTGGCTCGATGGGGCCGGAAGGTAAGCAGTCGCTCTTCTGTATCGATAATGACACTACTAGCATTAGGACTCTTGAAGATCAGGTTACTTGCTCCAATGGCTTGGCGTGGAGTCTGGATCAAGGTACCCTCTACTATATCGATAGCCCGCAAAGGTTAGTCTGGGCCTACGACTTCGACAGGGAAGCAGGAACGATCTCGAATCGTCGCGTGGTCGTGGATGTGAGGGGAGAGGACTGCGTTCCAGATGGGATGACCATCGACTCTGAGGGAAAGCTTTGGGTTGCCTTCTGGGAAGGTTGGGGGGTGCGTCGTTACGATCCGGATACGGGAACGTTGCTTCAGGAAATCAAGTTGCCGGTCGCTCGCGTTACAAGCTGCGCCTTTGGTGGTAAAGATTTGGATACGCTCTACATTACAACTGCGAGCATTGGCTTTGAGGATGCGGATTGGAAACGCGAACCCCAAGCGGGCGGACTTTTCTCCGTGGAGCCGGGAGTGAAGGGAGTGCCAAGTTTCCTGTTCAAAGCCCTAGGGTGAGGGCTAGGGTCTTTTAGCGAACTTCGTAGGGGCCGCTACGCGCAGGCCAGCGGTCCAGACTCCATTCCGAAAGACTAGATGGCTTTCAGGTAGTCTGAATTGCTATTTTCGCGTAAACTTTGGGGGTTCCTGACCGAAATCCAAACCAATCCAACATGTGCCTTCCAGACCCAGAATACCCGCAGAAGATCGCCTCGTCGCCAGCTGGGGATGAGACTGACTTCGACGACGAAGAAAGCTTCGTGAAAGCCTTTGTTCCGATGGCTCGCGAAGTGGAGGAAAACGTGGAATTGTACTTCTCGGACCTCGCTTCCGTTTCGGATTCCATTTCTGGG
The DNA here is from genome assembly GCF_014803405.1 of Pelagicoccus enzymogenes. NCBI lineage: Bacteria > Pseudomonadati > Verrucomicrobiota > Opitutia > Puniceicoccales > Pelagicoccaceae > Pelagicoccus > Pelagicoccus enzymogenes. The sequence goes on from NZ_JACYFG010000051.1 coordinate 18,410, forward strand.
GAATGCTTCGACGACGAAACGCATGCGAATTTCTACGTCGCCTCGCGGGAGGTAATTTCCCAAGGGCTGATGAGCCAGTTGGAATTTCTCCGCGACAACGCACCTCGGGCCTTCGCCCTCTTGCTGCGAAAGGCAGGGTTCGCCTCTCCCTGCGACAAATAGGGCTTCGCTTAGACACGGATGGCCTAGCTCGTTACTCAATCTTCGTCTGTGAGGTAAGGGGCTGCCTCAGTTCGGTCGCGACCGTGGGGAATCGCCTTGTACCTAGAAGGCGCTGCCACTCGTTCGGTCTTGGCATCAGCTTTTGCTGATCTCGCGCATGCTTGCTCCTACCCAGAAAAATGGTAGGCCCGCTCGGACTCGAACCGAGGACCAATGGATTATGAGTTGGCCGATTCGTTACAAGTTCCGTCTCTAGGTTTACAAGCCTTTCCAAGTGAAATGACTGTAAATCAAAAACTTAGGAGACGATGGCCGCGAATATCGAAAAAATCCAAAACAATCTTATTCAGGTTAATTTCGGAAATTCTAGTACAGAACTAGTACAGAATTTTTCGACGAAAGAGCCGAGAAAATCGGGAAAATCGAAGAAACCGACCAGATCCGCCACTGCTGAATCCGCCAGGTCCAAGTCGACTTTGGCATACTGGAAGTCCGCTGTTCGGCAGCGAAAGTACCGGCACAAGGGAGAGCTGCGGAAGTGTGCCGACTACTCGGTCCGGATCGCCCACGACGGAGAGCAGCACGACATTCCCCTGAAGATCTCCGATCGAGACAAGGCCGCTTCCAAGGCGAAGTCGATTTGGGAGTCGGTGGTCGCTAACGGCTGGGACCGGACGTTGATGGGGCTTGGGGTCAAGTCCAAGGGGGACGCCTTGACCTTCGGAGACTATTTGGGCGAGTTTCTGAAGATGCCGGGCGTGGCTTTGATGACGGCGGAAGAGTATAGGAAGAAGGTCATTACTCTTATTGCGGAGGTAGTGGGCATCAAGCGTTCGCCGTCCGTCAAGGCGCCTCGGAAGGAATTGGAGAAATGGCGGCGGAAAGTGGAGAAGGTTAGGATTTGTTCGCTTTCGGACAGGCAGTTTATGAAATGGCGGGAATCGTGCCGCATGGCCTTGGAGAGAGGCGAGGTTTGCGGCCAAATCAAGCGCCGTCGATCCGCATCTACGATTAATGGGTTGATCAGAGCCTACAAGGCTGTGTTCCGAGCGGAGCAGTTGGAGAAGTTCGCTTATCTTGATCTTCCCGAAAAGATCCCCGGTACTACATTAAGGCTGCTTCGCGAGCCTTCGTACCGATACAAGGGAGGGATCGACGCTCAAGCTCTCTTGGACAAGGCGGACTCCGAGCTTCGGAAAGAAAATGTCGAGGCCTACAAGGTTCTTCTTCTGACGCTCGTCTGTGGTCTGAGAAGAACGGAGGCCGATTTGCTTCTTTGGAGCTCGGTCGATTTTTATCAAAACTGTATCCATGTTACGGCGACAGAGTATTACGAGTTGAAGTCGAAGTCTTCCGAGGGCGTTACCTATTTCTCGGATGATGTATGCCGTTTCCTTCGGTACTGCTACGACAGGAGGACTGGAGAGTTCGTTTTGGAGTCGAAGCGTCCGCCTCTCAGGCACAAGGTGACCTACCAATATCACCGAGCGGAGAAGACTTACAGGGAGTTGATCGTCTGGCTAAGGTCAAATGGAGTGAAGTCTCGGAGTCCGATCCACTCGCTTCGCAAGGAGTTTGGTAGTCTGATAAATCAGAGCTACGGTATTCACACTGCTTCATCTGCGTTGAGGCATAGCACCGTAACCGTTACAGAGAGCCACTACATTTGCACTAAAGTAAAGCCAGTCGCGGGTCTGGAAATCCAAAGGTAATTTCGCTGATCAAGTTTGAGCGTAAAATTCCTGTCCTTCATTTTCGATGTCCTCAATCTAGTTCGTGGGATCGGGCCAAAGGAAGAAACTTGCTCAGCAAAATGGCAAAGAGTGACTAATCGTTGGATCCAACAATCGGAGGTACACTTGGCTATTTTGTATCAACCAGTGCGGTCATCTCGTCAAATAACGTCATCGTTGTGGATGAGTCGAGTGATCTTCAGAGTCACATTCTACCCATTCTTGCTAGGCTCGAAAACGTATTGGTGGTTCCCGTTCGACCTTTTCGCTGAAGTACAGTCTCCATGAAGTAGGAACAACGAAGAGTGAGTTCTGGAGCTGACCGCATGGGGTGAGGGTGGTAGTAGAGTTTTTCGCTCGGCAAGTCGTCCCTGTCTTACGTTTCGTAAGTGGCTCGCGAACAAGGTTTTGTTTGGCGGAGTGAGGGAGTCAAGGGGGTGTTTGCCAAAGGAAAATGGAGGGGCTTGACAGTCAGTGTGAAGCTGCGGTGACAACGCCTGGTTGTTTTGGATGCTTGAGCGTCTAGGTTCCGCTCTGGTTTGGCGTTTCTTGTGGCGGGGTTCCCTCGCTTTGGCAAGCGCGGCTCCGATTGAAGGCCTTATGTATTCACTATTATATTACCAAAGTTCGAAGCTAGAAACATGCGCCGATTACGATTCTTGATGAATGATTCGGGGCTTCGTTTCTAGCGACCCTTTTCCAAAATCCATGAAATATCTTTTGTTAGCGTTTGTTTCGATTGTGGGATGCTCACTCTTTGCCTCTGCTGAGAAGAGGCCTAATGTTGTCCTCATTTTAGCAGACGACCTCGGCTACACGGACATTGGGGCGTTCGCCGAGCGTGCTACTGGTGTGCCGGTAGCTCAGCAGTTTTTCGAAACGCCGAATCTTGATTCGCTCGCTCAGAGCGGGGTCTCCTTTTCCCAAGCCTACGCTTGCCCGCTTTGCGCGCCGACGCGTGCAAGTGTCTTAACGGGGAAGTACGCCAGCAAGTTGGGATTCACCACGGCGACGCCTCCCTCGGTGCGGAGTTGGTACAACTCCGGAAAAGTTCCGCCAAGTGGATACATGGCGCAGGACGCAATCTATTGGGGAGATCCGATTAAAGAGGAACAGGCTTTGTGGAATGGAGGTACTTTGCTGGCTTTGCCTTCGGGGCAAGTTACAGATCGCGGACGTGATGAGAAGACCTTGGCGGAAGTGCTCAACGAGCAGGGGTATCGATCCGCCTTTGTTGGCAAATGGCATCTTGGCGGACATGGGTCGAAGGGCTATGAGCCTCACGATCAAGGTTTCGAGGAGTTGGCTTATTACGATGCGGGAGGCTCTCCCTACTTTGGTTGGCGGAAGGAGTGGGCTTCGAACAAGCCGCATCATAGCGAAATGCCCCAGGAGCAACTTTTTGGATCCAAGTTGGGCATCGACACGGGCCAGCGTTACCTTACGGATGAGCTAACCGCGCAAGCTACCTCGTTTATCCGCACTCATGTTGAGTCGAGGAGAGATGATCCCTTCTTTTTGTACTTTTGCCACTTTTCCCTGCACGCACCGCTTCAGGCGAAGGCGGAGGACGTCGATTACTTCGAAGCGAAGGGGAACCGTGGGTGGAATGGTCACGACAATGCGACTTATGCCGCTATGGTTCGCAGCCTCGATGAATCGGTAGGAGCACTGTTGGATACGCTCCGCGAGACGAATCAATTGGATAACACATTGATTGTTTTTATGAGCGACAATGGCGGCGTTTCTTGGCCGCTCAACCAGTCCACCCGCTCCGACGACACGCGACCGACGAGCAACGCTCCGCTGAAAGGCGGGAAAGCAATGGTTTACGAAGGAGGCATCCGCGTTCCGCTCTTCTTTTACTGGAAGGGTAAGATCGATCGTTCCGCATGGATTGACCGCCCTGTTGATTGTAATGATATTTTCCCTACTGTTTTGGAGATGTCAGGGGTCGATGTTGAACCTCATTATCAAGAGATCGATGGGAGAAGCCTCGCTGGCGTGATCGAAGGGGGCGTGGCACAGAGCGAGGGGTATGACCGCGAGACGTTTTACTGGCACTACCCGTTCAACGTGATCGTCCACAACCCTGTGGACGACATGCCCCTCACGCCGCATTCGGCGATTCGAAAGGGAGATTACAAGTTGATCTTCGACTGGTCCGGACGCCTGTGGCTCTACGATATTGAAAGAGACCTTTCCGAATCGAACAACTTGGTTGACGCCAAGCCTCAGCTCGCCCGCGAGCTGTTTGTGGAGTTGAATGAATGGTTGGCTCAAAACGTGGAAGAAAAGTATTATCCGACTTTGAACCCGTCCTATGATGCTGACAATGACACCCGCGATTATCCGTTTGTCGATTTGCGGGCGTCGATCTTAGGACGAGATTTCGCGATCCGCCCTAAGCCCCCTGAAAGCAAGAGCCACTTGGTAAAGGCTGATTGAGCTATGTTTCCTCGGCTGATGCGAATCACTGCTTGTTCGAGAATGCTCGGGATGGGCCATTTAATGCGTTGTTCAATGCGTTCGAAGTCGCTGGCTGTTCTCGTGGCCGGGTGTCTGGCAGCGTCTGCGAGCGGCGATCAGAAGCCGAACGTGCTGTTTATTGCTGTCGACGACTTGAACGACTGGGTGGGCACGCTGGGCGGGCATCCTCAAGCGCAGACCCCTCATATCGACCGCTTGGCCAGCAAGGGAACTTTGTTTGAGAACGCGCACTGCCAGTCCCCGGTTTGCCAATCGTCGCGGTCCAGCCTGATGACCTCCCGGTTCCCTCATCGGACAGGTATCTACTTTTTGAATCCGGACATCGACGGTTCTCCTGCATTGGAGGGTGTCGTTACCTTGCCCGAGCGCTTTGCCAGTGAAGGCTACGAGGTCTTGGCTGGGGGAAAGCTGTTTCACAACCGGGACAATCGTCGAATATTCGAAACGATTGGCACCTATCTCGATGAAAACGGGGGCTTCGGCCCATTTCCGGAGGAAAAGATTAGCGACCCATTCAGCATGAAGCTATGGGATTGGGGAGCTTTTCCCGCAAATGGGGAGGACATGACCGACGATAGGCTTGCTCGCTGGGCAGTCGACGAATTGCAGCGCGAGAGGGAGGATCCCTTTTTTCTAGCGGTTGGTTTCTATCGTCCCCACGTGCCGATGTATGCTCCGCAGAAGTGGTTTGACCTGTTCCCAAGCGAGGAAGTCTTATTGCCGCAGGTTGTGGCCGATGATCGGTCGGACCTTTCTGAATACGCGAAGAACCTGACAACCTTGAAACATATCGCCCCGACGCACCAATGGATGGAGGACAATGGCGAATGGCAGCACGCGGTGCAGGCCTATTTGGCATCGATCGCTTACGTGGATGATTGCGTGGGACGGGTCCTAGGCGCCTTGGAGGCCAGCGAACATTACGAGAACACCATCATCGTGCTCTTTGGAGATCATGGATTTCATCTAGGCGAAAAGGAACGCTGGGCGAAGCGCACTTTATGGGAGGACGGCCTGCGGGTTCCGTTGATTGTATCGACTCCTCAATCCCGAAAGGCGGCCCGTGCGAATCAACCGGTAGGGCTGATAGATATCTACCCGACGCTGCTGGACCTATGCGGTTTCGACTCGGACGATTCCCTCGATGGGGATTCGCTGGTTCCGATTCTCGCTGATTCGAGAGCCCTGTGGGACAGGCCTATTTTGTCCACCTACGGTCCGGGTAATCATAGCGTTCGGTCCGAGAGGTATCGATATATCAGATACAAGGACGGATCTGAAGAGCTCTACGACCACTATGACGATCCGCACGAGTGGCGAAATCTAGCTGGGAATTCTGCATTTAAGAACACAAAGGAAGACCTCGCTAAGTGGATCCCGCCTGCTTCATCCGAACATGAGATATTGGGCGAAGGTTCCACCGGGCACGCCGCTTATGAGGCGGCATTAGCAGCCTTGGAGCTGCGGCGAGCGAATTAATAGTTACTATCCCATCAAATGTTACTATGAACATTAGCCTACCATCCCTAGCGAAGCCTTGTCTCGCTCTTGCCATTGGCGTTTCGGCAGCCATATCTGCGTTTGCTGAAAAGCCGAATATCGTAATGATTTTGTCAGACGACCAAACGTGGACGGATTACGGATTCATGGGACACGAGCATATTCGTACCCCGAATCTCGACCGGTTAGCCGAGTCGGGGGTTGTATACCGGCGAGCTTATGTACCGACCCCATTGTGTCGTCCCTCCCTGATGACTTTGGCGACAGGGCACTACTCCAAAGATCACAAGATAACGGGAAATGACCCGTCGCCGAAACTGGCGGCGGTGAGGAGTCCGGAGCACATAGAACTAAGCCGCCAGATGCTGGAGAATATCGACAGGTTGGATACGTTGCCGAAAATCCTGTCGCGAAATGGCTACCTAACGCACCAAAGTGGAAAATGGTGGGAAGGCAGCTACCAGCGAGGCGGCTTCACTCATGGGATGACTGGAGGCGATACAGGAGGTCTTTTGCGGCACGGGGACAAGGGCCTGGAAATTGGCCGAGAGGGGATGGAGCCGATTTTTGATTTTATCGAACGCGCGGAAAGCGACAATAAGCCATTCTATATCTGGTATGCTCCTTTCCTGCCGCATACTCCGCACAACCCGCCAGAGCGGATACTGAAGCGCTACGAGACCCTCGGTCTCGATCCGGCTTTGGCCAAGTACTATGCCATGTGCGAATGGTTCGACGAGACTTGCGGCGAGCTGATCGATCATTTGGAGGAGAGGGGGCTGCGTGATAACACCCTGATCTATTATGTGTGTGACAATGGTTGGATACAGAAGACCGAAGATACGGTTGTCCCTGAAGGTTGGTTTACCCAGTTTGCTCCGAAGTCGAAGCAAAGCGTTTACGACGGAGGCGCCCGGCAGCCGATTATCCTGTCTTGGCCGAACCAATTGAAGCCTGGCGTTCGCGATGAGCTCGTGAGCAGTATCGATCTTTTCCCTACCGTTTTGAGTGCTGCGGGCGTGGAAACACCCGATGGGCTTCCTGGCATAGACCTTTTGCCGAATGCTAGGGAAGCGAAGCGAATCGGTCGGGATATCATCTTCGGTGATTCTTATGCCCATGATATCGTGGATTTGGATAATCCTGAGGCTTCATTGATGTATCTCTGGTGTATCCGCGATCGGTGGAAGCTGATTCTAAGTTACGACGGTGAAGTTAACCGCTATGCCGTGGTGCACCCGAGGGATGAGGCGATCCAATTGTTCGATATCCTTGCAGATCCTTTTGAGGAGGAGAATCTGGCGAAGCGTCATCCAGAGGTCGTTTCCGAGCTGAAGGATGAAATCGAGAACTGGTATCCATTGACGCAGCGAAAGCTCGTTTCTCGCAACTAGTGTTTCAATCTCCACGAAATTATGCTCCTGATGCCCCGCTTTAAGAACTTTTCCTGTTTCCTGATAATACTGTCTTTGTTCTGCTGTTCCCTATGGGCGGCGGATAAGGCTCCTTATGATTTGAGAGTGGGCGACGGTATCGTTGATCCATTGGGATACCACGATACGAGACCGCGCTTTTCGTGGAAGCTGGCAGACGAGCGATTTGGCGCCGCGCAGCTTGCTTACCAAGTTCGGGTCGTAAGCTCTACTGAAGATGCCACGCTCTGGGATAGCGGCAAGGTAGAGTCGGGGCAGTCGGTTTACGTGCAGTATGCGGGTGAGCCATTCACCTCGAGGGAGAAGGTGTATTGGAAAGTCAGGTACTGGGATCAGGAAGGCGATGTGTCCCCATGGAGTCAGTGGGCAAAAATCGAGTACGGATTGCTTGCCAGCTACGATTGGTCCGCTAAATGGATATACCAGCCAAAGGTGAGGAGCCTGGAAGGGATCGAGATCACTAAACTAACGTATGGAAGACATCGATACAGGATCGATGTAACGGATGCGATCCTGAACTCGGTGAAGGATGATCCCGATCGGATCTTTAGCATTCGGGTAGGGGAAGGAGAGCTCTTCGAGCGAGAGGAGCGTACCGGAAGTCCGATGGCACTGACGATCGATTACCGAGAAAACGGCGAAGACAAGCAGTGTCTCAGGTGGGATGGACAACTGATTGAAATTCCACCCCCCGATGCTTGTAACGTGCCCTACTTTCGCAAGGAGTTCGAGCTGGATGAGCTTGAGGGAACGGCTCGACTCTACGTTACGGCGCGTGGAATTTTCGAGGTCGAAATCAATGGGAAGCGGGTGGGACGAGACGCCTTCGCTCCAGGTTGGACCGACTATTTTCAGCGTATAGAAACGCTCACCTACGATGTAACCGACTACCTGGTCGAGGGAAGGAACGTGATTGGCGCGCGAGTGGCCAAGGGGTGGTACGCGGGCGAGGAGGGAGAGGGAATCGGCAAGTTAGGTCCGAGCGATGTGAACCGGGGGCTCGGTGGACAGGTTCAGGAATTTTTGTGTCAGCTTGAGATTGCGGGTGCGGGTGGGAGCGAAGTAGTGGTTGCGACCGATGACTCTTGGACGTATTTCGATCAGGGGCCGGTCGTGAAATCGGAAATCTACTGGGGCGAGGACTATGATGCCCGGAACGAGATTCCAGGTTGGAGCTCGGTGGGATACGATGCGGCAGGTTGGAAACGAGTTGAAGCGGCTTCCTTGGATGGGGTTTCTCTCCTGCCGAAGACCTTCCAAACCGTTACTGTACGGAAGGTGCTGACGCCTACTGAGATCGTGTCGGCGGGCGAGGGGACTGTCGTTTTCGATATGGGACAAAACATGGTGGGCTGGCCTGCCATCGACTTGCCTGGGCTCAAAGATAAGAAAATTCGGATACGGGTGGCAGAGATGCTGGAGCAGGACGGTTCGCTCTACATAGAAAACTATCGGAACTCCCGTTCGCAGGCAACCTACGTTCCTGCGGAAGACGGAAAAGTTCGGTGGCGACCCACCTTCTCGTTTTTTGGATACAGGTTCGTAGAGGTTTCTGGGTATGATACGAATGAAGTCCCGAGTCTAGGTTGGGTAGCTGGAGAGGTGTTGCACACCAGCTTTGAACAGACTGGAAGCTTCACTTCGTCGCATGCCAAGCTGAACCAGCTGCAAAGCAATATTGAGTGGGGACAAAGAGGCAACTTTCTCGATATTCCGACTGATTGCCCGCAGCGCAACGAGCGTCTTGGTTGGGCGGGCGATGCCCAGACTTTTTCGGCGACATCGCTTTTCAATTTTGATGTGCATGCCTTTTGGAAAAGCTGGCTGAAGACCTTTCGTGAGCACCAGAGCGAGGATGGCCGCTTACCTGTCGTCGCTCCCAACGTGGGAACGTTTTGGGGAGGGCCTCGACTTTCGCCGGCCTGGGGCGACGCGATCGCCATTGTTCCTTGGGAAGTGTATCTGCAAACTGGCGACGTTACTGTGTTAGAGGAGAATTACGAGGCGATGAATAAGTACGCGGATCTCTACCGTAGACGCAGCCCGAACCACATAGCTCCGGATACTGGATTCGGCGATTGGCTGCAGCCGTTGACTGAGAGAGGGGTTATCGACCCTAAGGAGCCTCGTTATGGATCCACTCCTCGTCCACTTATAACGACAGCATTTTTTGGATACACTACAACTATTTGCGCCAAGGTTTCTGAACTCTTGGGGAAGGAAGAAGAGGCGAAACGTCATTGGAGCGAGTTGGAGAAAATAAGAAGCGCGATTCGGCGAGAGTTTCTGGACGCGGACGGTCGCTTGACGACGCCGGTGGAAACGCAGACTGGCTACGCTCTACTGATTGCCTTCGATTTAGTTGAGGAAGATTTGAAACCGAAGTTGGGAGAGCATCTCGCAGCATTGGTGAGAGCTGAGAACAATCGATTGAATACAGGTTTTGTCGGTTGTTCCTACTTAACTCGGGTTCTGGACAGCACTGGAAATATCGACGAAGCGCTTGCGGTACTTTTTACCAGCGAGTACCCGTCATGGTTCTACTCTATCGATCAGGGAGCCACTACGATTTGGGAGCGGTGGAACAGCTACAACCACGAGACTGGGTTTGGCGACGCGAAAATGAATTCATTTAACCACTACGCCTACGGAGCGATCGGTCGTTGGATGTACGAGCGACTGGCTGGCTTGGCTCCGGACGAAAGCAACCCTGGCTACAAGCACTTTATCGTAGCTCCGATTTTCGAGTCGCCGTTGGAGTTCGCGGAAGCCCGCCTTGAGACTCGCTACGGCGAAGCTCGAACTCGTTGGGAAAAGGTTTCGGGGGGCATCCGCATGCGGGTCATCGTTCCGCCTAACAGTTCTGCGACGATCCGCATTCCTGAAAAACTGTCTAAGCAAGTTCGCTGGGCAAATGCCCCACATGGGGCAAAACTCAAATTTACCAAAAATGATGGAATCGCAGTGTCGGAAATCGTGGCTGGAGCCTACGACATACTGCTCCTTCCCTAGAAACAGATTGAAATGAAACTTAGACTTACCCTGATATTCGCGGCGATCTGCTTTTGTAAGTTCGCTGCTACCGAAGAACGAAAGAACGTCATTTTCATTTTGGCGGACGATCTCGGCTGGGCCGATACAACTCTCTACGGCCATACTGAACTCTTTCAGACTCCTAATTTGCAGCGCTTGGCGAGCCGTGGCATGCTTTTTAACCGAGCGTATTCAAACAGCCCGCTCTGTTCACCCACGCGGGCGAGCGCGCTTACAGGGCAACTGCCGGACCGACACGGCTCGGTGGCGCCCACGCATCACCAGATGCCCGTTCGGCTTGAGTCGATAGCGGATTCCACAGGTAATGCCGCCTTCCAAGCGGTGCCTATCAAGTCTCTCACTCGGCTTGATACCGCTTGGCCCACGCTGGGCAAGCAGATGCAAGGCGCGGGGTACGCGACGGGCCATTTTGGCAAGTGGCACCTCGGTCGAGAGCCTTACAGCCCATTGGAGCACGGTTTCGACGTCGACATCCCGCATTGGCCAGGTCCGGGCCCAGGAGGTTGGTTTGTTGCTCCTTGGAAGTATCCGGAGTTCAAGGAGAACTTGCCCAAGGAGCACATCGAGGACCGCATGGCGGAAGAGGCGATTGCCTGGATGAAGCAGCAGGCGGTGGGCAAGCCGTTCTACTTGAATTACTGGCAGTTCTCGGTTCATGCTCCTTTCGACGCGAAGCAAGGTCTCGTGGATTGCTATCGTCCTAAGATCGATTTCAATAGCAAGCAGACCTCTCCCACTTACGCCGCGATGGTCCACTCGCTAGATGATGCCATTGGTACATTGCTCGACTACGTAGATGCGGCTGATATCGCGGATGATACCGTCATCATCTTTGCGTCCGATAACGGAGGGAACGAATACAACGGTATTCCGGAAACAGATATGGAGGGCAAGGAATACGTCAGCGCTCCGACCGATGGAGGACCGTTGCGGGGAGGTAAGGCCAGTATTTACGAAGGAGGCATCCGCACGCCTTGCATTGTGGTTTGGCCGGGGATGGTAGAACCAGGTTCGGTCAGCGATGAGCCAATACAAACCTCTGACTTTTATCCGACGCTGCACGCTCAGCTTGGTATCGAGCTGCCGCAGGGACACGTGGTGGACGGGATCGACATAACCCCAGCATTGAAAGGTGGGGAATTGGAGCGCGAGGCGATCTTTACCTATTTCCCGGTCATGCCAAAGGTGCCTGAGTGGTTGCCTCCCTGCATGTCCGTGCACGTGGGGGATTGGAAGCTGATTCGAATCTTTCACGAAGGCAAGAACGGTGGCCATGCCTATCGCTTGTTCAATCTGGCTGAAGACCTAGGCGAGACAACAGACCTTTCCGAGAAGCATCCCGAGATTGTTGCGCGTTTGGATAGGCTGATGGAAGATAGGCTCGTGGCGTCTGGCGGTCTGCAGCCCAAGCGAAATGAAAACTTCGATCCCGCGAAGCACCGTCCGGACCTTTACGGGGTCCAGGTCGGAGGGCTGAAGGTCGCTAAGGGGAGAGACGAGTAGCCTTCCGATCTTATCGTCTGCTCTCAAACCGCGCCCTTGGGAACAGGGCAGCCTCCGTCTTCCGGTTTATATAGAGTGGCGGTCGAGCTCGGGATATCGGGTGTCGTTGATAGGTTTGACGTTCGCTCGACTGACAGTCCGTAATCACTTCAGCGGACAAAACGGGGAAGATCGGTTTCTTATACTGATTGTTACCTGCCCCCCTATACACTGACGCTAGTAAACGTAGCGCTAGGAAGCTTGCGTTGAGGTTTGATATTCCTCATCCGTGGGTCCGATTCCGTTATGTGTTCTTTCGTTTGTTGAGAGACGAGGATCGGGTAGCAGGCCCTTGTCGGGCACTCAATAACAGTGAAACTACCAAAGCCCCCTGAAAACGAAAAATGTTATCAAGTAAACCATACCTCATGAAAGCCCTGCGACCGTGTCACGGATCTGCTCTTCTTGCCGTGGCCACTGTGGCTACGTTGTCTTTTGCGGATGATAATGATATCGAAGAAGACACCTTTGAACTTTCTCCCTTTATTGTCGATGGGAGTTCGGATAGTGGATACCATGCCACTGAAACGCTTGCGGGCTCGAGGTTGAGGACGAATGTCGGTGATATTGGCGGCGCCATGGACATCTTCACCAAAGATTTCCTCGAAGATATCGGGGCTGACGACTTCTCTTCGGCTCTCGAATTTGCCACCAACACGGGTTCGTGGGATCCTGACCTCGTTTCCAACCCTGAGGCGGCGAACGCTCGGGATGATGTAAGTTACACAGTTCGGGGGTTCAAGGTGACCTCCTTGAGTCGAGACTTTTTTAAGTCGCTCTACGGAGCGGATGGATACAATACGCAACGACTTACCTTTTCCCGGGGGCCGAACTCCATCTTGTATGGAATTGCCCAGCCTGGTGGTATCGCGAATTCCATGACGATGCGCGCAAATTTTCGGAATACCACTAAGTTCACAGCGAACTACGATACCAATGGCGGCCACCGCGCTACTACCAGTTTTAATCGGGTCCTGATCGATGATAAGCTAGCGATCGTAGCGAATACTCTGTACAAGTACAAGAGCAGCTGGATTGATGGTGTGTTTTCCCGAGACAAGCGATTTCATGCGGCCTTGAAATACAGGCCATTTTCTGGATCTGAGGGAATAATGGAGGACCTCGAGATCAACTTGTCACACGAGAAAGGGCGGTCGAAGTCCCAGATCTTGGGGCGCAGCGAGCCAATTGGGGATGGTATAAGCGAGTGGATTGCAGCAGGCAAACCTGTTTTCGATAACATAAACACCCCTGAAGACGAAATTCCAGAGGGAGTGCAGAAGTACACTGACAGTTCCCGCGCTCTGTTCATGATCAAAGGGGTGCCTGGAGGACCGGAAGTTCCGACCTTGGATTGGTCGAATACTTATGTGGGATCCTCGCCGAGCGAGACCCGATCCCTGCTGGATACTTCCATAATACCGAAAGACGTTAACTATCTAGGTAGCGCTGCTGTTAAATACGAGGATTTCCAGACTACGCAGATCTTCGTGAACAAGAAATTTGGTAAACTGTATTTGGACCTTGCTTACAATTCGCAGGAGCATGGTCGGAATGCTCAGGACGAATTGCGTGGGTTCAAACTTCAGGCGGATCCGAATATGTATTTGCCAAACAGTACTCCCGATAACCTCATTCCCAATCCGTATGCGGGTAAGTATTTTATTCAGGGAAGCTGGGTGCGGCACCAACCTATACATGATCGCGATGCGGAGACTGTCCGGTTTTCGGCCTCTTACGATTTAGATTTTCAGGGTCGAGATGATATCCTGCGCCATCTAGGGAAATTCCGTTTCGCTGCAATGCAGGAAGAATCGAGAACGGAGAGGTTTCGGCAGTTTTCTCGACTTTATAACCTCACGCCGGACCTGACGAACGAGTTGCTGGTGCGGCAACCTGGATCTGGACTGTCTCCGAGCTACACGGGACCGAGACGCGGATTCGTTCCGGACAGAAGCATCAGTCGGGAGATTCGTAATACAGGGATTATTTACAATCCGGAAGAGGACTATTACGTTCAAACGAACGTTGTGGGTGGAGGTGGCTATCAGCCGGCTGCAGGGAGAGGGTACATCGTAGATCCGGAAACGGGTGAGCGACTCAGCTTTCCGATAGCCGGTAATGGAACAAATGCGAAGAACTCCCCTATTTTCAGAAGCTACATTGACCCTGAGAAGGGACTGTACGCAACGGGTGGAGCTATCCCAACTCTCCCAGGTTACGAGCAGCCCATTTACGGAGATGTGCTGATTGCGGATGGATATACGGTGGAAGGGTATCCGAATCTTCGGACTGATGAGAATGGCATAACCCTTGGTCTGGCCCCCGATATTGCTGGCGGAAAGGGATACGAGAAGCGGGTGTCTCAAACGTACACCATGCAGCACTACTTGTTTGGAGGACGGATTGTAACGACCTTGGGTTGGCGAAGCGACGACGTAGACAACTGGGGAATCAGCGAGCAGATGAGAGACTACCGCTTCGATAACGATTACTATTTCTACGGAGATGCTCGCCAGTTCGATCCACGATCTACTACCGATAATTATGTCTTCAAGGCGGGAGATCCGACTACGAAAAGTATAGTGGTAAAGCCAAATCAGTTCGTTTCCTTTTTCTATTCGCAGGCTGATAATTTCAACCCGGTCGGGAGTGGAAATAATATCTACGGCGAGGAGCTGCCGAATCCGTCCGGTCTAGGCGAAGATGCGGGAGTTCGGCTCAATTTTGGGCCAAAGTTCAACCTATCGCTCTCTGCTTTTCGCACCACTTCCAAAGACGAGCGGCAAGCGAAGATCAGGACTGGAACGCGATTCCCGATTTTCAACCAGGACTTTGTTTCCGAAACGCTGTGGAAAAATGTCAGCCGGCTGCAAAACGACGTAGAGGGTTTCGTTACCGACGATACGACTGACTACCTGACTTCTCCTTACCGACATGATAGGGAAATTAACTGGGTGGGCCGCCAGTCCGTTCAATCGGAAGGTGTAGAGCTGCGCATGACTGTGAACCCAACCAGACAATTGAGAATGATGTTTAACTTCTCGACCCAAGATAGTCAGATTAACGAGGTTGGGCCAGATCTTTACACTTACTGGATGGATTTCGTGCCGAGCGTCTTCGCTGAGCATCCGGAGTACTTGGCGGATAACCCAGAAGGCCAAACCTACATGAACCTAACGGGCGCCAAATTGAAGTTTCTTACCTACCATGGCCGCCGCGACGATAACGGAAAGCTGATTGATCGTGCCCTTACGATTCCTGAGCTGATTCGTGGTGCTCAAGATGACGTGCTTCGCTTAAGCGACCTTATCGGCTTTTCGGATTCCAGCCAGCCAAAGTCGTCGGCTAACTTCGTGGGCACCTACACCTTCGGTAACGACTCTAACTTGAAGGGGTGGGCATTCGGCGTAAACGCTCGTTGGAGGGATGTACGTACCTTGGGTTATCCTGTTAAGCCGGGCCCTGGAGCTCGTCTTGATGCAGCCAACCCCTATACGGGCGGAGACACGCTTTCGACAGGTGGTTTCATCCGTTTCAAGAAGAAGTTCGGAAACGTGAACTATACGGGGCAGATTCAGATCACCAACTTGTTCAGTGATACGGAATTGGTGCCGTTTGGAACGGATAAGGCGGGAACTGGGGAAGTTATTCGATACAAGTACCAGGCTCCTAGGACCATAGACTTCCGTAACACCCTATCGTTCTAGTTTTTCCGCTTCGCTTTATACTTGGCGATGCCCGATCGGGGCATCGCCAATTTTTTGGGTTTGGACTTTGGGGCGATCGAAAGCTGATCGGGGGATTGTTCAAAACTGTCGTCGTGTCGTGCTGAGCCTTCAACTCGACTGCCTTGTGAAGCGGATCTTGTTTCACTCAGTCCGGCTAGCTTATTGCGGCGAAAAGCCGCGTACTGGGACTACGCTAGCAGAATTCCCTTCCGGCAGGATCCTCTAGGAAAATGGGGGAAACGTCGAAAGTCGGGTACGCTAGGCGTTCTCTGGTGTCGTTCCCTTTGGACAGTTTCAAGGAAGCTCGGAGTCGATCGAATAACTGCCTGAATCGAGCGTAAAGGTAGCGTACCCATCGCAGATTCCTTCGAGTTTAACGTCGGAGCATTCCAACAAGGCGTTACCTCCCATGGTGATGAGATCGGCAGCCTTGCTTGGAATGGAAATCCTAGCGGTGGTGTTGGCTGGAATGGATACCTCCCACTGGAATCGTTCGCCATTTTTTGACCACTCGCTTTTGATTGTTCCGTACGGTGAATCGTGGCTCGTTTTTACCCAATCGAGTTGATCGAAACCGTATGGCTTCAAATGGACCACCTTGAAGCCGGGCGCTCCTGGGCGGATGCCCCCGAGGCTTTCGTGAAACCACGCTGCAAAGCCGCTTTGCATAGGGTGATTGAGGGATCGTCCCGAAGTGCTCCGCCCACGTGGAAATTCGTCGAAAATTTCGGGCCAAGTTGTCAGGCCTTGCGACAGAGCGTAGCTGTAGCTTGGCCAGGTGGGCTTTTTTAGGGCTGCGATGGCGGCATCGCTTGACCCGCTTTCGCTGAGCAGGCTGTAGATGGGCCGTCCTCCATGGATGCCTACGGCTACGTGACCTAGGTGGTTTGCGGTGACATCGTGTACTAGCGAGTTGGAGACGCGTTCCCGTTGGCGTTCGGGAAACAATTCGAACCGCAAGGAAATCGCATTTGCGGTCTGCGATCCGTATCCGCCTATGGATTCGTCGAAATAGGTTTTGTTGAAGGCATCCTTCGTTCTTCGCGCGAGTTCTTTGAACTGTTCTACGTCATCTTGCTTGCCGAGATATTCCGCAAAACGCTGCATGACGCGTAGCGTGCCGTAATAAAACGCAGTTGAGCTCAGTTCGACCGGACATTCCATGTGCTTGTTGCCGCCGGGAGGGCACCAATCTCCATAGCCACGGATCACAATGCCATTCTCGGTGAGAGATTCGACATATTGGATCCAGCGTTTGAGGTGAGGGTAGTGACGTGTGAACACGTCGGTGTCACCGTAGTAAAGGTATTGATACCAAGGAAGGAGAATGTAGGCGGATCCCCAGTCAGGGCGAGCTTCCTGGCAGACGCGTCGGCCGGTGGCGACGTTCGTGGGAATGCCAGGGGTTGCCTTTTGGCCCCAGTAGGTGACGCCTCCGCGACCGAGGTTCGTCTCGATGTCGTCCGCGAATTTTGTCCAGAACTGGGCCATGTCGTAGTTGAAAATGGCCGTTTCTCCGACAGCGTGCGTATCGCCTAGCCAGGCGCATTTTTCGCGATGCGGACAATCTTCCAGAATGGAGTGGAGGTTGTCTTCGATGGTCCACATTGACGCGTCGTAGATTCTATTCAATACCTCGTCCGAACTTAGGAAGTAGCCTCGTCGGGCGACGGCGGTGCGTACGAATACGCCTTGGAGCGTATCGCTGTCAGGGGGTGAACTGAGTCCCTCGATTTCTATGTATCTGAAACCGTGATACGTAAAACGAGGTTCCCATGTTTCGATTCCGTCACCTTTGCAGATGTAGATGTCCATTTGCTCGAGTCCAGTGGCGTGAACCCCGGTAGTAATCATGTCGAGCTCTCTTCGATCGTCGGTCAGGATTTCAGAGTAGCGCAGGGTGAGTTGCGTGCCTGCCGGCTCTTGAACCCGGATCTTTGCCCAACCAGCTATATTTTGACCGAGGTCAAAGATCCATTTTCCGTCATGTCCTCGGATTATGGATACTGGGGCGAGGGATTTTATCCTCCTGATGGGGTCGATCATTTGCGCTTGTAGCTTTGGAGCGAGGGCTTCGCATCGCGTTGCGTGCGACCAGCTTGAGTCGTCGAATCCTGGAAGCTGCCAGCCGTCCATTTCCAGTCGAGCGTCATAGCTCTCCCCTCCGTAGACGTTGTCGTAGAGTATAGGGCCGCTGGATGCTTTCCATGAAGAGTCTGAATTAATGGTTTGAGTGGAGCCGTCTGCGTAGTCCACGAGGATTTTGGCGATAAGCCCTGGCCTGCCGTAGTTGAGGCCGGGGGCATTGAAGGCATGGTTCTGACCATAGAAACCACTGCCCAGCTGCACTGTGGCGACGTTTTCACCGGGGTGGAGAGCGGCGGTGATGTCATGGGTGACGTAAAGAGCTCGTCGATCGTAAGTGACGTTGGCGGGGTCGAGAACGGCGTCGCTGCAAGGGATCCCGTTGATTTGCATTTCGCTGTATCCGAGACCGCATAGGTAGGCGCGGGCTCGCTTGATTCCGGGGCGGACCGTGAAGGTTTTCCTGAACAGAGGCGAGGGGTAGGATTGGACTTCCTTGGCCTCGTTAATGAACTTGGTTTTGAGTGACCTTTTGGTAAGGGGAGAGCTTCGGTTGTCGCCCTCCATTTGTATCCAGTTGGCGCCGTCCCAATCCGACTGCGAAGGAAGTCCGATTTCCCAGCTTCCGATGGTTGACCACTCGCTCTTCCTGTTATTCTGGTCCCAGAACTGGACGCTCCAGTAGCAAGTCTGGCGCGACGAAAGGGGGAGGCCTGCATAGCGAAGGTGGAGACTTTGATTAGATTCTACTTTTCCGCTGTCCCAAAGGTCGGCTTGGCGGGACTTGATTCCTTCTGGCGTAGTTGAGACGAGAATGCGGTAGGCGGTTTGCTGGACCGCATGTTCCTGTGACTCGATTTGCCAGCTCAAACGTGGGCTTGTCTCGTCGATCCCGAGTGGGTCCCTTTTGTATTCGCAGGTCAGGTTGACCACGCTAGCTGCGTAGCTTTGAGCCACAAGGAGCAGGCTGGCGAGTAGAGAGAGAAGGCGATATTTCGATGGCATTGTCTTGGGTGTGGAGGCGAAGGTTCAGCGCTCGGGTATCGATTTCAGAAGTCGGGTGAGTTCGGCTCCAGCTGCGAGGAAGGCACCGGTTCCATAGACTTCAGTGCGGTCGGGCCATGCCGAGCCCGGTTCGGCGCCAATCGGCTGGACGTAGCCTAGCATTCCCTCGGGGGTGATGGAGCGCGCGAGCGCTCCCCAGGCCTTCAGGACAACCGGTTCGTAGGTATCGCGGTCAAGGATGCCGGCGTTGATGCCCCAAGCTAGGCCGAAACAGTAGAACCCGGTGCCGCTGGTTTCTGGAGTAGGGTAGGTATCGGCCTCGAGAAGGCTCATGGCCCAATGGCCGTTTGGGGTTTGCAGGTAGGCAATGCGGCGGGCCATCTTTTTGTAGATATCTACGAAGTACCGGTGCTGTTCGGAGTTTTTAGGCAGTTCGGGGATAAGCTCTGCGAGGCCGCCGAACACCCAACCGTTGCCGCGAGCCCAAAATATTTTGCTGCCATTGTGTCTTTGTTCGATGAAACGGGTGTCGCGGAAGTAGAGGTCTTCGGTCGGATCGAAGAGAAGTTCGGTGATTGCCTTGTATTCGTCGAACATCCAGTCGCGGTACTTTGGATTGCCCGTGACGGAGGAGAGTTTGGCCCAGACGGGTGGGGCCATGAAGAGCGAATCGCACCAGCTCCAACGATCTTCTCCGATTCGATGGTTCCAGGTGAGGGGAACGGTCGATGGCTTGGCTATGATTTTGTCGAACTGGTCGACTATATTTTTGTACTTAGATTTGTCTCCAAATTTCTGGTACAAGCTGAGGTATAGCTGCCCGATGCAGTGGTCGTCCGCGTGGTAGAAGCGAGCGGGTCGGAGTTTCCAATGCATGTTTTCTGAAAGATCTATCAACCATCGGTAGTAGCGGGGGTCCTCTGAGATCTCAGCCCACTTTTCCATCCCGACCATTAGGGTGGCGGCCGGCCATTCATTGGCGGTGTAGGGGCGTTTGCGGTGCTTGTTGTCGAAGACCTCGCCGAAGTGCTCGATTTGCCAGTCTGCGACGCGGCTAAGCTCATTGCGTACCGAAGCAAGGGAGGGGCGTTCTTCCGGGGGATCTGAGCGACCGATCCAGTAATCAACTACAGAAACGGTTTTCCCGGTTTGTCCGATGACGGAAATCCAGCCATCCGCCCGGCTGCGGTCCACTTGTATTTTGCTGTCCTCAAACAGCGTTGCTGGACCCGAAGCGAGCTTGTCTCGTTTGGCGAAGCTGTCAGCAGCTGCGCTCTCGATGCCCTCTGGAGTTACGAGATAAACGCGATCGTCATGGGCCGCCAGGCTTCCGAGGGACGGCGAAGATTGGCGACTCCATTGGCCAGTCGTCGGATTGCGCTGAAAGTAAGCTGGAGAGCCGTCCTCGCCTTTCATCAATACGTGGACGCGACCGCTGGCATCGACCGTCATGGAGCCCCCGTTTACGAATTTCGTTCCAGATGGGATCGACCAGACTACGGCGCTTTGGGTGTCGGCAGTAATAAAGGCGTTGCCTCTAATACCGATGGTGTTGCCCTCGTTGTCTTTCCAGGTGTTGCCTTGGTCGTCGCTGTAGGCATAGCAGAGGTCGTGAGTCGTGTCGGCCTTGGGCGAGTCGCGCCAGCACCAGGTCAAGTGTCGACGGCCGTTGTGGGTTGCCAAGGAGTGAGGGTAGGCGTTCACGGTTTTATTTCCGCGGGACCAACTCTTGTCGATGATCTTTGCCTGTGCGGGATCGTTGAGGAACCACTTGCCGTTGCTGTATTCAAAAAGGCAGGAATCGGCGCTGCCCGAGCCGCCGTTGAGGCGTAGGTAGAGAGATAGGTTTTTTCCGTGGTTGGCGAAGCTTGGGTAGGTGACGCCTTCAATCTTCGGACCGCCTAGATTGTCCTGTACCGGGCCGAAGAGCTTGTCGTTCCATGAGTAGTTTTCTGGGCTTCGGGCAACGGGGTGTAGACTTTTTCGGTACCGAAGGGTGGAACCATGGTGGTCGAAGCTTAGGTGTAGGTAGCCGTCCGCTGAGATGCCCAGCGCTACTTTCTCATGACCGTCGCCAAAACCGCGGGCGATGGGGCCGACTTTTCCTCGGTCGCCGTTTTCGGTTCGTTGGTATCCGGTAAGCGATACCGCGTGCCAGGAGCCTCCAGGCAGCCTCCGTCTTGCAACGGTAACTTGGCGCTGGTCGTCCCAGAAGGCAGCGTATTGCCAGCCAGCATGGCTTTGTAGGGCTCCGGGGCCGAAATTCCACTTGGCCGGCCTCTCCACAATATCTTTGGGCATAGCGCGCGTGCTGACAGTCGAGATTCTGTGGAACGAGGTCTCCGCCCGCGTCTGAGCTGGCGCTAGATAGGCGCCTATAAGACAGGCGAGCGGAGCGAGTAGTTTTTGTAAGGCGTTGTTGCTGAGCATCCTATTTGAGTTCAGTGAAGCGGAAGAGGGGAGCGGTTCTTTTTGATCTTTGGCCTTTTCCTGCTCCGAAGGCAGGTTTCCCTGGGGGCGCGGCCAAGGAATTAACCAATGATTGATTTCATCGCGATGCAACGGGATCTCGGAGAGGCTTTGCCTGACTGTTAGGTTCTCTTTAGGGAGAGCGAACCTTGCTAGGGATAGGCTTCGGGAGGCCCTTTTCTTAGAGGAGGAAGACGATCTGTTCGGGCCGCTGCACCGTACAGTCAGGTTGTCCCGCAATTGTCTTTGTTGGGTTAGCGAACTGTATTATTTCCACCTTGGATAGTCTGCCTGAATCTCGCTCGCTTTAAGTGAGCAGTTGCCGCCCCTTGCCGGTGGGCGAGGTTTTCTCGGCTATTCCTTCCCCTACCTAACCCTTAGGGACCGGCTCGGTTCCAGTGAAGCTCTCCTCTGTGGAGATATTCAACATACAAACGATGATGATATACCCCCCACTAAAAGAAATCCCCACGTGGAAACTTATTTACGGAGCTCTTGTATTGAGCGCTGCCTATTCTCCCGCCTTAATGGCTCAAGAGGAGGATGTTGATGTGTATGAACTCTCTCCTTTTACGATCGATGCGGGGTCCGAAGATGGCTATCGCGCGACGCAAACGCTTAGTGGCACTCGCCTCAAAAGTGACCTGAAAGATGTTGGTGCCTCGATGACGATCTTTACGGAAGAGATCATGAACGATCTTGCGGCGAATAGTATAGAAGACATTCTGAACTTCGCCCCGAATACAGACGTTTTCGTAAACGATCTTAACGATTCTCAAGGATTTGGAAACGACTTCATAAACAATGACGTAAAGTATGTTACGCGCGGTGGTTCCACCACGATTGTAGGACAGAATTTCTTCCAGACCGGCATTCCGAACGATCGTTTCAGCACGGAGCGTCTGACCTTTACGCGCGGGCCGAACGCGGTGCTATTCGGCCTGGGAAACCCCGCTGGAGCTTTCGTCTCGAGTACGAAGCAAGCTCACAGCAAGAAGAAGACTTCGATCTCGACTCAAATCGACGATAGAGGGTCCTTCCGTATTAATCTAGACCATAACCAACCGATCGTCGAAGACAAGCTGGCGGTTCGCTATTCGGGGCTTTACGATGCGAGCAATCACTACCTGCCTGACGCTGAGGGCCTGAGCAAGCGGCACTTCTTCACCGTTCGTTACCAGCCCCTGAAAGGGACGGTGTTGAGAGCGAACTACGAGCGAGGGACCATAGACAAGCCGGCGGTTCGACCGTGGCCTATCTTCGACGCCTACAGCGCTTGGATGCAGGAAGGGTCTCCGTTGCGAGCGACTCCCAGTACGCCTCGTGTCGAAGGTATGGAGAACGATGGCGCTCGTGACTTGATCTCTACGGAGTTCAGTCCAGCTGGTACGCAGATCCCTACTATGACTTTGCGAAACCAAGCTCGAAGCGCCAAGCCTAGCTTCGCTGCGGGATTCGCTCCCTCGGGCAATAAATTGTCTTCTATAGACGAATCCGTGTTTCCTATCTTTCATACCACGTTCGCGGGATTGGCGGCGCGATTGCACGACTACGAGACCAACAGTTTCTTTTTGGAACAGAAGATCACCGACAAGATGTATTTGGAGCTCGCATACAATACTGTTGAAAACGATTACCGTTCTTTCAATGGCATGCGGGGAGGGGACGCGATGTTGCATTTCGACGTCAACGAGCAGCTTCCTGACGGTAGTCCCAACCCCAATGTAGGCCTGCCGTACGTTCAGGCTAGGCCAACCCTTATCGATGCGGACAGCGAGAGAATTAACAAGCGAGCCATGTTGTCCTACGATTTGGACTTTACCGATAGGGACGATTGGGTGAAGCACCTCGGAAGGCACCAAATGGCAGTTTTTTTGGAGGACTCTAGGGTCGAGTCGTGGGCGAGCAACAATGTACATCGCAATGTAACGCCGCTCTTCACTACTTCACCGCAGACGCGCATAACGCACCCATGGAACCAGCTTTCGTATCGATTCTATTTCGATCCGGAAAACGGCAAGCTCAGTACTGCCGAGGGCAGGCGGATTCTTGAGGCACCGGTCATTTATTCAGGAGATCCCATTCCGGAGCCGGGCCCGAATGGGATCACGCCGGCCTTTGTGGCCCAGCAAGGGCCTAACGTACGAGACGTAGACGTCGAGACCGAGGCGCTCGCGATCCAAAGCTTCTTCTTCAACCGCCGGTTAGTGGTCACGAATGGTTTTCGTGAAGATACGCAAACTTCATTCGCCGGTTTGCCTGCAGACTTCAGGGATTTCCGCGATGATGACCTGAACAACGTGAACCCACGCACGTTGAGCCCCCGCGAGCTCTTTGCGGATAGTCCCGAATCTCGGGGCGGTAGCACTAAAAGCCAAGGTGTTGTCTTTCACGCTACCAAGTTCATGAGCTTGAGCTACAATACGTCGAACAACTTCTCGGTAAACGCGACCACGCGCGACCTGTACGGAAACCTATTGCCGAATCCGCAGGGCGATGGCGAAGATATTAGCGTGAAATTCGATCTTATGGATCGGAAGATGTTCTTGGACTTTACGTATTATACCAATTCCACGGTTGATAAGCTTGATGATATAAGAAGAACCCCTGCAGGCGATTTTCTGCAGGTGCGAGACATATGGAATACGATCTATAATGAAACGGGAGATCCGAAGTTTCAATCGCCTCCGTACGCTACGCTTGGATCGATCTGGAAGGATCGTACGACTACGACCGCAAAGGGATGGGAGTTTTCAATGACGGCTAAACCTGTTAAGGGCTGGAATATCCGATTGAACGGCAGCAAGCGCGGCAACAGTACTACCACCGAACGTGGTGTCGTTACCCGCCAGTACATGAACGAGTACCTCCCTATCATCAAAGCCAACGAGACTTGGATGGGATATGTTTCCGGCGACGGGGAAGGGCGAGCGGTATCCGAAATCGTAGCAGATCTAGAGGAAACCCTTCGCAACTTCGAGCGCATCAAGGATCTACCAGCCGATGTGTTCGCCCCGAACTGGACGGCCAACCTAATCACTTCCTATCGATTCGCAGGTGACTCGAGCCTCAAGGGCTTCTCGATCGGGGGTAGCATGAATATGCGTGGGAAGACTATCAACGGTTTCGGTGTTGACGATTCTGATACGGTATTGCCCGATGTTCCGTTCTACTCGCCAGGATACGAAATATTTGGGGCGTGGTTTGGATACGACAGAAAAATCTTAAACGATAAAGTAAATTGGAAGTTTCAGGTCAATATTCGCAACGTATTCGACGATTACACGGTACACCCGCTACGGTCGGTTGACACCAGAGACGGAAACAACACCTCGAGCACTGCTTTGTACATGTTGCGTGAGCCGAGGACCATTCGTATAACAAACACGTTTACGTTCTAGCCTACATAGATTGAGTGAGCTTTTCGGAGGCAGCGGCTATTAGCCGTTGCCTCTCTTTTTGTCGATTCGGTTAGTGTTGCCGGAACCCTCTTCTAATGAGGGGTAGCCTTAGGTTTTCCTCAGGGGCGTATCGATTTTTCAAGGTATCTGGGGTGGCGGCGGACAGTCAGGTTGCTTGGCCGTTGATTGTTCGCTTGTTTGAATCATGTAAAATAGCCTGCCCGCCCCCATCTTCATAAGATAATGAGAGTCTCTCTGTTTTGTGAAGCGTGGGGTGCTCGCTTGTTTAGGTTATAGTTAAGGGAGCCGTGGCGGCTACCTGTTTTCCCTGTTCATCTAGAATCAATTGATGGCAAATTATGAAAAAATACCCCATACATGTCGCGTTCCCCTTTAGGAACGTTGTTTGCGGAGTTCTTGCAATTGGCGCGATCCAAGCCCCTAGGCTTCTAGCCCAAGGGGAGGAGCCAGAGGTCTTTGAGCTCTCTCCATTCACTGTCGATGCCGGTTCTGAAGACGGCTATCGAGCCACCCAAACGCTCAGTGGTACACGGCTCAAGAGCGACTTGAAGGATGTCGGATCCTCTCTGACTATCTTCACCGAAGAGATCATGAACGATCTCGCTGCGAACAGCATCGAGGATTTGCTGAACTATGCTCCGAATACGGACGTATTCGTAAACGAGCTCACAGACACGCAAGGGTTCGGAAACGACTTTCTCAACCAGGACGTCAAGTACGTAACCCGAGGGGGAGCCACCACTATCGTGGGACAGAACTTCTTCCAGACGGGTATTCCGAATGACCGTTTCAACACAGAGAGGCTAACGTTTACGCGAGGACCCAACGCCGTGCTCTTCGGTCTGGGCAATCCATCGGGCGCCTTCGTTTCCAGCACTAAGCAAGCAGGCGACAAGACCACGACCAGCATTGTTACCCAGATCGATGACCGCGGTTCTTTCCGCATCAATTTCGACCACAATCAGGTCCTGGTAGAGGACCGGCTTGCGATACGTTACTCGGGGCTACACGACGCCAGCAACCATTACCTGCCTGACGCGGAAGGTCTCAGCAAGCGTCATTTCGTGACCCTACGCTTCAAGCCCTTCGAGAAGACTGTGCTTCGCGCGAACTACGAGCAGGGGACTATCGACAAGCCAGCAGTACGCCCTTGGCCGATCTTCGACGGCTACGGTCCATGGATCAAGGAAGGCCGTCCTACTCGCGCCACTCCAACCACCCCGAGGGTTGCTGGAATGGTAAACGATGGAGCTCGCGATATCATCTCCACGGCTTTCAGTCCTGGCGGAACGCAGATTCCGACTCAGTCACTGCTAAATCAGGCCCGCAGTGAGACCCCGAGCCTAGCGACGGGATTCTTTCCTTCCGGGAACAAGCTTTCATCTATCGATGAGGACATCTTCCCGATCTTCCATACCACTTTTGCGGGGCTCGCGGCTCGCTTGCATGACTACAATACTAAGTCGTTTTTCATCGAACAGCAGATCACCGATAGGATGTTCGTCGAGCTCGCTTACAACACTGTCGAGAACGACTACCGCTCCTTCAACGGTATGCGCGGCGGCGATGCGATGCTCCACTTCGACGTGAACGAGCAATTGCCGGACGGTAGCCCCAACCCGAACGTGGGACTTCCCTATGTGCAAGCTCGTCCGACGCTTATCGATGGGGACAACGAGCGAGAAGACATGCGGGCTATGGTCTCCTACGACCTCGACTTCACCCAGCGAGACGGCTGGGCCCAGCATCTGGGCCGTCACCAAATGGCAGTC
Source organism: Pelagicoccus enzymogenes (assembly GCF_014803405.1). Taxonomy (NCBI): domain Bacteria; kingdom Pseudomonadati; phylum Verrucomicrobiota; class Opitutia; order Puniceicoccales; family Pelagicoccaceae; genus Pelagicoccus; species Pelagicoccus enzymogenes. The sequence goes on from NZ_JACYFG010000051.1 coordinate 44,808, forward strand.
TTCTTTGAGGACGGCAACGAGCAGTCCTGGTCGAGCAACAACGTGCATCGCAATATCACGCCGACCTTTCCAAACGTGCCGCAGAGCCGTATCACCCATGGATGGAACCAACTCTCCTACCGTTTCTACTTCGAACCTGAAACGGGTAAGCTCAGCACTGCAGCAGGTCGCCAAATTTTGGAGGCGCCCGTCATCTACGCCGGAGATCCGATACCCGAGGCGCATCCCAGCGGCATCACCCCCGGTTTTGTTGCCCAGCAAGGGCCTAGCGTCAGAGATGTAGAAGTGAAAACGGAGGCCCTTGCCGTTCAAAGTTTCTTTTTGAATCGACGTCTCGTCGTCACCAACGGCTTCCGCGAAGACACGCAGACCTCTTGGGCTGGTGTGCCAGGAGATTTTACGGATCTGCGAGATGCGGATTTGAACAACGTCAATCCGAGAACGCTTAATCCACGCGAGCTCTTTGCGGGCGAACCGGACAAGCAGATCAAACGCGGCGGCAGTACCGCGAGCCAAGGAGTGGTCTTTCACGCGACTCCGTTCATGAGCTTGAGCTACAATACGTCGAACAACCTGTCGATCACCGCGAACACCTACGACCTCTATGGGAACCTCCTTCCCAACACGCAGGGAGATGGAGAGGATTTCAGCGTCAAGTTCGACATTTTAGATAGGAAGATGTATCTGGATTTCACCTACTACACGAATTCCACGGTAGACAAGCTCGACGACATTCGTGAAACCCCAGCGGGCAGCTTCCTGCAAGTTCGCGATATTTGGAACACTCTTTTCAATGAAACGGGCGACGTTAAGTTCCAATCGCCTCCTTACGCGACCATCGGATCGGTCTGGCGTGACCGCGCGAGCACTACTGCTAAAGGCTGGGAGTTCTCGATGACGGCGAAGCCGGTCAAAGGCTGGAACGTTCAACTAAACGGCAGTAAACGTGGCAATAGTACCACTACCGAACGTGGCGTGGTAACGCGGCAGTACATGAATGAATATCTGCCGATTATCAAAGCCAACAGTACGTGGATGAATTACGTGTCGGAAGACGGTCAAGGTCGTCTTGTTTCCGAAATCGTTGCTGAGCTTGAGGAGACGCTGCGAAATTTCGATCGCATCAAGGATCTTCCAGCTGACGTCTTCGCGCCGAACTGGACGGCGAACTTGATCACCTCTTACCGCTTCAATAAGGAATCCCGTTTTAAGGGATTTTCCATCGGCGGTAGCATGAACATGCGCGGCAAGACCATCAACGGCTTTGGGGTGGACTCGAACGGAGACGTGTTGCCCGACAAGCCCTTTTACGCTCCCGGTTACGAGATCTTCGGCACTTGGTTTGGATACGATCGGAAGATCCTCAACGACAAGGTAAAGTGGAAGTTTCAGGTGAATGTCATTAACCTTTTCGACAACTATACGGTTCACCCGCTTCGTTCCATCGATACGCAAGATGGAAACAACACGCCAAGCGTCGCCTTGTATACCTTGCGTGAGCCTAGGACGGTTCGGATAACAAACACCTTTTCTTTCTAGCAGAAATCTAGGCTTCTGTTTTTTTGAAGCAGCGGTCCTGGTGGCCGCTGCTTTTTTGTATTCGAAGTACGGTGACGCACTTAAGGAGACTGACTGTCCGCGTTGGGCGGCCTTTCTTTATTGACCCAAGTTTGGGACCTTGTTTTTGCCCCCCCCCCCTCTCTCGGCTGATTCGAGAATTCCGCTGTGCCCAGACCGTTGCGCTCGCTCGAACGTCGATGCGTGAATCTTGGGTTTAGTTCCAACAATATCTTCAAAGTGCAGCAATTGTCGCCGCTGCGAGTTAATGTTATGACCCTTCTGAAAGAAACAAGAATCATCGTATTATTGCTGGCCGCTGTGGTAGCGTTCACTGTCGGGTATCAATATCTGGGAAAAAGCGAAGAAAGCCTATTGTCGTACGAAGAGAAGATAAGTGGTGAAGTAAAACCAGGTACCTCCCTCCCTGCTGATACTCAGAGGCGCGAATTGGACCCTGCCTTTATTTCGGACCTAGAGGCCGCCTTTGCCGTTTTGATTGATCGTGACGACGAACATAGCGAATACGACTTGCATTTATTGATTCAGGAGATGACCCCCTCCGAGTTGGAGGCCTACCTTGAGGCGATCAGGCGGATTAAGGTCGAATCTTATCGAACGAGGGCGGAAATTGCCTTGCACTACCGTTGGCTTGAGTGGGATCCAGATGAGTCTCTTCAGCACGCGCTAGAAACGTGGGACCATGAAATTGCGGATACGTGGTTCGATGTTCTTGTGAGGCGCTATGCTGAGCTTTCCCCAAGAGAATCTATTGCTTGGTTGAAGCGGTCCTCCGATCCACTCGTAGTAAGCCGCTTCGCCAAGTACGCCAGCCAGGCTACGATTGGGATGGCCCCTCATGATCTGTCCTTTGCGACGGAGACACTTTCGCTTATAGAGGACCCGGAACTTCGAAGCAGATCCGTAGCCGCAATCGCATACAACATGGATCGATCGGAGGCTGAGCGGTGGCGCGGACGGTTGGAGCGGTCAGATGACCGCAACAGTGTCTCGCTGCAGGTTGCTTCGCTGCTGATGGAAGAGAGTCCCGTTGAAGCCTTGGACTTATTGCTGGAGCTGGAGCAGACTTCTGACCCCTTGAGGGAGCAATTGGCAGCCGTAGGACTGCAAAAGCTGATCGAATCGGAACCGGGGCTCATCGAGCACTACTTTTCTAAGTTCAAATTTCCTCCTGCTGAAATCGGAGCCTTCGTCCAGCTGATGTTTCAGCAGATGTTATCAAATGACGAGTCATCCGCTCTCAGTTGGGCGGAGGAGCTGGAGGCTGATGGTCTGATGGATGACGCGACCCGTTTTGGGATTATGCATCAGCTCAAGCAGAGACATCCTCAACTTGCTCAGGTTTGGCGGGACCGGATTCAGGACCCCGCAGTACTCGAAGAACCAGATCGCTAAGCGTTGTGGAGCCCGCTTTCGGCTAGGAATGCCTCTTCTGTTAGTAACATACGAAAATACCCAAAACTATGAAAATCATTAGGAATACAGCCTTGCTTGGCTTCACTGCGCTAGCCTTTCAGCTATCGTACGCCCGTGACGTAATTGCGCCCGCTGACCCATCTATAACAAGTCACACTCTCAGTTATAAAGGTTCAGTACTCGGTATTGCGGAAAACGCTGGAGGGATGATCAACCGATTTCGTATCGACGGCAGCATCGATCTCATGGGTCCTGAAGTGGATCGTGCGGGTCGCGGTGGTCAGATCGCAACGAGAGACAAGCTACACCGGCTTCGCTACAACCCCACGCAAGCTGGATTTCACGAATACCTTGGCACCCCCTCTGACATTACAGTGAGTCAGGGCGGCACGCGACTGACCGTAAACGATCGGCCCTGCGCTCTTTGGCATGGCGATGGTCGATTTGACTATATTCGCTGGGAAAATATTGGAGCCGACCCCTATGGAAACGATGGCGGCGATAGCGACGTCGACGGAATCGACGAGGAGAACCTCGAGGGAAAGCAGAACACTGAAGTCAAAAGCGAATTCAACTTTTGGGCCGAGTATAAGCTAATGGATACAGAGGATTGGGTCCATGATCTTGCGGTTTTCCGCTGTTCCACGAGATTCAGTTACGTGCGGGATCCTATACATTGCATAAGGCAGTTCAATAAGGTTTACAGCCCGCACATCGGAAATATCACCGATATGTCGAATCACAAACCAGATGGCGTGCATCCAGATCATCGATACGACCTAGCGAACCAAGTTAGTATCTTTGCTATGCGCTTCGACCGTGACCGATCGCCGTTTACCCATACCCGCTGGATCAACGAAAATGGTGACTGGATGGTGAGACATCGTACCGGGGGATTTGAATGGCGCGTAAATATTGAGAACAACGAAGATGTACGTAGCCGCTCCACAGTGCCTTGGGACGGCGGGGATCGCGATACCTCCAGTCCCCACAACTTTGATGGCAAGCGACTTATCGTTTTGGCGCAGAGTGCATTGATCGGTGGGCCTCTGAAAGCTCTTGGAATTTACACTCCTGATTCAGGCAAAAACAAACTCAACGTAATCGGCCGGGATCGCGGTACTGGCAAGCTGCTCTACAGGGACCGCCGCGTTTACGGAATGGACCTCGCGGACGAGACGAGAACGGCTAGCCTCGAAAAGGCGGGCGTGAATATTGCGTCCTTGGGCGTGATGAATCCTGGTCAGCTTATCGCTCTAAACGCTTACGAATCGGTGCGTCACGAGACGTATCTTTTGGTAGGGAATCCCAAGCAGATTCGAGAAGTTGTAGAGCAGAATCTAGAGGGCCTTTGAGCCTTGTATTCCTAGCGGGCCCCATGGGGCTAGTGATCGGATTCAATTTCGGTTTAACGTCGCCTCAGGCAAGAGGCGGCGTTTTTTCGTTTTGCCGGTATGCCTCCTCAATCTTTGGGCTGTTTAAGCAAATCGGTGAGGATGTCGCATTCCGGAAATGCATGTGCATTTGGTGTATGCAGTTCGTGAAGCTTGAAAACTTGTCGGCTAGGATGTGCAGTTCTTTCTCACCCCTACGCCTCAGTAAGTCCGCTGGTAAGTCCCTTGATGGGCGGCGGAGTTCGTGCGGGCGTATTTTTCAGATTTCCCAGTTTCAACCCCGCTTATCTCATACAATACACATGACAGATGACTCTTCGGAGCAGCAACGTTGGTTTAGGGAGCAGCTTGAGCCCCACGAGAGCAAGTTGCGAGCTTGGCTCCGGAGCCGTTTCCCATCCGAGCTCGACGTGGACGACATTATTCAGGAGTCATATCTAAAGGTGCTGCGGGCGAAGGAGGGAGTCGTTATGGAAAACCCGAAAGCCTTTTGGTTCGCGACTGCCAGGAACCTGGCCTTGGACCATGTGCGCCATCCGAGGCTTGCGAGGACAGAACACATGGACCGAGAGGAGTATCTGGAATTTGAGGACAATAGCTTGAGCGTTCCGGAGACAGTGTCGCGCAACCAAGAGCTGGAGATTCTTACTCGGGCGGTGCAATCCTTGCCAAAGCGATGCCGTCAAGTTGTCACTCTGGCTAAGATCTATGGATTGTCGCAGAGGGAGGTGGCTCGTAAGCTCGGTATTTCTGAGAACACTGTCTCGAACCAACTGACGATTGGTGTGCGGAAGTGCGTGGACTTCGCGGTCGTCTACCGCGGAGGGAAAGGTTGTATTTGATGAATGAGAAAGACTCCGACTCAGAGGATTTAGACCGGATATCGGACGTGGCTGCGTCTTGGGTCGCGAAAGAGCAGAAAGGATTCTCGGCCGAGGAGCAGGATGCGTTTTTCCAGTGGCTGGCGGAGGATCGCAGGCATGGCGAACGCTACGCCCACTACAAGAAGGGTTGGAAAGCTTTTGATCTATTGTCAGAGTGGCGACCTGAGCACAGCTCGGATCCGAATCCGGATCTTCTCGATTCTGTATCCCCGCGTCGGTGGTGGATTCCGCTGTCTGCCGGTGCGGTGGCCGTGGCTGCGGCGTTGGCGTTGTTCATCTTGGTTTCCACTTATAACTCGCCTGCTAAGGGGCCTGCGAGGGGGGTGGAAGAGCTCCACATTGTGGCTCAGGATTACGTTCATCAGGTTTTGAGCGATGGCAGTGAAATTGACATGCGTGAAGGGGCGGCAGTGTCTATCGAGTTCGGTGACGCTGCCCGTTTTGTGCGATTATTGGAGGGGGAAGTGCATTTCACCGTCTCCAAGGATCCTGACTGGCCTTTTATCGTTGGAGTAGGAGATAGGGAGGTGAGGGCAATTGGTACCGCATTCAACTTGAAGATCGATAGCGGGCAACTCGAGGTGCTCGTCACGGAAGGCAAGATTAGCTTGGAGAACGTGGCGGTGGAACCAGAATCGTTGCCATTCGTATCAGCACCTGAAAAGGGTGTGGTTGAGGATGCTCCGAGAAAAGGGGCGAAAGGCAGTGTGTTGGCCTACATGAGCTACGGCCAAAAATCTACCGTATCACTCAAGTCTGACCGCGATGAGAAGCCCATTCTGCAAAACCTCGAAGCAGTCGAGATAGCTTCCATCTTAGACTGGAAGCATGAGCTTTGGAAATTCGATGGGGTTCCGCTCGCGGAGATCGTGGCGCGCTTCAACCAGCGCAACGAAACCAAGCTGCATCTGGCGGATGGTTCGCTTGCGCATTTGCCGATCGTCGCGTCGATCCGCTCCAACGAAGTCGAAAGCCTCGTGCGGTTGCTTGACCTTTCGTTGAACATTGAAGTGGAGCGCAAAAGTAACGGTTCGATATGGCTACGGGAAAAATGACTACATTTTCTCAAAAGACCAGTCGTTCGAAGAATCTGTGTGCTGTCGTGTTTGTTGAAGTTGTATCTAAAAGGTCGATAGCTGAAGGCGCTTCGAAAAACTGAAAAAAGATGGTTCAATTTTTTAGTGATGACCTGTGAGTCAGTGGTTTAGGATCTAATATTAAAAAGTAGAAAAAATTATTGGTGTAAAGTGCCGCGAGTCCCGTCTTGGAGCGAGACAAGTATGCGCTGATGACCATATCTCGTATTTTTGGAAAAGTATTTCTCACCCCGCTTACCCCGCGTTCTGAAGAGAGTTTTAGGCGGCGCATCGCTTTGGGCGTTGGCGCTATTCCTCGGTATTGCTCCGACTCTAGGGGCGGAAGATATGAGGTATTTCAATGTGCCTGCGGGGTGGGCGGTCGACACGCTCAAGGAGGTTTCGGAACAGGGGGAGTCTCAGTTTCTGTACATAGAGAGAATGTTGGAAAGGGTGCGTACCAAGAAGGTGCATGGGCACTATTCACTGCGAGAAGTTCTGGATCGGATGTTGGAGGACACCCAAATAGAGGCCGTCCGGGATAGTGTAACGGGGGCGTACTACATACGCAAAAGGACAGCGGAGATCTTAGCTAATGAAGGTTCTCCGAAGGGGAGGGAAGGAGGGATGAACACAATACAAACTAAAGATATGATGACTTTAAAAACCAAACTAAGAAAACTAGGAAAATACATATTACCCCCCTTTGTCGCAGCCTCCTCGTTGGTTGCTCAGGATAATGAAGACTCAGATGTATTTGAACTTTCGCCGTTCACCGTGGATGCAGGTGACGAGGCGGGATACCGAGCGACCTCCACCCTTGCTGGTTCTCGCCTGAACATGAGGTTGAAGGATGTAGGGTCCGCGATCTCGGTCATGACGAAGGAGCTCATGAATGATGTGGGAGCGACGGATGCCGGTACGCTATTATCCTACGGACTGAACACCGAAGTTGCATCGGGAGATCAAGGTAACTTTTCCAATTCCATCAGGTCAAACGGCTCCTACTCCTCCCAGGAGACAAGGCGTAACCCACAGAGCGGTCAAAGAATTCGAGGATTGGCTGAAGCGACGTTGACCCGCGACTATTTCCTCACGGACATACCATTTGACGGATACAACACGGAATCGGTTACGATAAGCAGGGGCCCTAATTCCCTGTTGTTCGGGATCGGCAGTCCAGGAGGTGTTATCAACAATGCCATCAAAAGCGCTTCCATCGGAAGCGATTTTGGAGAATTAGGCATTCGTTTGGGCGAGCGAGGCAGCTATCGTACCACGATCGACTATAACAAGACTCTGTTGGAGGACCGACTCGCAGTGAGAGTTTCGCTTCTGGAAGGAGATACTCAATTCCAGCAAAGACCCGCTTACGAAGAGGTATCTCGCCGATTTGTCGCATTGAATGCGACGCTAGCGAAAAACGAGGGTGTCGCTTGGCTTGGCGCGATCAACCTCCGTGCCAGCGTGGAAGACGGCCTGATCATGGGAACCCCTCCTGACAACATTCCCATGTTGGATGGTGTCTCAAGTTGGTTCGGGCTTCCGGATAACTTGGATGACATCTTGGAGATGACAGGGGCTGCTCCTCGACCTTATGTGGCGAATTATCAGCCGAAATGGACGGTGCAGAATCACACGGGCGCGGTGACGTCCCAACCAGGTCCGAGCACTGGAGGCTTTTGGGAGCAGTATCCAGTTGTCTACAATAGCGTGAATGCGACGGAGCCAGGCGTTGGCTTTCCCGATGCCCCGGAAGTAGACGGCGTGCTCGCTCGTGTGCAGTGGGGGCTTTCCGATGGCGATCCGGGCTATGGTCGTTCCGACAACTACTACACATGGAGCTACTATGGTGGCGCTACGACTCCAGGGTTCCAAAGCCCGAATATCATAAATCCCAATATCTACGACAACCGTCGTACGCTCATCGCGGGAAATAGTCAGTGGGTTAGGCAAGAGTTCGATGTCGTGAACGTCCGCTTGGAGCAGGCTTTTCTCGAAAACAAGGCTGGTATCGAAATTGCCTACAATGCGGAAAACTATTCGAAGAACGAGCACGTGCCATTCTACAACCGTCCTTTGATCGCGGATGTAATGGAGACTCTCAGCAATGGTAAGCCAAATCCGAACGTCGGCCGCCCACTCATCATGGACTTGGGAAGTGATGACCGCAATGTGGATCACACCGCTCGACGGGCCTATCAAGCGACCGCCTTCTATAAGCTCGAACTCGAAGGAGACGGTATCAAGCGCTTCCTCGGGAATCATACCTTTACGGGGTTTGTCGGATCGCAGGAGATCGATCTCACCCGCCGCGAATTTCGCAACGTCTTGTTGGACCTGAGCGACGAAACTAACATCGAGTCGGATCTTAAGGATAAGATTGATAGCTGGCGCCGTAGAAATCCGATTGTGGTATATGTGGGGCCTTCTATGTTGGACCCTAGTATCCAATCGCTCGACGATGTTAAGCTGGATGGCTACTGGAAGGGAGCAATTCCTGAGCCTGGCGATATTTTGACGCAGCAATACCAAACTTGGGTTCCGACCTGGAAGGGCGATGAATTCACTGATGACCTCTTTCTGCAAGCGGACTACCGAGTGGGTGAGTTCTTGAGGGAGGGCGCTCGCTCTCGACGCGAAATCGACTCCGAAGTCTTCAGCGTGCAAAGTGACTGGCTCGCTGGTCATGTCATTAGCGTTCTGGGCTGGAGAACGGATGAGATGACCGACACAACCCGGGTTCGCAGGGAGGACTACAACCTGATCAATCCGCAGACGAACAACTATCATTTCCAAGACGGCGTGATGGATGAGGGGTCATTGATCCTCAGTCAGAATCCTGACGATATTTCGACGCAATCTGGGGATACCTTCACTGCGAGCATTGTGGCTCACGTTCCTAAAGAGTGGCTCAAGCTACCTTACAGTTCGCAGCTGAGTCTCCACTACAACGAGTCGGAAAACTTCTCCGCTTCCGGTGTTCGCCGAAACGTTTTAGGGGAAATTATACCATCTCCTACCGGTACGACTGAAGAGTATGGATTTTCGGTTAGCGCCTTGGAGGATAGGCTGTCTGTAAAGTTCAACTGGTTCGAGACATCTAACAAGTATTCAGATGGACCGAGTACCGACACCCCCGGTTGGATCCAGCATAGTATGGACCGCTGGAGAGATGCTGAAACGCAGGGAATGAGTTTCGCGGATGCGATGGCGATGAATACTCAACTCACGGGAATCGACGTGAGCGACCAGTTCAGCGGATACCAGGACGTCTACGACGAAGCTCTAAGCATGCTTCCTTTGAAAATAAGAAACCGTTTCCAGGGTTGGAACGAGAATGGAGCAGGCAAGTATGGCGTTTGGACGCCCAATCCTGGGCAAAGTTCGTCGCAAGACTTCGTGTCGAAGGGCTTCGAGGTCGATGTTGCTGGGCAGCTGACGGACAACTGGACAATGGCCTTCAACTTGGCGAAGCAAGAAACGGTGATTTCGAATGTGGCCCCGGTTGGGGCGGCAGCGATCTTGTCGATTGCTGACAACTTGGCGGCGTCTCCGCTGGGGTCGATGATCGACTCGCCGAATTTGGCGGAAGACATGACTTGGACCGAACGTTGGACCTCCAATCGCGTGAACTCGATTCTCGCAGCCTTGGCGAGCGAAGGTAAAGTTTCGCCAGAGCAGCGTAAGTGGCGTGCGAACCTTGTGACCAACTACAGCTTCAGCGATGGTTTCCTCAAGGACTTCCAGGTTGGCGGCGCTCTCAGATGGCAGGACCGCATTGCCACGGGGTACAGGATCGCAGTCGAGGATGGTCGCGTTACGCCACTTCTCGATCAGCCATTTTACGGGGACGACGAGTTGAATGGCGATGTATGGGTGAAGTATGGCAAGCCAATCTTCAAAGACCGGATTGACTGGCATGTGCAGATTAACGTTCGCAACTTCTACAGGAGCAATTCGGACTTCATTCCGATGATCACGAACCCGGATGGGCGTGATGTGGTGTTCCGCAACCCGAACCCAACGGAAATGTTCCTGACGAACACCTTTCGCTTTTAGTAGTTGTAAACTGATTACGTCGACAGTGTAGGGCTGCTTCCTTTGCCTGTAAACTGTTTGGGTCCCGTCCCTCTCCGTGAGAGGGATGGGATTATTTTTTTTTAGCGGTAATAGCTCGAGGGAGGCTGTTAGTGGAGGAGATTGTTTAAGGGGGACTGTTTCTGTGCTCATGTTCTCATTGGTTGCGTGGACGGCAGCCAGTCGCGTCAGGCTCGCGAGCGAAGGCTTCCTGACAGTCAACTAGGGGGTCTATCGCTTTCCTGATGGGCGCTCAGTGTACTTTGCGAACGAATGCCACTGGAGGAGGGCTTTCGTCGATTCAAGATGGAAGACTCCTCGGGAAACCGCTTCGACCAACTGCCCCTTATTCGCCAAATTTAACATCCATGAAAACTCATTTCATCCTACTTTTGATTGGTGCTATTGTAGCCTGCTGCGCTTCCGCCCACGCGGTGCAAGATAACGATTCACTAGATCCTACCGCCTTGCGCTGCGAGTACCTCGAGGAGCCGGTGGGGGTAGACTCTCGATTGCCGCGATTCTCTTGGAGAGTCGAATCTCACCGTCGCGGAGCGTCTCAGAGCGCTTGGCAGGTTCGGGTTGCTCGCTCGAGCGAAGCATTGCGTCGCGGAAAGGCTGAGCTTTGGGATAGCGGCCGCACCGCGGGAAACGATACCAACCAAATCGAATACCAGGGAATGGCGCTGAAGTCTGGCATGGAGTGTTTTTGGCAGGTTCGGGTTTGGGATGAAAAGGGCAATGTTTCAAAGTGGAGCGAGCCTGCCCGTTGGGCGATGGGGTTGTTGAACGAACAGGATTGGAAAGCTCAGTGGATTTCCTGCGAAGATGATGCCTCCTATCACAAGGACCGATCGAAACTGCACCTGCCAGCTCCCCGCCACTATCGGAAAGACTTTACCACTAAGAGAGAGGTCAAGCGGGCAGTCGTTTATGCTTCGGCTCTTGGTGTATACGATTTGTATCTGAATGGCGAACGCGTGGGTGACGCGTATTTGCAGCCGGGCTGGTCGGACTACAAGAAGCGAGCCTACTACCGCACGCACGAGGTGACCGAATGGGTGCGATCCAAGGGGAAAAATGCCATTGGAGCCGTTGTGGCTGATGGATGGTATTCTGGATACGTGGGCTACGGGCTTCTAGTCGGATACGGTCCCGACAAGGTGGGGCGCTATTTCTATGGGAAAACTCCAGCGTTTCTAGCGCAATTGGAAATCGAATACACAGATGGTTCGCGAGAGCTCGTCGTGACAGACGAGTCTTGGCGAGTCACGGATGGGGGGCCGACACGAGAATCGGACATCATTATGGGCGAAGCCTATGATGCGCGCATGGAGTTGGGAGAGTGGGCGTTGCCGGGCTACAAGGCCAAGGATTGGGAGCGTGCGGTCTTGGCGTCGAGAAATCCGCGCATCGACACGGTGTATACGGATCGAGCAGGACGTAAGCCAGTGAATCTTGGTTTCGAAAAACCCCCGGTGATGCAGTCTTACATGGCACCGCCAATCGTGGCGACTGAGGAGCTCCCTGCTAGATCCGTTTCCGAGCCGGAGAAGGGCGTTTTTGTATTCGATCTCGGACAGAACTTTGCGGGAATCGTGCGCCTGAAGGTGAAGGGGGAGCGCGGAACCAGAATCCGTTTGCGCTTCGGCGAAATGCTCAAGGAGAACGGGATGGTCATGACTGAGAATTTGAGGCGTGCCCGAGTCACGGATTTCTACACGCTAAAGGGAGATCCCGAAGGTGAAGTGTGGTCTCCTCGCTTCACGTATCACGGATTCCAATACGTTGAGCTCACAGGACTGGACGTCAAACCTGAGCTCGATGCGATCACAGGCATTGTCTTGCACAACGATACTCCATTGACCGGCGAATTTGAGTGCAGCGATCCCGTGCTGACCCAGTTCGGGAAAAATGCCCAATGGACCCAGCGGGCTAATTTCTTGGAGGTTCCGACCGATTGTCCGCAGCGCGACGAGCGGCTGGGCTGGATGGGCGACGCTCAGGCCTATATTCGGACCGCGAGCTACAATGCGGATGTGGCGTCCTTTTTTACCAAATGGATCGACGATGTGGAGGAGTCGCAGTTGAGCTTCGGAGCGTATCCAGACTACGCTCCGTACCCGATGGCCCACGGTGGAAGCGGTAAGTCCTTTGGCTCGGGATGGACGGACGCGGGGATCATCTGCCCGTGGACGATATGGAAAGTCTATGGCGATACGCGCATGCTGGAGGAACATTGGGACTCCATGACGCGATTCATGGAGTGGCGCTACGCCTCCACTGCGGTGAACGGTCTCGGAACCAGCCTTGGCAATCCTTGGGGTGATTGGCTCAATGTAGGCGAGAAGACGCCAATCGAGTTCATCGACACCTGCTACCATGCGATGGTGCTGGATATGATGGAGGAGATGTCGCTGGCCCTTGGTCGCCGTTTGGAGGCCGAGACCTATCGTGAGCGCGGCGAGAAGGTGGCGAAGGCGTTTGAAGCTGCTTACCTTAACGAGGATGGAACGTTGAAAGTGGATACGCAAACTGCTTACGTGCTGGGCTTGTCGGTAGGCCTGATTCTGGAGGACCTTCGTTCCGAGGCGGCAATGCACCTTGCGGGGAAAATCGAAAAGAACGGTTTCCGAATGGCGACCGGATTCTTAGGAACCCGCTCCCTGCTGCCTGCATTGAGCGAGCATGGGCAGCATGAGTTGGCGACTCGTCTCTTTCAAAGCCGGGAGTATCCGAGCTGGGGATACGAGGTGGTAAACGGAGCTACTTCCGTTTGGGAGCGCTGGGACAGCTACACCAAGGAATTTGGCTTTAACGGAGCCAATGGGAAACAAAACGCCGGGATGAACAGTTTCAGCCACTATGCCTTCGGCGCGGTGATGGAATGGGCCTATCGGACGTTGGCGGGCATCGATACCATCGGACCTGGCTACCGTCATGTCTTGATCCATCCCCGTATTCCCGGCTCGGAGAGCAACCCCGACAACGAGGTTGTCGACTGGGTCAAGGCTCGCTACGATTCGATCAATGGGCCGATTCGAAGCGATTGGAAGGTGGAAGACGGCATGCTCAGGATGAACGTAGAAATTCCGGCGAATACGAAAGCCACGATCGTCCTTCCTTCGAAGGACGTGTCCCAAATAAAGGAAGGGGGGGCTCTGGTTCGCTTAGGTGAGCACTTTCACTCTATCGATTCCGAAGGCGACGTAACGCGCTTGCTCGTGGGAGCCGGAACGTACGTGTTCGAATTGCCTTTTACGCGCTAGTGAAAGTTCGTAACGACAGGGATTTCGGGTTTCTGTGATTCGCATCGATGAAGCTACTTTGTACATACTTGCTGATTTTCAGTGTTTGTTCCGTTGCCAAGGCGGATGAGGGTCTTGTCTATCCTCTGAAGGGCGGCACGCCGCCTTACACAGAGTTTCTCGACAAGGGATTTCCTTTCAAGGAGCTAACAATCGCTATTGGGGGACGGGGCGAGCCGGATCGTGAGATAGTGCCGCGGGCCCTTATCGTCCCCTTGGCGGAGGACGTCTACGTCGCTTACGATACGGAACTGATGCGGGTGGCGGCTATTTGGAAAGGGGCATTCAGCGAGCCTCTTGGCGTGTCCTTCGCTTCTTATGCCCTTCCGCTAAATAAAATAGAGGGAGGCTTCCGCAGGCTTCCGAGTCCAGCCGGGAAGATTGTCTCTCGCAGCGGAGTTTACCCAGGGTGGCAACGCTCTGGCGATGTCAGGTTGTTCGACTTCAGAGAGGCTTACATAGACGAGCGTGAACCTGGCCGGGGGCCGATGGATCCGGAGCTTGCGTCGTGGAAGGGGGTTCGGGTCACGGACGATGGCGCTTTGCTGAGCTACCTTTTGTTTGGGGCGAACGCGTTTGAGCGTTTTCAGGTCTTGGATTTGGATGGCGATATTGTCGTTGAACGACGGATACGTGTAGAGAATTTGGACTCGAAGGCGACTTTGCTGCTTCCCGGTCCAGGGGACGATGTCCGAAGTATCGATATCGGCCCAACTTCGGAGACTAGCTGCGAGTGGGTGGTACGTTATTCATTGGATGGCGATGTTTCTATTGAGGAGGTGAAAACGGATAAAGGGTTCAGCACCGCTAAGGAGCAGCTTTGGCCGGAGAAGGCTGTGACAAGCTTTTCTTTCGGAAAGGAAAATCGAGGGTACGTATTCGACCTCTTGGACTTGCCGTATCCGAATCCCTGGAAACGTCGTATTCGCCCGGTGGATATAAAGTTTAGGAAGGATGGCAGCGCGGTTTTGCTCACTTTTGACGGCGACCTTTATCGACTGACGGGATTTGAATCAGCGGATTCCAGAATCGTATGGCAGAGAATTGGGGCCGGCTTTAACGAACCTCAGACGCTCGCTCTAAGAGGAGACGATATTTTCGTGTATTCAAGAGGTGGGGTCAGTAGGCTGTGGGACTTGGACGGAGACCATGAGATCGATCGTTACGAGATGTTCTGCAATCGCTTCGTGCAGAGTCCGGATACGAGAGACTTTCCGAGTAGCATTGTAGCGATGCGGGACGGTTCATTTTTAATTTCGAAGTGCGGACAGCAAGTTGCGTCAAGAAACCCGCACAGCGGCCGGGTTCTTAAGATCTCAGCGGATGGAGAGAAGGTCTCGGTCTATGCAAGCGGCTTAAGGAACGCGTTTCTTGCTTACGATCCGTCTCGGGATTTGGTGACGGCCAGCGATCAGCAGGGCGAATGGATTCCCTCTACGCCATTGTTGGAAATCGAGGAAGGCTTGTTCTACGGGTATGAGAAGTCACCGGCAGCAACGGAGATGCCGGTCTCGCCTCCGTTGCTTTGGTTTCCGCATCGCGTGGCTCCCTCGGGAGTTGGGCAGGTGCACGGCTTCGACGAACGCTCTATCTCGTTCCGAAATAGTGTCCTGTACCTGGAGTACCATCGGCCGTCGATCCACAGAGTAAGTTTTGCGGAAGGAAACCTACGTAAAGCAAGCGCCTCGCAGTTGCCTCTGAGTTTAGAGATCCCCTTGCTCAATGGTTCGGTGAACCCGACTGATGGCATGGCATACGTGGCAGGTTTCCAGATCTGGGATTCCTCTGCTCCGCGTTTGGAGGGGATTGGCAGGATCCGGGAAGTCGAGGGGGGAATTCGCTCTCTCGAATCGATGGAGCCGGTAGCGAATGGCGTCGTTCTCAGCTATCGCACCCCGGTGGAACCGAAGGTTGCCTTGGATCCGAATCGCTACCAGGTGAGCGCTTGGGATTACCGTCGCACGGCCCAGTATGGTTCCGCCCAATACAACCAGAAGGGAGAACCGGGAATCGACAGCTTGTATGTCCATTCCGTGCATTTGTCTCAGGATCGGTGCCGGGTGTATCTCGCGATTGAGGCGATGCGTCCGGCGATGCAGGTGGAGGTTATGGTCGAATCCGACGGGAAGTGGCTGCCTACCTACTTGACTGTTGATGGCAGTAACAACACGCCCCTTGAAGCCTTGGGCTTTGGGATGCTCGATCCAGAGCGTTTGTTCAAGCTGGAACCAGCGCCGCGAGCGGAGGCGGGCAAGCGAGCGGTCGTTTCCGCAGCGCGGGGCCAGGAGATCTATTCGAATTTCGGCTGTATTGGTTGTCACTCCACCGATGGTTCGACGGAAGGACGGAGCGGACCTAGCTTTTTGGATTTGTACAACAGTCGTCGACATTTGACCGATGGAAGCGTTGTGAAGGCGACAAGATCTTATTTGAAAGAGTCGATTCTTGCGCCCTCCGAAAAGAAGGCGAAGGGCTACGATGATGGCGATGTCGGCATGCCCTCCTATGCGGGAATACTTAAGGAGGATGAGATCGAATCGATTTTGTTGTTCTTGGAGTCGCTCTAATAGGTCGAATCGTCGACGCTAGGGAGTTACGACGTCCCAGATTTTTTCTAGACTGTCTTCGCCGGCCGGGCCTCGGACGCTTAGGCGCACCACCCATTGCCCGGGCCGCGTGTAGTGGTGGATTGGGGACGGCTCGTTGGAGCTGTTCCCATCGCCAAAATCCCAATGCCAGCTCTGGATCTCTCCGTGGGAGCGATCTTCGAATTTGAAAGATCGGCGGTCCGTACCGATGTTCGTAACGCTCCAATTAGCTTGGATTGCGGGCTGTAGTTCTGGCTCGATTGGCATGAGCTTGAAAAGGCAGAGGGAGGAAGCATCGCGTACCATCTCCGTGTCATGAGCCAGGTTCATGAACGCTTCGAAGGTGTTGCCTTCGTCGTCGTACTCTAGAATGCACCAGGAGAGTCCGATCAAGCCGTTCTCTCGAAAATCGGATTCGGTCGAGTAGGCGGGGCCTCGCAGGTCTGCGTGGTCGAAAGCGGTGATGTAAAATTCAAGCTGATAGCGTCCGCCTTCTCCGTGCTGGAAGGAGTAGGATTGTGCTGCGTTGGCGTGTGGAAAATCCTTAATCCAAGGAGCGTTGCCCCAAACCATTGCCCATTCCTTGCGTAAGGAAGGCGTGAATACGTGATAATTTTGAGCGTGCTCTCCATGGCCCATGAAGTGGAGGTCGCTTTTCTTAAAAGCGTCTTTATGGGGGTGGACAGTGTTGATGAAAGAGCCGCCCGAGAGGTTGCCATCGACGACGACCTCGAAAATGTCGTTTTTCAGGCCTGAGCGGGCGAAGTCCCAATCGTCGTCGCTTGCGTCATAGTAAAAGTAGAGGCGATTGAGTCCCTCGACCCAAGCGACTTTTACCGATAGGTCGAAATCGGCTGGATCGAGGTCTATACCGCGACCGCGTTCCGTATCCATTAGCTGGTCGAGTCCGATCGCGTATCGCTCCGGGACGAGATTCCAGTCTGCGAAGGAACCGTCGATACGTGGGATTTGGTCTTTCGGAAACTGGAAGACCTCGAATTGTTGATCCGGGCGGCTGGCGGCCTGAGTCGAGTGAGCGCAGCCGCAGCCTAGCAAAACGGCGAGGGCAAGGCGGGTGCTCGAGTCGCTCATTTGAATCAGTGGCTGGCGTCTGGCAGTTTTTGTTTCAGCCCTTGCACGACCGGAGCGGAGACGAGCCAAAGGAGCATTCCGATGGTCATACTGGTCTTCACGTTTTCCAGGGACAAGGAGTCTATGGCGAAAAGGATGGAGGGGATTAGGGTTAGGGCTAGGCCCAGGAGGGATACGAGTCGAAAGGCAGTGATCATGAGGGCCGAGGTTAGGCGGTTTTGGTTTGTTTTGAGAAGGCCAGGTAAAGCAGCCCGGTGATGAGCCAGCAAGGAAGCACGAAGTTGACTGCGGTGTAGCCCCGGTAGACGATCAGGTAGAAGGAAGGGGCGACAGGAATGAGCCAGGCGAGCAATACGGCGAGGTTGAACGAGCTTTCGGGTACCAGTGATTGGAAGGTGGTGGCGTCGCGTTTGCGGAAGTACCAGTCGAATAAGATGACGCCGCCCATGGGGGCTAGGATGGTGCCGTAGAGTCCGACAAATCCGAGCAGTTGCCAGGCGAAAGCTGGAAAAGCGCCCGCTGCAGTAGCGATCAAGCCTGCGGCGAAGGTAGTCCAAAATCTGGATACATTAGGAAATACGGTTTGGACCATCGCTTGAAAGGCGAGTCCGGCCCGGTAGATGGTTGGATTTGCGGTGGTCCATCCGGCCACGATGACGCAGACGATGCCGGCCAATCCGGCTACGTTGCTGGCCATGGGGCCGGGGACAGGGTTTGCGTCCTGGTTGAGTTTTATTTGGGCGGCGAGCATGAAGGCGGCAGCGACCCAAGCCATGTAGTGGCCGACATACATGCCGGCGGTGGTGGCCCAGCCGGACGATGCCTTTCTCGCGAAACGAAAGACGGAAAGGTCAGCCATGCCGACGTGCATTGCCGCATTGCAGAACCAAGCGAAGATGAAAACGCTCCAGAATCCCATGGTAGATTGGTTTTCTCCTTCTTGGGCGAATAGGATCGATTCGCTCCAGATAGAATTGAGCTCCTCCCAGCTTCCCGCTCCGAGCTGTTTGAAGGCTACGATTCCGCACGCTAGAAATACTAGCACCATCCAAGGGGAGGCAATGTTGGCGAACTTTGCGACAGTGTCGTATCCAAGCGAGGCGACGAGCGCGATGACGAGACCAACGGCGATGACGATGATGACGAACAAGGCGCTGTTGGGAAAGAGGTCGCTGGTGGTCGGCATCGGCATGTCGAAGGGAATCCCGACGGCAGTTGCCGACACGGTGATCATGGCCCCGGCGAGGAAGCAAAAGAGGAGTCCGTTCGCCAGGTTGTAGACGAGCACGAGCCATTTCCCGGCGATTTTCTCGAGGTGCTGGTAAAGGGTGAAGCGGGCTTTAATGGCAATGGGAGCGCAGACGTAGCGCCAGCTCAGCACAGCCATGAGATTGCCGAAAAGGAGGCCGAAAAAAATGTTCTGTAGCGATACGCCTGCGAGCAGGAAGAGCGGTCCGATCATGAATTCGGTTCCCGCGGCATGCTCTCCAGCATACATGCCCCAGAACTTGCCGGGGCCTTTAAGCGCGCGTTGGGGGACGGGCTCGCGTTCGTATTCGTCGCTTGCGGGTCTATTTTTTGGGGGTGCGATGGCGGTTGCTTCCATGAGGGGCTGGATTGATATTTATTGTGTGGCGGTTCGCAGGAGCGAAGGCGATTGGACTAAAGACCAAGGAAGGGATCTAACGACAAACTCGCCCTAACGAGACTGTCAGGTAAATCGAGGAAGGGGAGGCTTATCCCTTGATGGAGCCTTTGGTAATCCCGTTTACGTAATACTTCATGCCAAAGGCGAACACGATGATGAGCGGAATTGAGCCGATGATATAGCTAGCGAATTCGGGGCCGTGTTCCTGGGCGTGTTCGGAACTGTATTGAGTTACACGGAGAGTGAAGGTTTGCAAGTTGGGGGCGTCGATGGTGATGAGTGGCCACATATAGTCGTTGTAGATTCCGACGAAGCTCAGGATGCTCACGGTTGCAATCACGGGGAGGCAGAGAGGGAGGGCTATGCTGCGGTAAATTTGCAGCTCGCTCGCTCCATCGATCCGAGCGGAGTCGAAAAGGGATTGGGGCAAGTTCTCGATATAGGTGCGGCAGAGGATTATCCCTAGGACTTGACCTCCTGCTATGTAGTGTACCAGCAGCACCCAGGGTGTATTGAGAAACCCATGACCACCTTGCCCAAGCCAATCGTTTCCGCCCACGAATGGGAATTGCTTGTACCACAGGAACATAGGTATCAGCGTTAAGATTCCGGGTACCATCATAAGGGCGAGTATGAGCAGGTAGATGAGTTCTTTCCCGGGGAACTGAATACGGGCGAAAACGTATCCGCTAAGACTGGACAGGAACGCTAGTAGGATGACGCTAACGCTAGCGGTAATGGCGCTGTTGAAAATCGAGTGCTGAATAAAACCGAGTGCTTGGGCGAAGAAGTCCCAGCGGATTTCCTCGGGCGGCGCCCAAAAGTCGTGGATCACCTCGTCCGAGCTTTTGACGGAAAGCAGGATTGTCATCAGGAAGGGCGCTATGGTTATCATGGCCATAGCGGAAAGGACAATGGCCGTTGCAGGTGAAATCCCCTTTTCCCTTGATGCTTTCATGAGTATCCCTCCGACTTTTTCAGGAATTTCAAGTTCAAGAGGGTGACGCAAAGAATAAAAAGGAACAGGACTGTTCCTATGGCTGCACCGTATCCGAAGTTTCCGTACAGGAAGGCCTCTTTGTACATTGAGTAGGCAGGGACGTGAGTGGAGAGCCCGGGGCCGCCTCCTGTCATCAACAAGATTGCTTGGATTTCTTGGATGGAGCCGATCACGGCTAGGATAATTAAGAGTCGTGTTTCGCTTCTGACCAGGGGAATGTCTATATTTCGGATTCGGGCGAGGGTGCTGTCCGATTCCAAGGCATAGGCATCCTTTATGTCGTCTGAAATATTCATCAAGGAGGCTAGGTAGATGAGTAGTCCGATCGCTCCGACCCATGGGAATCCCATGAAGATGATTGAGGCGAGCGCGAGCGAGTGTTCTCCTAGCCAGCTGCTGGCAAAAGTTTCTGCTCCGATGGCGACGAGCGTTTGGTTAATCAAGCCGCTGGTAGGATTGTAGAGGTTTTTCCAGATGAGCACGATGACGATGGCGGGAACGAGCGTGGGAAAGAGCAAGATCCCGCGGAAAATACGCTGAACCCTCGTGTTGGAAACGCATAGTAGCAGCTGGGCAGCAAAAAAGGGGAACACGGTTGCTTTGATCACGCTCGCGATCAGGAGTATTAGCATGTTCAGCAAGCCAAAAAGGAATTGGTCGTCCTGTAGCACTCGTGAAAAGTTTTTTAGTCCTATGAAGTTGGGATATCGCCAGCTGGACCAATCTGTAAGTGAAAAGTAGATACTGGAGATCGCCGGCCAGTAGTTGAATACGAGAAGGAGCAGGATTGTTGGGGTGAGGAGCATAAAGCCGATTGTGGCCTTGGGGCGATGTTCGGATTTTGCCTTAAGTATGTTGGCAAGCGCGAATACGCAGTAGGCGGATAGGAGTATCGCAATCGCTAGCAGTCCATTGTCGAAGGGGTTCCATGCGTCGGTTTTCCGTTCCCTGACGGGTAAGAAGTCGCGAGTGGTGGGGTCGAGGTCGTATTGATAGTTCGCCCGCAGACGCAGTACTGCTTCTTTCATGGAACGATCGTAAGCTTCGAGGAAACGATCAAGGTCGGTGCGTCCTCCCAAGTAGTCCTGGAGGTGAACGACGAAGTCGCCCACGCTTTTTTGTTCGTCGAAGAGTCCGCGAAACTCCAGTTTTACAACGCCGTTTCCGCCGAAGGCTTGGTACTGTTCTTCGAGGCCAGGGAGCATCGTTACTCCTTTGATCGTGAGAGGTCCGCTTAGATTGTATCCGTTTTCTAAAGTCAGATCGTGAAGGAGTTGCCCGGACTCGGGAGTCGCGATGAACATTAGAAAGTCCATTACCCGTCTTTCGTGTTCAGGGTCTGGCTTCTTCGTTACCGAGAGTAGGGTGCCGCCATTGAAGAACCCGCGAATGGGCCCGCTTACCAGAGGGTCGTCTTGAATGGGGGGTAGCCACATGACTCCGGTTTTGAACCGGCGGTCCGGGGCCGAGTTTTTTTGGTACTGGTCGTGGGTGAAAATGAATTGGCTACCCGCTAGCATCATTGCTGCTTCCTGTCTCATGAAGGCGTTCTGAGCGGATGCGATGTCAGATCCGATGTACCCTTTCTGAAAGAATTGGGAGAGCTCTTGCAGTCTCAGGTAAATGCGGCGGAATGCTTCTGATCTAAAATCGATTTTACCGCTTTCTATCCCGTTGATCACTCTCTCGGCGTTGAGGGGAATTTGTCGGTCGAAGAAGGGATTGGCGGGGTCATAGGTAAAATCTGAATGAGCGATGGGATCGAAGTCCCAGTCCCCAGGCTGCGCTGCGAGTAGTGGAATCTTGTCCCGGAGGTAGGCGTCGTTCAAGGCCCTCACCAGCCATCCGATGTTTCCTGCCCAGATGGAGCTGAAATCGCCCGGCATCGAAAAGGGAGTGTATCCTGCTGCCTTGATGGCGCGGCAGGTATCCAGCAGTTCATTCCAGCTTTGCGGTTCGCGTAACTCCAGCTCTTCGAATATGTCCTTGTTGTAGTAGATCCCTACGGAGATGAGGTCCAAAGGGAGCATGTAGAGCTCGCCGCCGTAGTTATCGAATTCATACACGTTCAGCTCGCGAAAGGAATCGATGAACTTTTTCCCGGTGTAGGGATTGGTTTGCTCGAGGTAGGGAGTGAGGGCTACCCATTTTCCGAGGGCGTCGTAGCCCTTGGTCATGTTCCCATTGTAGATGTCCGGCATCAGCTCGAGGCCGGCGGCCTCGCGCGTGCGGACGTACGTTGCGAGCTGGTTGCCGGTGGTGAAGGTTAGTTCGATCTCAACGTTCGGATGGAGCGCCTCGTATCGTCGGGCTATCTCCTCGAACGCGGCTTTGTAGTTTGTACGGTCCGTGGCGAAGCGGATGGTCTCTTTTTTAGCGGGCAGAAGTGAGGCGCTTCGCCCTGCTAGCGTAGCGGGCAGCCAGCAGGCAAGCATCGTGAAGACGAGAACTACTCTTGATAGGGATAGCTGGAGTATGGAAACCATCGGGGTGCATTTTCTCAAGAACAGGGCCGAAGGTGGGGAGCCTCGATTGTATTTTCGAGGACAGTTTTGTCTTTATGCGTCCGCTATCAACTGGAAGGGAATTCGTATTTGGTCAGCAGTTCTTGTTTTGGGGTCCACAGCTCGATGGACTCGAATCGTACGCGGCCATTGCCCGGGGAGAGGTGCAGCGAGAGCTTCGAGAGAGCGGTCTCCACCGGAAGGTCTATCTCGCAATGCTGCCTGAGGCAGGGCGAGCTCAGTTCGATGGGCTGGAGCCTGACGCGCTCTTGCCCGTCGGTGAAGGAGACGGCGATGGAGATTTCTTCCGTAGTCTCGCAGGAGAAGCGCAGTATTCCCGGCTCGAAGAGGGAAGGGGTCACTCTGGTAGTGACGCTAGGATCCTCTCCGTTGTAGTCGACTTGCATACCGCCCTTTTGGGACTGGACTTTGGCGCTTTCACTGCCGATCCAAACTCCGGCGACGTTGCCTTTGTAGTCAGCGTTGGGGTGGGGCAGCAAGCATTGGCTGGCTTGTAGGTTTTGTTCGATTAAAGCGTCCAGCTCTTCCACGATGTCGTTACGTTGGCCGGACAAATCGTTTTGCTCCCCGATGTCCTCCGCGAGATTGTAGAGCTCGTAGCGATGCTTTTGGTCGCTTGTGTCGTGGTAGAATCGATACAGTTTCCAAGAACCTTTCCGGACGGAAGTGTTGGGGAGGTTCATAGTCGCGGGCACGAAGTGGGGGAAATGGGAGAAGAGCGGCCCTCGGTCGTGGGGTTGCGACCGCAAGGCGGGAACGAAGCTAACTCCGTCCAAGTGAGCTTCGGGCGCTGGCGCTTGCCCGAGCATTTCGAGAAATGTGGGATAGAAGTCGGTGGTAGAAACGACGGAATCGTTGACTGTAGGCCTTTCTGCTACGCCAGGCCAATGCACGATTAGCGGGATACGCACCCCGCCTTCGTAGTTGTTGCCTTTGCCCGAGCGCAGCGGGAAATTGCTGGTGGGGTAGGTGCCTTCGACCACGTCGTACATATTGCCTCCGTTGTCCGAGGTGAAGACGACTATGGTGTCCTCTTGCAGTCCGAGCCGTTCCAGGGCGTCCAGCACTTTGCCTACGTTTTGGTCGAGAATGTCGACCATTGCTCCCATGTTGGGGTTTCGTTGGCGTTCTGCGTCGTCCACTCTTTTCTCGTATTTGGCTTTGAGATCCGGCTTGGATTGAAAGGGGGCGTGAACGTCGTAGAGCCAGAGGCAGAGGAAGAACGGGTCGGAGCGCTTGTCCTCGATAAATTTGACTGCTTGGTCTCCGAGCACGTCGGTGATATGGGTCCCTTCTTCGACCTCGGGCAGGGTGTCGCAATCCCAGGGGGCGAAAAAGTTGCCTGGGGTAGGTGGCCCGGAATGGTGGCGCCCGCCGACTACGGTATCGAAGCCGAAATTTTCCGGAATATGGGGAGCGTGCCCAAGGTGCCACTTGCCCATAAGGGCATTGTGGTAGCCGGCCTTTTTGAGGTCTGCTCCGATGGTGCGGTAGTCGAGGCTGAGACGGTTGATGGGGGTGGGAGCGGCAGCGCGCTGGTCGGCCGGGGCGGTCTTGTGCTCTCGTCCTTCCAGAATCTCTGGAATCTCGTGCCCAGTGGGCATCGTGAAGTGCAGGCGTCCTGGATTGCGACCCGTAAGAATGCTGGCTCGGGTCGGAGAGCAGAGCGGACTGGCCGAGTAGGCGTCGGTGAACTTCATGCCCTTGGCGGCGATACGGTTGATGTTGGGCGTCTGGTAGAAAGTGCTGCCGTAAGGTTCGGTGTCCATCCAGCCGAGGTCGTCCGCGAGGATGAAGACCAGGTTTTTGGGGGTAGGGGCTTGCTTCATAGAGTACGAATGCCTCGAGGCACCGCAGAATTATTAATCGTAAGGTTGGCTCAATATTAGGCTCAGCTTCATGTCGGCGGCGACCTAAGGAGAGCTTGACTGTCAGGTCGCCTTGGGCTGGAGCTGGATCGCTACAATTTTCTAGGCTTTTCTAGGCTTTTTGATACCCCCGAACGATGCCCTCCAAAGTTACGATCAGAGATATTGCTAAAGTTTGCGGCGTGTCGCGAACAACGGTCTCCGCCGCTCTACGCAACGCCGCAGGCGTTTCGAAAGCTCAACGCGATAAGATCCAAGCGGCAGCCAAGGAGATGGGGTATGTGAGGGACATGAAGGTGGCCCAGGTCATGTCACACATCGCCAAGTCGGGAACGGATGGACATCTCAGGCGCATCGCCATGGTCAGCGCGCCGGAGGTCAACGGACCTCCGCCGTGGAAGGCGAACGGGCTCATGAATCGCTTCTACAATGGAGTGAAGTCCCAAGCCGAGAGCTTGGGTTGCGGCTTCGAAGCGTTTTGGATGGCGGAGCCGGGCATGTCGAGCCGGCGTCTAGCGGAAATCATCTACTCGAGAGGCATCGATGGTATCGTGCTGATGCTCGATTATGGCAAGGATCCTACGCGTATCGACTTCGACTTCAGTCAGTTCGCGGTATCGGTCATCGGCAAGTCGCTGGAGTGGCCGCATCTGTATTCGGCTGAGGGCGACTTGCACCAGGGAATGTTGATGGCTATGGATCAAGCTAGGAATTATGGATACAAACGCCCCGGGTTGATGCTGCGTGAATCCTCCTCAAAGCGCGCAGAGCACAGTTGGGAGGCGGCCTACTACCTTGCCCAAAGCCGCTTGGATCTCGCGGAGCGGATTCCAGTTTGCAAGTTTGGTTTCGAGGACACGGACGCAATTCGTGTCTGGTTCGATGAATACAAGCCAGATGTTATCATCGGCCATGAACCGCCTGGGTTGAAGTTGTTGAACAAATACAATATCAGTGTTCCGGATGACGTCGCATTCATCGCTTTGGAAATGCACGATCCAAACTCGGAGGTGGCAGGTGTGGATATCAAGCCGGAGGGGATCGCGGCGGCCGCTGTTGACCTGCTCTCGGAGCAATTCCGGAAAAACCAGCAAGGACTGCCGGATAACCCGGAAACAGTCATCGTCAAATGCGAATGGCATGACGGCAAGACCCTGCCGTTTATCGGTAGGGATTGAGAGTCACTGCCGGGGTGAGTCGCTAAGGCAGAGCTCTTGGTATTTCTTGAATGAGCGCTGGAGATGATCCGCGAATCTTCAGTTAGAGCTGTTTGTTAGCTCATATTCTTCGTTTTCGTATTTTTCTATCAATACGTCGAGACTCGCTGCTATTTCCGTTTCTGTGCCAAGGACAAGCCAGTAGCGATAATTGAAGTTGGACTTAGGACCGAGGTTTACGCGCACGACTGGCGCGACATGCATCGTGTAAGTTGAAGTTGGGTCTTCTATATTGTTAGGTCCGCCGCTGGAGCCGAAATTCCATGACTTGCCCGCGGTTGGGCTGAAGACCGCAATTCCTTGGCCGCTTTCTTCGAAGAAGGCCATCGCTTGCAGTGGGGGGCTTGCCTTGGTCCAGGGCAAGCCTGGAGGATCGGTTTCGAGCTGCCATTCGCCGTCGCCGAGGTAAGACTTGGCGATGTGAAAGTTTCGGGTGAAGTAGCAGGCGGGAACTTCTTGAGGATTGGCCACAGCTGGGCCCCAAGGGTCATTCTCATCACGATCGCACTGTAGTTCGCACTGCACTACGATAGTGTTGGGCAAACCTTCTTCGAATCGCGTCCATTGCTTCATGAGAGCCGCGGCGGGTTCGTTGGGCATGTCCCAAAGGTTTGGGATCGTCTCGCTGTAGAGAGTGTGTTCGTTCAGGCGCTCGAATGCCGTCACCTCGGCCCAGGAGCCGATGCCACCTCCTTGTATGGGATTCCAAGACCACGGGGACCAGTGTTTGCCTTGTCCCTCCTGCCGCCGGTCGCGACGAATGCCAGCGTAGTAGGACTGTTGGATCAGGCGCCCCGGGTCGCGGTAGTTGACGATGTTCCGCGAATACCCGGCCGATGAAATGTAGGTGATGGAGCCTCCTTTTTCGCGATCGATCCCGATTTTTACCTGCCCGTTCGCGATGGTGAGGAGATCCTCTTTCCGCTCGGGGATGGCGGGGAGCTTCGCCACTATCGTCAGCGCGATGGTAGCCAGTACCAGTCGCTTTAAGGGAATGAAATTCGTTTCGATTGAGGTTCTTCGAGTCATGGTTGATAGGCGGGCTGGGAAAGCTTCTTTCGGTTGACCAGGTTGATGTGGGAAATTCTCCAGCCGTATTCGGTGCGTTTGCACGTAAATTCGTATTGTCCGGTGAGAAGCGTATTCTTTTCCGGAGTACCATCCGAGTGGAAGTGGCGAGTGTTGAGAGTGGTGATAACGAATGCCTCGTCTCCGTCGATCCGAATGAATATTGGGACGCTTAGGTGCTGGGTTCCTTCGAAGGTTTCAAAGAAGGTTTCCAGCAATTCGATCCGACGATTTGCGGACGCGGATTTGAAAGTTCCGGATGAACCGTCGTGGTAATTGTCGAGAAAAAGGGATCGGTGCAGCTCCCAGTCTCGCAGGTCCACGCTGTATCCGTATGCCATGATCAGGTCTAACAATTCGCTACGATCGACGAGGTAGTTGATTTTTGTCTCCAAGTCGGCGGCGCGAATCGATTGGCGAATTTGCAAGCGCTCGCTTGCATCTATCCTGGAAGGGTGGGGATTGTCGAGCGGGCTCGCTGGACAGGGCACCGCGGAGACTGCAGGCAATAGCAAAGCAAGCAAATGGGATAACTTCATAGGGAGAAGCCTTCGGGCAGTTTGGTTCGGAGCATTTGAGCTCTCCAGATTTGGTCTAGAATTGGTTCTTTGCTAGGCGGTTAGCGCCTGACTGTCCTTATCCGAATTACATGACCTCGAATACCTTTGCTTGGCAGCCTGCTCGCCGCTCTCGGCGAGCTTCCTTTGCTGAGCTCCTTCAAGTGTTCGACCAGTCGGAAGTCGATTGGTCCGCCGGGACTTTTATCGGCTTTGTCGCGTGGGTGGTTTGCCCAGCCGTCGTGCCCGATGAGGGTAGTAATGGGCCAACCGTATAGGATAAAAATCGGAGTCGCCTGAAGTCTTTTCGTACCGCTAATCGAGGACCTTCTCGTATTCGATTTTCCCTAGTCCCGAGCTGTTCTGGCAGGCAATCTCGAACCTTGTGAGAGGAATCTTAGCGGATGCGCACCTTATTATCGGTGTGCATGAAAGTCCGTAGAGATCCGGCCGCAAAAGCTCACGACTTCTGGAGGGCAACGGTTCCACGTCCACAATAACGAGTCTGCGGTCGAGCGACCTGAAAGAGACCTAAAGGGGGTTGAGAAGGTTCATCTCTAGGCAGGTGGGTCGGCGACGGTCACCTTTGAACTGAATTAGAGAGGGTTTGCTTTCCGAGATGTATCTAGTGGATCTTGGCAGGTAGAGCCGGGTTATTTTTCGCTCCTTGTTGGTAACTCTTCGCTGAACTCCGAATTTGCTGAAAAGGTCTCTATAAACTAGGTTTAGATTTGGGAGCGAGTCCGGCTTCGCTTTCCCGCCATTCCGTGGAGGCTGTCGTACCTTATCGGGTTTCATCCTTTTAGGCGACGGGGTTGTACATAAAAAAACCGCAACGTTCACGCTGCGGTTTTTCTACCATTTCCAAATAGTGGATGTGAAAGGATTTGAGTTAAATTGTAAGACTCGAAACGAGTATAGTTAATGTGTTTAGCCTGAACGAAGTATGTGCAACTATGCTTTCAATTAGAAAACAATACAGTTAGTTCTGGATGCGAATGATGGGTTCGACCCAGTGGGCCCAATCGTATTCGATGTCTGCACCGGGGTCAATGATGAGGCTGAGTTCGCGACTGCTGCCGGCTTTGCCTGTGAGGTCAACAAGGTGGGACGTATAGGTTCCGTCTGTCTTTTCCTGACGGTAAACTTCCCTGCCATCAAGTTGAACCGAGAAGGTTACTCCGTTTGAGCTTTCGTGGGCGATTCCGGTACCGAAGGTCAGGGCTAAGCTTTGATTTTCGTCGATTTCTGGGAGTTCAATCTGCCAGCTGATGGAGGCTGGGACTCCATCTTTCGGATGGACGAAGATAGAGGGCGCGAGCCAGCCGGCGGATTTGAGGAAGGAGGCGGATTTCGCGTCTAGCGCATTTGCCACATTTGCGTCCACGAAAAGTCGATACAGGTCGATGATGCCGCTTTCGTTGGAGTTAGGTTGAGCGAGGCCTACGCTTTCGGGGCCAGGGTAGAGCTTTTCCCAGGAATCGCGATCGAGGTAGTCGAGGGCGAACTGAGTTTCCTCTAACCAGTTCTTTTCGCCAAAGGCTTTGAAAACGCTGTAGGAGGGTTTCTTGGGGCCGATGTCCTCGGCTCCTTTGGGCCCGTGACGCCGCAGGCCGAGCATGAGACCGCCTTCGTGCGGATGGTCCACGTGGCGATGCAAGTGAAAGGCGGTTATTTCAGGAATCTGTTGAACGAGCTCGAGTGCGTAGGCGAGGGCGACGGCTTGCTTGAGTTCTGGCTCCGCTCCAGCGGGGCCGTGGAATCCTTGCTCGCTCAGAACGATTTCGCGGGTTTGGTGGCCGAAGCGGAGGTGTGGTTGCTTCAGGTAAGCGACGAGTACCTCCAAGTTCTTCATGGTGACGAGCGGACTGTCGAAGTAGGGCGTTGCCGAAAAATTAAGCCAGAAGGCGGGCTCGAAGAGGTCTTCTGGGTACGGGTGCCAAGCGACTCCCCAGGGGAAGTCGCCGGACTTCTTGGAGAGTTTGCCAAAGGCGTCGATGAAGCCGCGGCCGCTAAAGCCGCGTTCGGGGGATCCGGGAGTTGCCATGGCATGCCAGTGGTGTGTTAGGGAAACGAAGACGCGCCAATCCGAGTGAGCCTGTTTGCCTGCGAGTTCGGCGATGCGTACGGCTCGGTGGTAGTTGTCGGTAACTTCCTCGATGGAGGCGGGGCCCATGTTGTACCAAACGGAGTGACTCTGCACTTCGTTTCCAACGATCATGCCGGCGAGAATTCCGAACTTGGCATCTTCGCGGGTGTAGCGCGATGCGAGGAACTCGAGTGCGGCCCGATAGTACAAGTAGCCCTCTTCGTTCGTTAGGTTGAAGGCTCCGATAAGGGCGTGGGGGTTGTTGATCTCGGAGCGTGGGTGGGTGAGAGGGCTGTCGTTGCGGGAGCCTTGCCATTTAATGGTTTTGAGAAGGATTCCCAAGGTGCGGATGCCGGCCTGATGAAAGGCTTTGAGCCGCGTATCCAAGTTTTCAACATAGGATGCTCGGAAGTGAACGGTCTTAGCGTCGACCGTGACTTGATAGGGACTGTTTTTCGATTCTAGGTCAATGAGTTGATCGATGGATATGTTTTCGACGATATGGCTGGCTCCTAGGGCAATCGGGTCTTCCAGCCCTACGGCGCTGTTGAGTCCTTTCTTGTTGCTGGGGTGGGGAATCGCAAAGGTCGCCGCCCCGAGTAGGGACGTGTCGGTCACCCAGCGATTTGCGTCCAGCGTTTCGCGACTATTAGCGACGACTATATTGAAGCGTCCGTAGTAAAGGTCGTATCCTTCTTGTATTCGATTGAATGTTACGGATGGAGACGCTTGTCCCTTCCAGACCGTGAACGTTTGTTCTTCTGTTTGGTAGGGCAGGCGAACGGTGACCTCGATGCCCTGTCCTTGCAGTTCCAACGGAAGGCTGATTTCGATTTGATCTGCTCTCGCGGAGATCACTGGGGAGGCGGCATTTGCGTGGAAGTGTGCGAAGATGGAGAGAAAAAGGTAGGCGCTGCGTAGGTAAGCTTTGAGCGGAATCATTGGGTGTGGGCGAGTTGTTTGTTAGTGTGACGTATCTTGAGCAGTTCGCGGTTTCGTTCCGCTTGTTTTCGGGTGAGTGGATAGTAGATCATTATGATAAGGGCGGCGAGCAGTCCGGCGCATTGGGTTCCAACGATCAGTAGTTTCATGTCGAATACGACATCTGGTGTGATGCCGTTTTCCTTAATGTCCTTTGCGTCGTATCCGGAGATCTGGAGGATGCCTCCGCCCACTAGGGAGGTAATGGTGATGGCTAGTTTCAAGGTGAAGCCCTTGACAGCGCTAAACATGCCTTCGCGACGTCGACCGGTTATGAGCTCGTCCTCGTCGCAGATATCGGCGGTGATCGTGTCGACCATGAGCCAGCAACCTTGAAAGCCGAGGAATGCGATGATGGAGGTTATGTAGAGGGCCCAGGGCCACCTTGGATCGATGGCAGGCCAGAGCAGGGCTGTTCCCACTAAGGCGAAAGCGATGCCGACGCTCATGGCGATGCTCTTGCTCCATTTTCTCGAAATCCATCCGATGAGGAAAAGGCTGACGTACGACATACCGACCGATAGGAATCCTAGCACGAGCGAAAGGTCTCCCCAAGCCTTGTCGCTACCGTCGAGCACATATGGGATCATGAGGAAAGGCAGAACAGATCCGCCGGATATCGTGGCTACTACGATGATGACGTATGCGAAGAAGAGGATGAGAAAGTTCTTGTTTTTGAGAGCGGTGGCGAAGGCGGGACCGATTTTGATGGGGTCGGGAATCCTCACCTTTTGATTCTCCTTAACGAAAGCCACTGGAATCATCCCAGACGCGAGTACGATCACGCTTATTCCGATGCTGACCCAGAAGGCACCCTGTCCCTGATTGTTGAATACATCGAGGTTGATGAGCTTGTAGAGGGAGAACGAGCCCAAGCTCCCGGCCAGCCCGATGTACATGCGCCATGCCACGACCCGAGTGCGTTCGTCGTAGTTGGGCGTGAGCTCGAAGCCTAACGCTGTGTAGGGTACCACAAACAGGGTATAGAAAAAGGCGAGGGCGCTGCCTACGAGGGTGAGGTACCAGAAGGGAGCGTTGCTGTACCATGGATTGTCTATGGTCTCCAGGTAAGGAGGCGTCCAAAGAAAAGGCAGGATCAGGGCGCAAGAGATCACGCCCCAGAGCATGAAGGGGATCCGGCGCCCTTTGGGACTGCGGCAGTTGTCGGACCAGTTGCCGATAAGTGGATCGGTTATGGCGTCCATGAAGCGGGGCACCGCGAGCGCTACGCCGGCCAGAAGGTTTGGCATCTCGAAGAACTTCACGTAAATGAGTAAGCCGAGGGCGTTGAGGGTATTGAACATGAAGTTGTCGGCGAGGCCGCCAAAGCCCCAGAATATCTTGGTGCCGAGCGATACGCGTTCGTTCTTAGGTATTGAGGTATTGGGCACGAACGAAGGGGTTAGAGTTGCGACTTAAACTTGTAGACGCCGGCGGGGAGGGCGTAGATTCCGTGTTGTTTCTCGTATCGGTAGGGACGGGTATGGACACGATCCCAGGTTTCTTCCGACAGGTATTCGACGGCACTGTGATCGCGGGCCGGAATGTGTACTTCTCCAACCGAGTTTGGGGGAATTTCCACCTCCATCGCGAAATATCCTTCGCTTTGTTTCCACTCGCAACGGATCAGTCCGTAGGGAGACTTGAGCGAGGTCTTGGCCCAGTTTATTCCGTTGCCGGGGGTAGGGGTGAAGAGGATACGCTTGTAGGCGCTGCTACCGGATTCTTGGGATATGCCTCCTACTGTATTGTACAACCACTGGCCGATCGCCCCGTAGGCGTAGTGGTTGAATGAATTCATGCCGGTGTCTCCGAAACCTTTTTCGGGAGTCCAGCTGTCCCAGCGCTCCCACATAGTTGTCGCTCCGTTGCTGACAGGGAATAGCCAGCCGGGATAGGTTTTTTGCATCAGCACGCGGTAGGCCATGTCCGAGTGTCCGACCTTGCTGAGTGTGGGACAAAGAAGTGGCGTACCGAGGAATCCGGTTGAAAGGTGGTTGCCGCGTCGCTCAATGGTGTGTAGGAGACGCTCGATTGCGCGACTGCGTTGCTCCCCTTCGAGCAAGTCGAAGGCTAGGGCCATTAGGTAGGCGGTTTGGGTGTCGCCCACTAGCAGGCCCGACGGTGCCGTGAAAGCGTTGCGGAAAGCGAGCTTGATATTTTGGTGGAGCTTTTCGAAGCGGCTCTGGTCGTCGGGGCGTCCTAGGAGCTTCGCAACATCGATCATGATCTCTGTGGTGCGAGCGAAGTAGGCGGTTCCGATCAAATCGGAAGGTGTAGGAGCCCACTCGGGGCGAGGGGCATCTGGGGCGAGCCAGTCGCCGTAGACTGTGACCGGACGAATTAGCTCGTGCGAAGTCGATTCCTGGTAGTCTATCCAGGCGCTCATTGCGTCGTAGTTGTCTTCCAGTATCGATTTGTCACCAAAGGACAAATAGGTTTCCCATGGACAGATGACGCCGGCGTCAGCCCAGCCTGCGTTTCCGAAATGTTCTGAAACCAAGGGAATGGAAAAGGGGCGCTTGGTATTGCTGGCGAAAAGGTCTGGCGAGATGTCGGGGAAGGATCCGTCTGGGGCTTGGCTGTCGACGAGGGTGCGAATCCATTCGCGGAAAAAGGTTGAGGTGTCGAAGTTGAAGTTGGCGGTGGGGGCGAATACCTGGGCGTCGCCCGTCCAACCTAAGCGTTCATCGCGTTGTGGGCAGTCGGTGGGGAGTTCGAGGAAGTTTCCTTTTTGCCCCCAGACTATGTTGCTCTGCAGCTGGTTTATGTCTGGATGCGAGCATTGGAAAGATCCGGTGGCTTCCATGTCGCTGTGCAGGACCAGAGCCTGCAGGGATGCAGGTGTCGGCTTGGAGCTGACACCGGAGATTTCCATGTAGCGAAATCCGTGATACGTGAAGAGCGGCTCGTAGGTCTCGGTCCCTTCGCCTCGGCAAACGTAGTGGTCGGTCGCTTTGGCATAGCGAAGGTTTTCTCGGTAGAGAGAACCGTCGGGGTTGAGCATTTCGGCGAATTGAAGGGTAATCTTCTTCCCTTTGCCTTCCCTGACCTTTATGCGAGCCACGCCTGTAATCACTTGCCCGAAGTCGGCAATGTAGGAGTTGGGACCGCTGCGTTTGGTGCTCTGTGGTTTGAGCGTCTCCTGGACTCGCACCGGCGGTCCGATGCGCGGCTTGAGCGTTGCTTCGGGAGCTGGGTAACAGGTCGCTTTTTTCCATCCTGAAGCTTTGAAGCCGGGTGAGCTCCACCCTGGCATTTGTTTTCGGGCGTCGTAAGTCTCGCCATCGTAGATGTCAGCGGCGAGATAAGGGCCGGTGGCGCTTTTCCAGCTTTCATCGGTGACGACGGAATGCGTTTTTCCTTGGGCGTCGACGATCTCCAGTTGAGCAAGGGCGCTGAGCTGATCGCCGTAGTTGGCGCGGATTGTAGGGTGGAAGAGATTTCCTCGAAACCAGCCGTCGGCGAGTATGATGCCGATCGCATTCGCTCCTGTTTCCAAGAGCTCCGTCACATCGTAGGAGAATGTGTGCAAGGTCTTGTCGTACTCGGTCCATCCAGGGGCGAAGCGATCTGCGGTGACCGGTTTGCCGTTGACGAAAAGTTGGCAGACGCCTCTGGCGGAAACGTAGAGGCGGCCGCTAGCGATGGGGGTGTCTAAGCTGAATTCCTTGCGCAGGTGCGGGCAAGGGACGCTTTCTTTCGCTCCCTCGTCTTTCAGGCCGATCCACTTTGCTTTCCAATCTTCCGCGTGAAGCAGTCCCGTTTCGAAGGAGGCGACCTCGCTCCAAGGACCGACCTTTTTCCAGGCGTCCCAGATGCGGGTTCGCCAGAATACTTGTTGTCCGGACTGAAGGTTCGGCCCCCCGTAGGGAAGGTGCAATGACCGGTCGCTTTGGACGCGTCCGGTATCCCAGAGGAGGTCCGAAGCGTCCCATGCGTCCTTCCGAGAGCTGGCTTGGATCTGGTATGAACTTTGGGCGGCTCCATAGCGTTTGTCGGCAAGCTGCCAGGAAAGACGAGGCGTCGAGTCGTCCAAACCGATGGGGTTTATGCGGCTGTTGGCCTTGAGGTTTATGGGAAGGGCGATGCTTTGCGGGTCGGGCATGGTGTCTAGAAAAAAGGGTTTTTGGAAGTTGTATCAGTTAATTGGATAACGATGTTTAAGTGATTCGGGCATAGCGGCCGGCACGTACTCTTTCCCGCTTCCTCGATCTCCCTGAGGGTGATAGTGGGGAGTGCTTTGGCTGCTCGTAGGCACGTAGCCGGCTCCGTCGTGGTAATGTTTCCACCACTGCACCCAAAGTCGGTCTAGTTCTGCTACGATGTGGGGATTCTCTTCCGAGATGTCGTAAGCTTGATTCGGGTCCGTAATCAGGTTGTGAAGTTCCCAACCGTTTCCATCCACTTCGGAAAGTCGCCATGGGCCTTTGCGGATGCCTCGATTGTCTAGGAATTGGAAAAAGTGAACTCGCTCCGTTGACTCTTGCTCCGAGTGGAGGAGGGCGGAGAAACTATGTCCCGCCATGGGGGAGGGGACTGTTTCGCGAGGAATCTCTGCCAGCTCGAGCAAGGTCGGCATGAGATCGACCATGTGTGTATAGTTTCTTTCAATACGTCCTTGGGAGCGAATCATCGCTGGCCATCGAGCAATGAGTCCACTGGCGACGCCGCCTTCGTGTTGGCTGATCTTATAATGGCGAAGGGGAGTGTTGGCGGCCCAGGCCCAACCAAATCCCGGCTGGAAGTTACTGCCCTTGTCGCCAGGAAGCAGTCCTTGAGAGAGCAGCATCTCGTCGAGTAAGGCGAATGGATCGGCTCCATTGTCACTGGAGAAGAGCACCAGGGTATTGTCGTCGATGCCTAAGTGGTCGAGCGTTTGCAGGACGCGACCAATGTTTTGGTCCATGATGTCGATCATGGCGGCGTAGGTTGCCATGCGCAGGTCCTCCAAGTCCTTTTGGGCGTCGCTCAAATCGCTCCATTGAGGCAAATTGCTAGGGTAGGGAGGCAGCTCTTGATGGGGTGGGACTAAGCCAAGTTGCTTTTGTCTTTGGTGGCGTTGTTTGCGGATTGCCTCCCATCCTTCAAGGTAGCGGCCTCGGTACTTGGCGATAGCCTCGGGAGGAGCTTGGAGAGGATTATGGGGAGCGTTAAATGCGAGATAAGCGAAGAAGGGGGCGTTTGGTGTGGATTCCTGATGTAGAGTGATGAAGTTGATGGCGTAGTTAGCGAATACTTCGGTGGAGTAGAACCGGCCGTCGCTTTGCGGAATAGGGTCGTGATCTAGGCGGTAGTATGGGCTTGGAACGTAGTAGCTGGAGAAACCGTCGAGGAAACCGAAGAACCGATGGAAGCCACGATCGACGGGGTTTCCTTTCAAGTGCCATTTGCCTATGGCATAGTTGCGATAACCGCCCATTCGCAGGACTTCTGGAAGTGTCGTTCCTTTCTGAATACCGAGGCCGACGTCGGTGTACCAGCGTCCGCTCAGCAGGGAGGTGCGCGAGGCTACGCACATCCCACCGTTGTAGAATCGTTCGAAACGGATTCCTTCCTTGGCTAGTTTATCCAAGTTCGGCGTATCGATTTCCCCGCCGAAGCAACCTGCATCCGAGTAGCCCATGTCGTCGGCGACGATTAGCAAGACGTTTGGAGCTTCTGTTTTTGCTAGGGCTGTGGACGCTAGGGCTAGGCATGTGGATGCTAGCGCCAGTACCTGAGTCGCTCGAAAAACGGTTTTCATATCCGTTTCTAGTTCTGACTGCTAACCGATTTCCGCGGGAAAGGAAGGTAAGGGACCCCGTTCTTGTCGTCGCCGACGCGTAGTTCCTCGGGGGTGCGCCGCGGGCTGTAGGGCTCGTTGTTGTATTGGCCCCACCAAGCGTTCCATTCTTTCGCTAGCGATTTGGCCAAGGCGCGGTTGCTTGAGAAGAGGTTCTTACTCTCTGTGGGATCTTCAGCGAGATTATAGAGTTCCCAAGGCCCGGAATCGTGGGCGGAGAGTTTCCACTCTCCGAAGCGGAGAGCTCGATGGTCCATTAGTTGAAAGTAAATGTATTTGTGTGGTTGATACGGTGATTTTGAGAAGAGGGGAGCCATGCTCTTTCCGGGGCGCGAGTCCGACTCTTTCTGGCTGCCTGCGAGTTCGGTCAGGGTCGGCAGAATATCGACGATGTGGAGCGGGGTATCGTTGATGATCCGTTTCCCTTCGTTCATTTTTGGCCACCAAGCAATGAGTGGCGAGCGGATGCCTCCCTCGTGTTGATGCCGTTTGTACATCCGGAACGGAGTCACGCAGGCGTAGGCCCAACCGTTGCCTGGCTCCCAGTTGGAATCTCGGTCGCCTGGGCGTTTTCCCATATTTAACATCGCGGCGTCGGTTCGCGAAAAGGGATTTGCCCCGTTGTCGCTGTGGAAGAGCAGCAGGGTGTTCTCGAGTTGTCCGCTCTCTGAAAGGTAGTTTACCAGTCGACCGACGTTGTGGTCGATGCGTTCCACCATGGATGCGTAGATGGCCATGCGTTGATCTTCCAAGTCCTTTTGCTCATCGCTTAGACCTTCCCAATTCGGAAGGTTGAGCGGTCGCTCAGGCAGAGCCGCGTGTGGCGGGACAATGCCTAGCTGTTTTTGCTTTTTGAATCGTGATTCTCTGATGGAGTCCCATCCTGCAAGGTAGCGACCCCGGTACTTTTCGAAGTCTTCCTCGGGGACTTGAAGTGGATTGTGGGGAGCGTTGTAGGCGAGGTAGACGTAGAAGGGCTTTTCTGGTTCCTCTTGTCTTCCTTCTTCGATAAACTCGATGGTGTAGTCGGTGTTTGCATCGGTCGCGTAGAATTCTTCTGAGAAAGCGGTGAAGGGAGAATGGTCGAGACGCCAGGTTTTGTTGCCGACGAAGTAGTCGGATGCTCCGCTGAGGTGTCCGAAGAAGCGGTCGAAACCGCGATCGACGGGATTACCATCCAGATGCCATTTTCCGACCGCGTAGGTGCGGTAGTCTGCGGCTTGGAGCTCTTGGCCGATGGTAGGACCTTTCTTGACTCCAATACCTGTATCCATCCACCAACGACCGCTCATCAAGGAGGCTCTGGTCACCTCGCATTTGCCGGCGTTGTAGAAGTGGGTGAAGAGGATGCCCTCGTTGGCAAGGCGGTCTAGGTGCGGAGTTCGGATTTCGGAACCTGTGCAGCCGAGATCGCTATAGCCCATGTCGTCAACGATGATATGAATAATGTTGGGTCGGGGGGCGGTATAGGCGTGGGCTGCTAAGGTAAGGACGCAGGCGTTGAAGGCAATGAAGCGGGAGAGTGACATTGTATGTTATTTTGGGATACGAAAAGTGAAGGGGATTAGGTGTGGAGTTCGATCAGTAGTACCAGCGAAGTTTTTTACCTATTTGCTGACGGATATTAGGATCTTCGAGCGCTTGTTCCCAAGTTACACCCAGCCGTTCGACCTCAGCGGCGATTTGCTTGTATTGGTCCGGCCAATACTTTTTGTATTTTTTCCAGTCGATTCCTGGGGCGTTGGTTTGAGGCCGCGGTCCGTAGGGGTTGTAGTGCTTCGGATAGGTGTCCGGGTTTTCGGTCTGCCACTGATCGAAGCGTTCGCTCCAGTATTGGAGTTTACTCGCCCAAAGGGGGTCGTTCGCGAGGTTGTTAACCTCCCAAGGATCGGCTTCCAAGTGGTAGAGCTCCTCCGAGATGGGATGTTCGTCGGTCCAGCGAACGTAGTTTTCAGTCAAGCTTCTGACCCCCATGAAGCGGGCTACCGGGCGAGGAACGCCGACGGGCGAAGTTTGATGTTCGTAGAAAAAGTGGTCGCGCCATGCGGTAGCCTCGCCGCGCGCTAGCGGGACGAGGCTCAGTCCGTCCATTTCTTCTGGAGGCGTTAAGCCTGCGAGATGCAGGACTGTGGGAGCGATGTCGATGTTGAGAGCGATCTGAGGGAGGCGTGCCGCCTTGAGGGCTCCGGGTCTTGGATCGTAGAGAAAGAAAGGGACGCGCAGGCTTTGCTCATAGGGGGTCCATTTCCCGCCCAACTGTTTTTCGCCAAAGTGCGTTCCATGGTCTGATATGAAGAGTATGACGGTGTTGTCGTCCAAGCCGCGTTGTTGGAGCTCTTGACGAATCCTTCCGATGGAACGATCGACGCTGGCTATTTTCTCCAGCACTTCCCGCCTGTAGCGTTGGTAGTTTTTCTCGGGACGTATTGTATCGTGGAATACAAGGGCACCGAGAGCGGATTTGACTGAAGGAGGGAGGGGGGCGAAATATTCGGGACGTTGCGTGGGGACGCGTTCGAAGGTGTGATGGGCGAGCTTGCCTTCATCCTCTGGGGCTACCTTGGATGAGGGATGGGGCGCTTTGTAGTTCACTTGCAGACAGAAGGGCTGGTCGGCGGGCACGCTTGCTAGGAAGTCTCGTGTCTCTAGGGTCAGCCATTCGGAGTCGTGTACCTTCTTGCCCCGGTAGGTGTTGAAAGCGGGACCTTGATCGACGTCCGCGTGAAAGACATCGAAAGTCGCGATTTGCTCGTCGGTGGCACCGACTCCGTACTTGCCGAGTTGTCCGAGGTAGTAGCCCGCTTCCTTCAGCAGGGCGGGGTAGCTCGCTTTGAAAACCGGCTCGGACATCGGAATGAGAAATTCATGAATGTCGTTGTTGCGGGAATATTTTCCGCTGAGTATGCTTGCTCTGGATACGGCACAAATTGGGGTGGTTACGAAGCCGTTGTGGAAGTTGATTCCTTCCTCGGCGAGACGGTCGATATTGGGAGTGGACAGCGCGACCTCGGGGTTGTTTACGCTGACGGTATCCCAGCGTTGGTCATCGGTAACGAAGATTAGGATGTTGGGGCTCTCCGCTGCAGCGAGAGCGCTGATGGCGAGGGCGGATAGTGCAAGAGCTGACAATATTTTCTTCATCGATTGAGAATGACTGAAGTGGAAGAGTGGATGGTTTTGTTAATTCCCGTGGGAGGCTTGGATGAGCTCGATGTTCGAAACGAAGATGCGACCAGGCTGTTCGAGCTTGAAGCTGAGGATTACAGATTCCGTCGGTCGAAAGGTGGTAAATGGGATCGTGATTTGCTGCTCCTCCCAGTTCGGGCGAATTTTTATAGGGGAGCCGTAGAGGTTCTCGGCGGCTGCCAAGACTTGGGTGGCGCAGTTGGTCCGTACGGTAAGGCGCAGACCTTCGGCTGTTTCTAAGCCTTGTGGAGGCGAATAGGATGCGACTAGGCTGGAGGCTATTGCGGTGATGCTATGTTGTGGGTCTTTCGGGCCGCCGATTGGATATCCGCCGCTGAGCACCTTGAAGCCGTTGACCGAGAAATCAGGGTCGAAGCTTTCGTTCGGACGCGCTAGCAAGGCACCAGAGTCTTGCAGGTAGGCGTCCAGCTGTTCGGCTAGGCGTTGTGTCGTTTCGGGCTGGGAAGAGGCGAGGTTGGTGGTCTCTCCGATGTCTGATGCGAGATTGTAGAGTTCGAAATAATCGCTTTGGTCTGCAGTCGAGTTGAAGAAACGGAGGAGCTTCCAATCGCCGTCGCGTATCCAAGCGTTGGCAATGTTGCCAGTGGCGAGCACGGTGTGAGCGAAAAGGCTGTATATGGGAGGGCGTTGCAGTTCTAGGCCTTCCAAGAAGGATGATGAAAGATCGACCCCGTCTAAGTGGTGGCCCTCGGGGTTGCTTAGGCCGAGCAGTGATGTAAGGGTTGGGAATATGTCGTAGCTGATGGCGATTGTCTCGTTTGTAGTGGAAGGGGCGATACGCGTCGGCCACGAGGCGATGAAAGGGACTCGCGAGCCACCTTCATAATTGTTGCCTTTGCCACCCTGGAGGGGGTGGTTGCTGGTCGGATTTACTCCTTCGGGCCGGTCGTACATGTTGCCGCCATTATCGGAGGTAAAGATGACTAGCGTGTTTTCGTGGAGATTGAGGGCTTCGAGTTGGGCGATGACTTTACCTACGTTGTCGTCGACGGTCTCGATCATGCCACCCATGATTGCGGACTTTTGGAACTCAGTTTTCTCCGCGAGCGGCCGGTACTTTTCGATGAGTTCGGGTTTGACCTGGAAAGGGGCGTGCACTCCGAAAAACCAGAGGGCGAGGAAGAAGGGGGTCTCCTTGTTCTCGCTTATAAAGCGGACCGCTTCATCCCCGAGAACGTCGTCGGCGTGAGCGTTTCCGTCTACCAGTGGCATGTTGGTTTTTTCGGTGTCCCAGGGACCAAAAAAACCGGGAGGCGGCGGTCCGGGGAAGCCGCGTCCGCAGACGACTTCGTCGAATCCGAAATTTTCAGGGATGTAAGGTTCGAAGCCCAGGTGCCATTTTCCCATGAAGGCGTTCTTGTAGCCGGCTTGCTTAAGGGTGCGGGCGATGGTTGGAGTGTCGAGGGGAAGGCGGCTTCGCGTTTGCGGGGTTGCGGCAGGAAGCCCAGGTGGGGCCGTGGTGTTTTCCTGAGGGTCGAGTATGACCTGGGGTAGGTGGCCGACCGGAGTGGTGAAGCGTAGCCGTGCGGGCGTTTGCCCTGTGAGCAGGGATGCTCGAGTGGGGCTGCAGAGCGGACTAGCCGCATAGGCGTTCGAAAACCTCATCCCCGAGGCGGCGAGTTCGTCGATGTGCGGCGTTTGGTAGAGCTCGCTGCCGTAGGTCCCAAGGTCTCGCCAGCCGAGATCGTCGGCAACGATTAGAATGACATTCGGCTTCTTGTCTTCCTTGGCGTGGGAAATCAAGCCGCATGCGACAGCGATCATGGCGATGCAAATGTACTGGGGGAATTTCATAGGTATCGGGGGTGGGCTCCGTGGGTACGAACTTCGTCGGCGTTTCTGCCGCGTGCCTCAGGGAACCAGAATCGAGCCTATCCTATCTTGTACCGGTTCGACGCGCAATATGCTCAATTTGGGATATCTACAACTCCGCTACTTTGTGTAGACTGTGATCGTTTCCCAGTTAGGTTCACCGCATGCCCCACTCTCCATCCAATACGATTGGCCTCGCTCCTGC
This sequence comes from Pelagicoccus enzymogenes, assembly GCF_014803405.1. Taxonomy (NCBI): domain Bacteria; kingdom Pseudomonadati; phylum Verrucomicrobiota; class Opitutia; order Puniceicoccales; family Pelagicoccaceae; genus Pelagicoccus; species Pelagicoccus enzymogenes. Next base: position 86,186 of record NZ_JACYFG010000051.1, read on the forward strand.
CGCTTTTTGGGCTTTGCTCATCTGGAGCTTTATTGGCCTAACTCCCTTGGCGAAGGGGCAAGTGGAGCTCGAGGGCACAACTTGGGCCCAGCGCTTGTTGCGAAGTTTTTCCAGCGATTGGAACGAATTGAGTTCGGAACGGGAAAGTTTGCCCGGTGAGCTGGTCGGTCTGCCTGAAGTACCGACTGCCTATCAGGGCGGATCTGGAGGAATGTTTGGTATGTGGTACGTGGATACTGAGAACAAACCTTTGAAGTCTCTCAGTATTCGCGTCATGTGGGACGAGGCAGAGTGGATCGATTTTGTCTCGCTGGTGCCCGCCCGAAGCGCAGCCTCGCAAGGGGGTGAATGGGAGTATGGGGTTCCCGAGTCCTTCGAAATCGAGTTGCTGGACCGAAATGGGGACGCGATTGCAACGATCGCGCAGGAAGAAGGCGCGAATCGCAGGCTAGTGCGGCGCGGATTCCCTTTCACCTATTCACTGGACGCGCCTGTGAAAGCCCATGGAGCATTGGTTCGCAGTCGGGGTATTTCAAGGCGAATGGTAGCCGGTGAAACCCGATTCTATCTAGCCTGGGCGGAGCTGTTTGCTTTTGCGGGAGAATATAATGTTGCTGAAGGGGCAACGGTTGAGTTGGTTGAGGATCGTCCCACCTACGAGACATGGTATTGGAATGATCAATACTTGGTCGACAGTCAGACTCCATTGGGGTTGCCGGAGATCCCATCGAAGAATCTGCGGCATGTGGGGTGGCTCTCTCAGGCTCGCCACAGCGAGGACGACTCGATATTCGTAACTCTGGAGCTGCCGGAGGCGAAGCAAGTGAATGGGCTTAGGCTTTTTCCGGCGCGTCGCCCTGCGGGGGAGGTGATTCCCGGGTTTGCGTTGCCCCAGCGCTTTTATATGTCGGCGATAGACGAGAATGGAAAGGAAGTTCGGGTTTTGGATCGCACGAGCACGGATGCCTCCAACCCTGGGCAAAACCCGGTGACCTATCGTTTCCCGTCGGTGCGCGCTTCGAAATTTCGCTTGGAGTGTGTCAAGATTTGGAAGCGATACCCGCACTATCCAGCCTTTATTGCTTTCAGCGAAGTGCAGTTGCTGGAGGGAGAGACCTGTCTGAGCAAGGGAGCGAAGGTTCGAACCTCGGATGGAGAGACGGAACTCGCTTCGGTAGGCAATTTGTTCTGGAGTCCGAGGGGACTGACCAATGGGGCCGGCCCGAGCGGTGCTTTAGTCGCTCGTCGAGAATGGCTGGAGCTTTTGCAACGACGCAACGAAGTGGAAACCCGCATGCGTTACTTGGAACTGCGCATGGGTGCCATGGAGCATCGCTGGGAAGCTGTTGTCCTGTATTCAGTTAGTGGGTTCGGCGTTATTGCTCTCGTTTTTCTTATTGTGCTGCCTATTCGCTATCGTCGTATCCAAAAAACGATGCTTAGCGATCTCCGCCACCGGATTGCGAACGATTTGCACGACGAAGTGGGGGCGAACTTGAGCAGCATTGCAGGTACCTCCGAGCTTTTGGAGGAAATGACTGGAGACTCGTCTCCCAAGCAACGGGAGTTGATGGCCGACATTCGGCGCACGGCCCGAAAGACGGCGCAGGAAACGCGACGATTGATAGGCTTTCTCGAAAGGCGAGAACTGGAAGGCAGTGTCGAGGAGCACTTGCGGCAGGCTGCCCGGACGATGCTCAAGGGAATCGACTACCGATTCGAGGAGGGAGAATGGGAGGCATTCGAATCTTGGCCGCAGCGGCGCAAGTGGGACCTGCTGTTGTTCTTCAAGGAAGTGCTGCATAACATCGTCAAGCACTCCGCGGCGCGATCGGTAAGTATTGAAATCAAAGACCTCGGCAAGGCCGGCTTGCTCTTGAGGGTGGTGGACGACGGAAAAGGAATTTCCGGAGGGCGAATGCCGCGTCATCTGAAGGAGCGCTCCAAACGCTTGCGGGCGCTGCTTTCTATTTCCAGCCGAAAGGGTGGGGGGACGGAAGTGCGATTGACGATTCCGAGGAAGAAACAATTTTTATGGATACTGAAATAAGCATTGTCGTTATAGAGGACAACGAGGCGTACAGTAAAACCCTGCTCGACACTATTGAATTGAGTGAAGGCATGGTATGCATCGGAAATTACAATACGGCCGAGTCCTGCTTGAGGGAACTCGAAAAGGATAAAGGCCAGAAACCGAGCATCCTGTTGCTGGATCTGAACCTTCCGGGGCAAAACGGATTGACCATGCTTCCTCAGCTTCTCATGGCTTCCCCAGATACGGAAGTGATCATTCTGACGCAGAATGACGACTATCACCTCGTTTTGGAAGCGATTCGCCTCGGAGCCAGCGGCTATCTGCTGAAAGGCGGAACCATCGCGGGAATACGCAATACGATTCGTGAGGTCGCGGCAGGAGCCAGCGTGATAGACGCTCAGCTCTCGCGCATTGTCTTGAACAGCCTTAGTTCCGGCGAGAAATCGGAAGACAATCCGCTCAGTCCGAGGGAGATGGAGGTGCTTGCCCTCCTGGCCCAAGGATACGCGAAGAAGGAGGTCGCGGATTCGCTAGGTCTGAGCTACCATGCGGTTGCCCTTTACGTGCGCAACATCTTCAAAAAGCTCGGTACGCCTAACATTGCCGCAGCTATAGCGACCGCGATCCGGCGTAATTTTATCTGAGTCACAGCGATGCAGTTTTCGGCAAAGCGAGCGATTGCTCCGGTCTATACTCATTTTGGCATATTGTTAGAAAGGGGGAATTGGATGTAGAGTGTTGGCGTTCGAGAGCGATTTCTTTGATGCTCTACCACCCCAACCCCCCATCACTCACTATGATAAGCCCTACAAACTTGCGCGGACTTGTGAACGTCCCCAACGCGACGGACCGTCGCCAATCAAAGCTGCCTGCTGTAATGAAGCTGGCTTGCGCGAGCTCCGTCTTCGCTTTTTCCCCCAGCCTTTTCTCTCAATCGGAGAATACAGGGGGAAGCGAAGAGACAGAAGTATTCGAGCTATCCCCCTTCGTAATCGACGCTAAGAACGATTCCGGCTACTACGCCGAGAGCACGCTTTCCGGTACTCGCTTGAGCAGTTCGGTGAATGACTTGGCCTCGGCTCAGTCCGTGCTGACCAAAGAGTTCTTGGACGATATCGCTGCCACCAGTTTCGAGGACGCCATGAAGTTCGCGCCCAACACTGGTTCTGATACAGGAGGTATCTCGGACGATCCGTTAGGAAACCGTGGCCTTTTCTTCAACTCGTATCGAGTTCGTGGATTCAGACTCGACGAAGGATTGACCACGGATTTTCTGTTTTCGGCGATTCCAGGTGACGTCTATAACGTGCAGCGCATTTCTATGTCGCGCGGTCCAAACTCCATTCTATTCGGGCTTGGAAGCCCTGGCGGCAATTCGAACCAAGTGAGCAAGCGTGCGATGTTCGACGACCGCTCTTCCATCCAAGTTCGTTTCGACAGTGACAACAGCCGTCGAGGCGTGCTTGACGTGAACCGCGTGCTCATTGACAAGAAGCTTGCCATTCGTGCAGCCACGGTCGTGGAGGAATCTTTCACCCATCGCAAACCAAGTGGGCGAGAGCAGTATCGCTACTACTTGAACGCAGTCTACAAGCCCTTCGAGAAGACAACGATGCGTGCCTTGTGGGAGACCGGTGAGATTGACCAGATGAATGTGCGTCCATGGACCACTACCGACTACTTCTCGCTTTGGGAAGAGGCTGGCCAGCCTTCGGTGACTGAACCTGCGTCTGTGGCGACTCCCAATCCCGAGCCTGGACTAGACCGTTTGACGAATGGCAATTATGCGCTCGTCATAGACGGCATCGATCCGATGAACTGGCGTCGCATGGGGCGCAGCCAATTGCCAGATCGTGAGTTCCGTAATGCGCAAGGGCTCGCTTCTATCACAGCTGACAGTGAGCTGCCTCTTTATATCAATCCTGTTGGAGGAGGCCAGTCGGTGGATATCGACTTCAGCAATACAGCTTTCTTCTTCGAGCAGAAGCTCGCCAAAAACTGGCACCTTGAGCTCGTTTATAACAAGCAGAACGTAACGCGTAATGTATGGAACACGTTGGGAGCGAACTTCGACAAAGTCTTCGTCGATCCGAATGAAGTGCTGCCGAACGGAGATCCGAATCCGAACTTCGGCGAGAAATATGTAGAGGCGGTTGCATCGACCCGGTTCCTAGTGGATTGGGGTGTGGAGACCATGCGCGCTACGACCTCTTACGAGTTCGATCTGTCCGAACAGTTTGGTAACTTCGGCGAGCGTTTCCTTGGCAAGACGCGTATGGCTGGCTTGTGGGAGGAACGCGAAACGCAAGGCTACCGTCCGATCTTCCGATTACACGATACGAGCGGTACCTTTAACGCGGACCCGTTCGCCGGATTTAATCGCGTGAAGCATCGCTTCTACATTGATCCAGAAAATGGCGTCTACGGCGCTCCCAAATTTGCGGATAACTATCCTATCGTGTGGGGCGCGGAAGACATGGCCTCGAACTATCCGACTCCAGCTGAAAACGGCCTCGGGCTCGCTTGGATGCCCGCTCAAGATTTGCCTCAGCTGCACACCAACGAGCGACTCACTTCCAACATGATCGCCATGCAGAGCTATTTCTGGAAAGATCGTTTGATCGGGATCTTCGGCTGGCGTGATGACACGCTCCGTCTGTGGGACGGACCAGCTAGCGAATATGAACGCGTCAACAAGTTCTTCGCAGACATAAGTACCTTCGATCCAAAGGAACGTTGGTCCGAATTCGCTGCTGATATTGACGGCAGCACTCGTACTCGAGGCCTCGTCTTCCGTCCGCATCGCGACGTGTCATTGTATTTCAACGACTCTAGCAGCTTCCGTCCGGTCACGGCAGGATTCGTCGATATTCGTGGAAACCGTTTGGAGAATGAATCCGGTAAAGGTCAGGACTACGGTGTGCGTTGGACCATGCTCGACGGCAAGGCTCACCTGAACATCAACTGGTTCGAGACCGAGCTAGAGGGAGAGCGTACCGGACAGGTGAGCGGCGCCACTGGCATTGGAATACGTGGTCGAGTGGACTCTCTATGGACAATCCTGGCCGAGCAGGTTGCGGGACCGAACGATCCAGACTATCTAGCAGCTCCTTACCGCTCGCAAGGAAACTGGGCCGACTACGCGGATACCGCATCCGAAGGCGTGGAGATAAGCTTCACCGCGAATCCAACTAAAGAGTGGAGACTGCACTTCAATCTCAGCCGTCAAGAGAATTACCGATCTGTATTCGGAACTCAAGCACAGGCCTACCTCGACGAGTTTATCCCATTTTGGGATAGTAACGATGATTGGAAGGAGCTCGTCCGTGATCCGGATGCAGCTGATACCACGACCCAATCCACCTTCGGCGAAATGCTTCAAGAGCTTAAGGACGCTCGTTCCCGTCTCGACTCCTTGGAAGGTGCTCAGGATGGACGTCGCCCCGAGTGGTCCTTCAACATGTCCACCGCGTATCGATTCACGGATGGACGCCTGAAAGGCTTCACGCTAGGAGGTAACGCTCGCTGGCGTGACGCGGCGGTGATCGGTTATCCAGTCGGTGACTTCGGTCAATTCCTAGTGGAGCAGCCTTTTATGGGCGAGGACAGCACCAACGTGGGCGTTTTCGGCCGCTATGCGACGAAGGTGTTCAACGACAAGGCAAGTTGGGTGATCCAGCTGAACATCAACAACGTGCTTGATGATGACGACTTGATCCCGTTCGAAGCGGTGGACAATGGCAATGGCGAGTTTATTTCGCGTTGGTCGCTCCCGCGTGGCAGAACCTTTATCCTGTCAAACACCCTGACTTTCTAAGGACTGGTCGCGACCGTAAGTGTCCTCCTTTGATTCTCTAACTTAGCAGCAGCGTCAACGTAGTCGAAAGACGCTGCTGCTTTCTATTACTCACGCACCCCGCAGGGGCTGCGTACCTCTCTGTGCACGGAGCCAGGGCGCTCCGCCTTTTATTTTATCCCCAAAGATTCTTATGTACCTCTATTCAAGAAAATTGCTAACACCCCTGCTTCCATTACTGTGTGTACTAACTACGCTAGGAGCAGCTCAGACCTATCCGGTCCAGTTGAACCCAAGCGGAAATCAATTGTCGATAGCTGCGAATCCGGATGGCAGCTACGATATTCAGACCGAAGGACTCGACCCATGGATCGGCTCGCGCGATCTTGATGCTATTTATGATCCCGGAGTCGTTTTCGTTCTAGAATTTGAATACATTTGCGTGACGGGGCTAGATGATCTTCAGATCTTCTACAAGACAGCGAATACGGGATTCTCTCCTGCGCGACGAGCGCTTCTTGGCCCGCTTCCGGCTTCCAGCGAGTTTCGGAAGTACGCGGTGGAAATGGATGTGCAGGCACCGGTATGGGATGCTGTGTACAACAAGTTTCGCTTCGATTTTGGGCGCTTGCCCGGGCGATCGATTACGGTCAGGAACATTGTGCTTCGCTCCTTGACACCAGAAGAGCAAGCGGCTCGACTGCCGAAGGAGACGGTGGCGATTGAGTTGAATGCTGGTTCCACAAGCGGGGGACTCACTGCATCCGTTCTCGCCGACGGTAGCTATCGATTGGATACAGAAGGAAACGACCCTTGGGTCGGTAGCGTACCTGTTTCGGACAGCTATGATCCGGAAGTTAGCTATATCATCGAGTTTGAGTACAAGACAGATTTCGCCTACAACCAGCTCGAAGTTTTCTACGGGCCGGTTAACCCTGCACGCCGCTTCGACGCGCCTGGATTTGAACCGAGCTTCGAATGGACGTCCTATGCAATCAACACGCGATTGTTCACGGATGGGTTCGCTGAAAACGATTGGAGGAGCTTTCGCTTCGATTTTGGAAAACAGGAAGGTGATGATGGCGCGAAAACCGTATTTGTAAGGAACATCCGAATACGAAAACCTACCGAAGAAGAGAAGCAGATAGAGCTTTCGAGCGACAAGATTCGCAGTCGCGAGCTCAACCAAGCGCTGCTCGACTTCGTGGGAAATACCTTCGAGAACGCGATTGACTCCGTATCAGTGGACTCTGATTCGGTCAGGATCGAAGGCGTTGTTCCGAATAACGGTGGAGATCTGAAGCTGGTAGAAGTGCCCGTCGAGAGCTCGTTCTACGACGGCGGATTATTTGATGTAGTCGCCACTATCGAGCCAGGCGACAGCATGTTCGACATATCCTTACCGCGGTTTGTTGCTGCTGAGGATCGGTATCTCGATCGTATCTACTCCCGTTGGGCGATCGCTTCCGGTGACCCGGAGGAAGGGTTAACAATCGTCTCTGATCCGTTTTGGGCTAGCGACGTTTCTGCAGCGGCTCAATGGAATTTGGAAGAGGAGAAAGCGATCAGTCTGAAAGGCATGGATGGCTTGACATCCGCTACCTTCGGCAACTTCGGAGATCTGACGGAGCTGGGGTCGCATAGCATGAAAATCAACGTGCTGTTAAACGGAGTGCTTAGTTTAGCTCCGACAGATCTCGTACACGAGTTCAATGGGAAGGAGTATTACATGAAGCGCGGGTCCGTGGAAAATTTGGATCGAAGTGTCCGTGCCTGTTATGAAAGCGATCAGACAGTCGGTTTCGTTCTGTTGGTACCGTTGGGGATTGGAGACGAAGAGCTGCGAGAAGTGTTGGTGCACCCTGATGCGTCGCTCGGTTTGTACTCTATGGCAAACATGGCGACCGAGGACGGGGTAGAGCATTATGCGGCGATCATCGACTTTCTTGCTCAACGTTACTTGAGGCCGGATGCGGCGAATGGACGAGTCGCGTATTGGATTGTTCACAATGAGGTCAATGCCCACAGCTCTTGGACTCACGCTGGTCTGAAGCCGGCTGCACTATATACCGATATATACCAAAAGTCGATGCGGATGGTTTACTACACGGCTCGCAAATATGATCCCACCGCAAAGGTTTTTGCGACTTTCACGAACGATTGGAACGAGAAGCCAGGGAATGGAAAGGAGAGCGAATTCCTCTCCACTGAAATCCTAGCTTTCCTAAACCTGTTCAGCGATCGGCAAGGAGATTTCGAATGGGGGATCGCGTGGCATTCCTATCCAGTCGGCTTGGCCAATCCCAAGGTCTGGAATGACGCGACTGCCAAGACGCCGCTTAGTTTCGAGGCTCCGGTTATTAGCCCGAGGAATTTGGAAGTGATCGATGCCTATGTTCGGCAGGAGTCCGTCCTCTACAACGGGAAGAAAGTGCGTACCGTAATCTTGTCGGAGAACGGAATGAGCTCCAACACCGACAAGAATCCTAACGCCAACGAAACAACACAGGCGGCGGGGGTCGCCTACTTTTGGAAAAAGGCGAACCGGCGGCTTCCGGCGATCGAGACGATTCATTATCACCGTTGGGTGGACAGCCCGAGCGAGGGAGGGTTGTCGTTTGGCCTCTGGACTACGGGTGACTCTGGACCGCAGAGTTTCGGGGAAAAGAAGGAAGCTTGGTATGTTTGGAAAGCGGCCGGTACTGAAGATGAGGATACGGTTTTCGATCCGTATTTGGACCTGATAGGAATCGAGGACTGGAGCGAAGTGCATTTCGATATGCCAACTGAGGTGACTCCCTATCAAGTCGATTTCAAGTTGAGTGGATGCCCGACGGATCTGGACCGCGTTTGGGTTCGCTTTAACGGTGAGCGTAAGCGACCGCAGCCTGACGGTAGTTTGGTCTTTTTCAACGTAGCCTCTCACATCGAACAACCCTACGAAATCGAAGTGAATGGAGTCGTCGTACATTCGGATTCCCTAGCGATCGACTCTTACCGGTCTCTAGAGTTCGATTTGCAAGCGCCTTACGGACTTGTCGTTGAGGGCACTGGGATAGGTACGAACGAGTTGTTTTGGGTCGATGCCAGCGACTTCGAGGATGGATACGTGGTTGAAACGCTCGGCGATTCTGGCGAGTTCGAAGTTCTTGCCGTCTTGCCAGCTGACACTGAGGAGTTTGTTCACGAAGGTGTGGAGCCGGGAAGGGAGTACTCTTATCGTGTCGCTCCAACGGCTGGTGGTCTTGTGGCTTGCCGTTCCGAGATCGCGGGGGCGGTTGCTTCCTTCATCGTAGCTGAAAGCGGAAACGACGACAGAGGTCGCTTTAGTTTAACCAATAACAGGATACGGACTAAGTTCGTTCTCACCAACTTCGCCGATTTCGACATTCCGCTTGAGGAGCTTAGCTTGCGTTATTGGTTCAGCCCCGAAGGGGCCATCATCGACTCTATGAAGAGCTTTGGCCTCGCCCGCCGCATTTCCAGCGAGAAGATCCTCACCTCTGTCGTGGAACTAGATGCCGATCGGGAAGGCTCTAGCCACTACTTGGAGATCGGTTTCGGGGAGTGTGTCGGAATAGTGCCTGCCAATGGTGGGAGCTCCCCTGAAATCTACACCAAGGTGCTGAACTTGAGCGGTCGCTCGTTGGACGAACGAAACGACTACTCTTGGCGTCCTTCGTCCACCTTGGAGCTCAATGCAAATCTTGGCGTATATTGGAATGGCGTGCTGGTATGGGGGTATGAGCCTCTTTAGCTGTCATTCAGTGAATAATACGGGAGGCGCTTCGTTTTGAAGCGCCTTCTACTTTCTAAATCGCATCGGCGATGCTTATGTGGCCGACGATCCAGAGGAATCAAAACATGAATCCATTGAAAACCACGAACTCAATGAAGGGTAGCTTGTTCCTGTTATGTGTTTGGGATAACGGGTATAATTTAAGGCGATTGCTTCGCTGAGAGAGCTCTTGGGGCTTGTGAACCAAATACTGTGTTGATCTAAGTTGAGCCGTATTGCTCCAGGGGGAGCGGAGTGGGTAAACAACATGCATTGTTCGCCTCATGGGTGGATTGTTTCTCGCCATGGCTCCAAACCATTTAGCGGTCTTTTGAAAAAGGGCGGGGCTGTGTGGTGCATCTAAAATGCTTTTGGGTATCAATTAAGCCTCAAGTCTGTGGCTTGAGGTTCTCTGTCCGCTTGTGGATAGACGGGGTGAAAGGATCCGAACCTAATATCCCGAGGCTAGGGAACCTGAGATATCTCGATTGCGACGAAGCTGTGACTGGGTAGCGGTGGGGTGCCGATTGATCGACTGCCGGCTTTGGCGGCGGTCGAGCAATCCTTGACTCCTCCAATCCGAATCTAAGGGAAACTGGAGAACGGGTTGTAGCCAAATCGAAAATACGTTTGGTATGCCTCTTTTCGTTCGCCTACCATTCGTTCATCCTGAACGGGAGGGGCAAACAACCTAAAGGAACCTGTTCAAAATCATGCGCAATGAAGCGAACGAACCTACTTTAACTGACTCTAGCCGGCTGAAAGCCGCCCACAGCTTTTTCATGTCCGAATTTGCCGAGGCAAGCATTGTCCATGCTCAATCTCGTCGAAGACGAATCATACCGAAACTGCGAGGAATACCTCAGACTCGAGCTTTCCTGCCTCGTTCATCTGAAACGGCACGGCGAAGTCGACCTGCTCGCTAGGAGCTTGATCGAATAGCGCGCTCTCATCTTCCGAGTTCCTTGGATTGCACGTTCAGCAAATCCGCTTAAAGCAAATTGGCTTAAAACGGATCTGCTTAATCATTCAATTTGTGGTGGAGCTAATTTGTAGGCGGAGTTAGAGAATTCCCTGATGCACTGTCGCTCATGACTCTGCGTTCGTCCCTCAATCTAAGACTTAGTTTCGAAGTTTGACTAGGCTGGACGCCTAGTCGGTCAGCAAAAGGGATGGGCAGCTATTCCTCAACGTTTGATCGACTGCCGGCTTTGCCGGCGGTCGACCAATCCTTGACGCCTTTAATCCGAATCTAAGGGAAACTGGAGATCGGGTTGTAGCCAGAACGCAAATACGTTTGGCAGGCCTCTCTTCGGTTGCCTGCCTTTCGTTTATCCTGAACGGGGGGACAATAATCCACATGAGATCCATCCAATAGAATGCATTACGAAACGAATGAAAATAAGCACCCGCGTGTCACCGACTCGAACCGACTAAAAACTGCTCATAGCCTTTTTGCTTCAGGTCTAGCGGAAGAGGCTCTGTCCATGCTCAATCTCGTCGAAGGGGAATCCTACCGAAGCTGCGAAGAATTCCACAGGTTGGAGCTTTCCTGCCTTGTCTGCCTGAAACGCCACGGAGAAGTCGATAGGCTCGCGAGGGCCTTGATCGAGAAGCACGGTCACATTTTTCAAGCTCCTTGGATTGCCCTGATCGCGGCCCTGCAAGGGGGCGGCAAGGAAGAAGAAGCGGATGCAGTCTTCTGGGAAACCTTGAGCTACTGGCCGAACGATCCGAGGCTCGTGCACGCCGCGAATGCCTCGGGCGGCACTAGCAATTAGTTTAACCCGTCAGGGCCTTGGCGAGAATCGAATCGTGCTTCGAGTGCGAAGCTTTTGAAGAGCCTGAAGGGAACATGGCAGTGGACGCTGTGGAAGGCCTGGCCGTTCGGCATGATCGTCCTCTGGGGTTTCTCGGCGCGCCAGAAGTACCAAAAGTTCCAGTTAGCCTGATAGAAGCGCTTGAAGGCGGGGAAGGGAATCGCGACCACTCTCCCTGTGGTCTTGAATACCCAGACGAGGTAGTCGGTTCTTTGGTTTTCGTATCCTCGTATTCCGCGTTCCGCTACGCTTAGAAGTTCTATCGTCAGATCGTCCATGCCCCATTGGCGAGGGTCGGTATCGCGAAACTTTAAGTCTACATGGATATCTCGATCTCGCAGGTGGATTCGGACGTCGCTTCCAAGCAGGTCGAGCTCCTTACCGCTTTGGGAATAGGTAAGGAATCCTGGGAAGAGCTTCGCGAAGGCTTGCTCGAGTGGGACGGATTTCGTGTCGCGGAAAGATTTCGCTAGGGATTCTTCGAATAGCTTGGGCATGTCCCAAAATTAGATGCTCCGAACAAGGCTTACAATCTTAAATGTTCCGAATTATGGATACGAAAAATTTACATTCCGTGTCGGTTGGAGCGCAGGCTAAAAAAAATAACTGATTTAATTACGCGGTGAATGTTCCCCGCTGCGTTGAAGGTCCCACCAAGTCGGTGGGGCCTTTTTTATTGGGAACTATCAATGAAAAGATATTATGAAAAACACAAAAGTCATCACCAAAGAAAGTATAGCAGACGTGAAGAAGCAGGCGCCGATTGTCGACCTTATCGACAGCGACGTTGGCCTCGACGACGTCGGTGGCTATTTTGCCGGACCAAGCCCTTTTCTGCCCTCGATGAGCAGGTCGCTTTGCGTGAACGCGGAAGCCGGCCGTTTTCGCTGCGTCGCTACCGGAAAGCGCGGGGACAGCATCGACTACATGAGGCTTCGCTTCCGCATGGGCTTTGTCGAGGCGGTCGAAGCTCTGGCGGAGCGTTACGAGATCGAAATCCACTACGAAAATGAGAAGAAAGCGCTGGAGCCTATTCCGCAGTTCGAGCTTCCGATGTCGTTCGTCGAGTCGGGCTACCGGTCCAGGTTGAACCGCCGCTCTGCGTAAGGCAGTTGATGAGCAAGCGAGCTTAGCCCGGGAGCCTATGTAAGCTCCCGGGGTTAGTCCTGTAACCTTTCTATAGAAAGTATATCGAATAAAATGAAAGAGAACAAAGATGGAAGAAACCGCTTTCCTGATTGGTTTCAGCGTTTGAAGTACAAGTCGAAGGGGGAGCCCCATTTTCGTCTTCAAGACCTGGAGGAAGTCCTTCCGGAGGCGGATTGGAAGCGATTCGAGAAATGGATCGATCGTCAAACGGTACTTGTCGACGACGAGGGGCACTGCCGCGTATTTGCGTGGGACCTCCGGCGTTGGATCGACGAAGGAATGGACGAAAAGCAAGGCGACTCGACCTGGGATTGAGCAGTACCTTGCTGCAAAATCCTCTCTGTGGATGGGAGTGAAGCATGGGAGCTATTTCCATGCTCCATTCCCATCTTTTCAGTGTCGGGCAATAGGACAAGAGGGCTTACTGTCCCGGCGCTCGGCCTGAGTGGCTCCAGAGGTTGCCAATTTGCTTTCGAAAGTAGCAACGGCCGCCGCATCCCCGTCGATCTACGAACTTCATTCTGACTCTTTTCGGAAGCTGCTTTTCCGGATTCAAGTGCCTCGGCATCGATTTGGCGTTGGACCGAGCGCTTACCGTCAAATCTACTGTGCGGTGGTTTTCAAATGGAGTGGGGATTTTGAAAAGCATGAGCCAAGATTCGTCGGATCCTTAAGCGCTTCCTCCCGACGCGGTTGGCAAAGTCCATGAATGGCGAAGAAATTGTCTTTTGGCCAGAATCGGTATCGCCTGCCGCATACAGCGCGTTTCGCATTCCGACCTCGGCGCCTCAGACGCATCGCGCAATCGATGAGATTCCTCTCGAAGAACTGCAGAATGCGACCTTGGATACACTCGAAAAGTATATCAGTTTTCCACACGACGAGCTGAAGCGTGAAGTTGCCAAGCAATTCGGGATTTCAAGGCTAGGGAAAAACGTTACCAGCCGCCTGGACGAAGCGTTGGGATTGTTGAGGAATGCAGGAAAGGTCGAACAAGACGAGGAGCTTGTTAAGCTGCGTTAGGGCAGGGGGCTATTTCTTTGATTTCCACCTAGCGAGTCGTTTCTAGCACTCGTTCTTGGGGTAGAAGCTGTCCTGCTCGATCAGGTGCTCCAGCTTCGCTGGCGCTTTCTCGCTTTTTCGCCAGCGATTTTAGCCAGTCTTTCGCCAAGCTCGTTCACAACTAGCCGGAATTTGGAAGGCGCCTCGACCAAATTGTTTCGGCGCAGGAAAGCTGCCCACTGGGTTTGCTTGATCGGATCGGTCGCCAGTCTGTCTGAGAACGGCTCGGGTGGAAGCGGAAGGGGCGTTTGCCGTCTGGCGAATGTCGCCTTGATCGGCTTCTTGCAGGATTGGGGTATCGAGATCGAATCGCCGAAATAGGAACCAAAGGTCGAAGAAGTCTTTCATCCGAGTATTCGCTTCCTTGAGCGTCATGGCCGCCTCGAGCTTTTCGGCGATCACGGTGTAGACGGGATCGGCTCTGAGTTGCGGAGCGGGGAAGTCGAGTAGCGCCGGATAGGTCGCGGCGGCCGGCTCAGGGGGTACTGCATCTCCCGCCCCGACATCGATTTGAATCGAGATCCTTGCCGATCCGAGCTTAGCTATGAGCTTCATCCGGATGCCGCCAAAGGTGTTGCCTTCGCGAATCTCGCTGGCGGTGATCGAAGCTGGGTCGAAGGCTAGTCCGTCCGGCTCGACATCCGTTTGGACGATCACCTGAAACGCATTCACGAGCGCGTCCGCCTCGCTTGGCAGAAAACCGAGCAGGTCTAGGTCGCGGGTCGGGCGATTGGGGATGGCGTCCCACAGGGCGAATAGCATCGCTCCTTTGAGAAGGAATCTGTCAGAGAATTGTGGATACGGAGATTCGATACAGAAGCCGTTCTATCCCATAGCGGGTGAGAGTGAGGTTGAAGTCCTGCTTCGTTTCCTTGGCAAACCTCTGCAGGCGATCCTTAACGGATGCGGAGAGATTGGCCGTCATGCGAGCATCTCCAGGTAGGGCTGTACGACCTTTCTCACGCGGCATATGGCAGCGGCATCAGCTAGGTCGGCCAAGGTGAATTTCCGCTGCTTCCAGCCGTCTTTCATCGCTTCCACGGCGACATCGACGCCGAACTTGTTCCGGTACTTGAAGCAGTCGGCGACAGTCTTGGCAGGGGTGAAGACGTGAATGCGGCCGCCGGGCAGGTGGTGGCTCTCGACCCCGAAGTTGTGCGTTGCTGTCGAGAATTTGCAGAAGCGGATAGGCAGTTCCTCGGCGGTGCGGGGTTGGCTCGCGTCGGAGGGGAGGGCGAGCCAGACTTGAAATGGGGATTGCGTTCCGATTTCGTGAAAGCGGAGAGCGGATATGAGGCAGACCACCCCTTTGGGAAAGCGCTTGGTGGCTTCGACGAGCGATCGGTTCTGATCGCCCTCGAAGGAGTCCGAGGCATAAAGTCCCCTGGACACCTGATGGATCGTTCCCCGCTTGAGGAGGCGGCGGATGTATTCATGCGGAAATCCAGCCGTTACGAATTCCTCTGCCCGAAAAAGCCCGAGGCGCCGCGCGGCTTCGGTTGCCCGTTCGATCTTGGCGTTTATGTGACTATGTGCACCCACTAATTCCTAACTGGTGTGAAAAGCTAACATTAGCCAAGCTAAAACTCATCGTCGCAAGAACGGTCACACAGTCGCTCCGCTTTCGAAGACGAAAGATTTGGAACGGGAATCCAATTGGCGTTGGGGGTTGGGGGTAGTCTTCGGAGGTGTTGGCTTGGGAATTGGTGGACCGATTGGAGGTGTTATTGGTGCATTTGTCGGTTCGGAGCTGGGGAAGAAGTGAATAAGGGTATCGGATATGCACAATTGTGGTTCTTCTTTTAGGCAGCTCTTTCCAATGATCCCACTGGCTGTTCCTTGGCAAAGCCGTTACCTATATCGTCGGGTCATTCCGGTTTGGGAATTCAAAATGGCCTCATGAGTATCTTGCCTCGAAGCCTGACAGGGCCCATTTTGAGGAAATGGCCAAGGATTCCAAGATAGAGTGGACGCATCACACCTTCAATCCATGGTGGGGGTGTGCCAAGGTGTCGCCCGCATGCAGGAACTGCTATGCAGAAGCGTGGGCGAAACGGGTCGGCAACGACATCTGGGGAAAGGACTCAGATCGACGGTTCTTCACGGACAAACACTGGAGCGAGCCGATCAAGTGGAATCGCGAAGCAGAGTCCTGCGGCGAGCGTAGGAGGGTTTTCTGCGCGTCGATGGCCGACGTGTTCGAACGTAAGGCCGGGCTGGAACGATGGCGGGAGAGACTCTGGGCCCTTATCGAGAAGACCCCTTACCTGGACTGGCTTCTACTGACGAAGCGGCCGCAGAACATCGAGCGGATGGCTCCATGGGCTGGCGGGCTGTGGCCCGAGAACGTATGGCTGGGAACGACCGTGGAGAATCAGCATTGGGCGGAGGTCAGGCTTCCCCACCTGCTCAAACACGGAGCCAAGGTCAGGTTCCTCAGCTGCGAGCCGCTGCTTGGAGAAATAGACCTGACCAGGTGGGCCAGGGACCAGTCGCTCCACAAGATAGACTGGGTGATAGCCGGTGGGGAAAGCGGTGCCAGCTCCCGGCCGATGAATCCAGAATGGGCTCGATCCCTTCGCGACCAGGCCCGCGCCGAGGGAGTGGCGTTCCACTTCAAGCAATGGGGCCACTGGGCTCCGAAGGAGCTGCTGACCGACAAGCAGAGGAAGGTTGTGACGATCGGTGCGAACGTGATGGCGTCGGCCGGCAAGAAGGCGGCCGGTCGCGAGCTCGATGGCAGGACCTGGGACGAACTTCCGATTGCGGCGCTCGCCTAACGGCATGAAAAAGGAATCCTACCTCTTCGACATCGGCCCCTACCTCGGTGGGGAAGTCCCCAAGAAGTTCATTTCGGCGGACAACCCTCTCTGGACCAGGAACAAGGCCAGATTCATCGCTCGTTACCTCAAGACCTTCACCTACGTCACCAAGCACGGGACCTACATCGACGCCTTTGCCGGTCCCCAACACGAGGAGACCTCGGAGGAGAGCTGGGCGGCGAAGCTCGTCATGGAGAACACGCCCTCGCGCTTGAGAAACTTTTACCTCTTCGACAAGGGGCCGAAGCAGATAGGGCATCTGAAAGGCCTTCGTACTAAATATCTGGAGACGGTGGAGAGGCCGAAGTCCAAACGCGTCGAGATAACCAGGGGCGATTGCAACGCTACCCTGCCCCGGTTCCTGGAGGAGAACCCAATCAAGGAGAACGAGGCTACGTTCTGTCTGCTCGACCAGAGATCGACCGAATGCGACTGGGCCACGGTAAAGGCCGTTGCCGGACACAAGGGTCGAAACGGAGGGATGAAGATCGAGATATTCTATTTCCTGGCCCAAGGGTGGATCGACCGAGGCATAAAGAGCTGGCGTTCAACAGCCGAAGAGAAGCGCCTCAAGTTCTGGGGGAAGGACGGGCTGGACCGCTTCCTGAGACTGAACTGCCAGGAAAGAGGGATCGCTATGGCGGCAAGGTTCAAGGAGGAGCTAGGCTACAAGTATTCCTATCCTTACCCGATTCAGAAGGAAGGTGAAAGCGGCCGCGTCATGTTCTGGATGATACACGCTAGCGACCATCCAAGAGCGACGGACCTTATGTGGCAGGCGTACAGGCACATCGGAGCGGGAGGCGGATTGAACGACCCCATCGAACAGACGGAGCTAGACGGGCTCGTATTCGAATCCTGAATCATTCCAGATTTCGGATGCATCAGCTTCAAATCTGCCCCTATACTTGATTCGCTATCCATTCTCATGAGCATCTACAAGAACGGTATCGATTCCATCAAGGTCGGCGTGGAGGACATGCAATCCAATGAAGCCGGCCGCGTCATCTCCGGACTGCGCAACATCCACGCGGGGATCTTGCTTCTGATCAAGGCGAAGCTGTCCAGCCTTTCCGGGGAAGGAAGCGACGAAGTCCTCATAAAGCAGAAAATCCTCCCCACCAAGGATAAGGACGGCAATGTTTGCTTCACAGGCCAGGGAAGGAAGACCGTCGATATCTTCCAGATGAAAGAGCGCTGCGAAAGCCTCAACGTATCCATAAATTGGAAACCCATAGACAAGATAACGAAGCTCCGTAACGATTCGGAGCACTACTTCACGACAGTCCCGCCCAAGACGATTCAAGAAGCGCTGGCGAAGACCTTTATCGTCATCAGCGACCTATTGAGGAATCATCTTGGAAAGACGCCTCAAGAAGAGCTTGGCGAGGAGATCTGGCAATTCCTGCTGGAAAGCGAGGAAGTCTACGACCAGGAGAGGGACGAATGCGTCAGCGCGATCGAGATGGTCGATTGGGAATCGGCCATGCTCGAGGAGGCCGTCAAGGAACACTCATGCGACGTATGCGGCTCCAACTTGCTTAAGCCTACAGAAACCAACGTCAGCTTCCACGAGACGAACCTGAAATGCGGATCGTGTGGGAACGTCTTCTCGTTTCACGAATACGCGAGCGTAGCGCTGAACAAGCTTCACGAGCCCGTGGCATACCTCGCGATGACCGATGGCGGAGATCCCGAGATTGTAGATTGCCCATTCTGCGGGGAATTTGGCTACGTCATCGAAGAGGGCCGCTGTGCTCTTTGCGAAGAGTACGCACATCGTCAATGCGCTCGATGTAGCAATCCGATCCCTGTCTCCGAGCTCAGCGATGGAAGTCTATGCGGCTATTGCCAGCACATGTCTGATAGAGATACTTGAGGAATAGGGTCCGCCTGATGGTGAAGGGGGGAGGGGCAATGAGGTAATTTCGGAGATTGGAAAGGAGTGGAGCATATAAAGTTAGAGTGCAAAGGTATTGGAATGCCCCATTCCTGGCCCTTCGGATAAATACATCACCGAACGAAGTCATACGCAAAGGTATTGGTACGATCCCTTTTCCGTCCTTTCGGACTTCCGTACTGAGAGATTGTCTGATGCCTTAATCTGTGCCTTCAGGTTACGCCCAGTGACTTTGCCGTTTTGGATAAGCTCAATCTCAAAGTCGATTCCGTAGTCATTCTCTGTTACATTGCGAAAAATGCCAAGCTTCCTCAAAGGATACAGAACTATGGCGTAAGATTCAGATTCTTTACGTTTTTGGATAGTCTGCTTGGGTAGATCCATATTATCTTTTCCAGCGTTCTATAAGATCTGCCATATCTACGTCTTTCCATGCATCTTTCCAAAGCTGGTAGTATGGAATATCGGTTGACGATGGCTCTGGGTCGCAGCGATGGATTTGAACGAGGGAAGGCATTACGATCGAGTCCCCGATTAGCAATGCTTCACCTGATTTGAGTGTCGGCAGGGTATCTGTCATGGCGCCTAGTGAGTCGGGAAGTAGACGTTTGACGTAACTTTGATCATCGGGGTTAGTCAGGCGCATCGCTATGAAATTATTACATTGTGAAAAGATGGTCTCTGATATTTCGGAGGGACGCTGACTCGCGATTAATAGAGTTACTCCGTACTTACGTCCCTCCTTCGCAATTCGCTCAATGGAGTTCCTCGAGCTTCGATAGCGGGCGAGTTCGCTCTTGGGAGCATACTTATGTGCTTCTTCGTATACCAAAAGTAGTGGTGTTTTATTCGTCCTCGTTTCTGCGGAATTCTTAAGGTGATATGAAAACTCGAAAAGCAGACGGGAAATCAACGATACGGTAATGCTAAGAACCTCGAACGGGACCCCGCTCAAATCGATGATCGTGACATTCGACTGGCTCTCTGCTTTATACCCAACAAATGTTCGGATTGCTTCCTCAAACCCACATCCTTTGCTCTCTTCGCCAACGAGAAATTTTAGGCGCTTGTCCGCGAGTTTATTCTCTAATCGATTGATGAAGTTTCCGAGGTTCCCATTCAGTGTCCCGGATCCGGAAGATCCCTTGGTTGTGAGTCCAGATTGGAATAAGCGCTCTCGAGTGTCTTCGTTGAACTCAAACTCTTCTCCTTGGGCGTCCTCCCATCGCAGCGCATTTGCCTTATCCTTTTTCTCGTTGTTTCGATTTCGAATGTAAGTGAGTACCTCGTTAATGTCAAAATAGGATGGGTGGTCGAAGTGTACTCGGTCTTTCATTTCCCCTTCAGCGTGCATCCGTTTATTTGCAACAATTGATTCCTTAAGTACATTTCTTTGGCTATGGTCGTGCGCCTCAGTATCCAAAAATAACTCTTCAAGTTCTTCACTATTCAAAAGCCAATAGGGGAGCTTTAGATCATCAATTCCGATTAAATTAGCACTAGGGAATGCTGAGCGATATTCAGAGTGGATATCGAAGATGACTATGTGGGAATTATTTAAACCATCATATTGACCTTCTTTTTCTGATGACGCTCGTTGGGTTAGTGCAGTCACGGTGTGTGACTTCCCTGATCCAGTAGAACCAACTATTGCTATATGCTTGTTGAAGAATCGGTCGCCGTCGACCGGTACCTCGATTTCTTCGCGTCTTGAAAGCCTACAAAATATGAAAGCTTTTTTCGGTTCCGTACTACTAGTGTATATTGCTCGGATGTCTTCAGTTTTGGCTGGCTTGACACCTTTGGGTGGGATCGCGAGTTCATCGCCACCGCGAAAGAACTCTACGCCTTTCAGTGTGCCGAGAGGTTTCGCTTCGAGAAGATGTCTTTTTTTGCCTTGATCGGACACCTCGATTGCAAAGTTCTCAATGACCGCGAGAAGCTTCGCGTTCTCGTTGTCCGAAATTTCTAGATATGAACCGATCCTAAGCGAAGTTTCAGCAAGTTGGAAATCTTCAAGATCATCAACTTGGATGCGGACCTTGTTAGGAAAGACAGCGATTACTTCTGCAGCGATATTGTGCTCTTCTTTTGACATGACAAAATTATATTATGTTAGAAACCATCGAGATAGAGGTGATCGGGATACGAACGTGTCTGAAATTAACTTCGATAGGTAGCTGCGAAGCATTAAAAAACTCATAGAGCTGCTTTGTTCGATTCGTCATCGACGCTAGTGCTGTTTCTAACTCAGACTCATTGGCAAGGATTCGCACTAATATCCGATTTTCATTCGTTTGATCCGAGTGGATGTGCTCAACGGTAAAACTTGCACCGTTAAAAGGAAATCCGTCAACGAACGAATATGCCTCGTGATAAAGTTCAGCCTTCAAATCTGAGAGTTTGGAGGCGGGGCAGTTACGAAGCAGGACATACGGCGCGTATCGCTGTCTAGGTTCTAATCGAACCCTGCGACTACTGCTCCACTTGTTGCCGAGATGGACGAGGAGGTCTTTAAGTTCGTGGATTAGTTCTGTGCCTGAACACTCAATGGAGAAAAAGCGAGCGTAAGGAGAGACATTGTTCTGAGTGAAAAAGCTCTGTCGGATCATACGGCAATAGATGGACTCTTCTTTCTCTCTCAGCAACCAGTGATGAAAGAGGATTTGCTTCGAATCAATTCTCGATAGGAAGTCTGCCTTTCTGATCGTCCTTTCCGCCTTAGACGACTTCGTCGCAAGGTCAGAAATCAAAGTGAAAGCATTTGGATAGTAGTGACTTTTAGCCTCGTCGATAGAGCACTTCTTTGCCTGTTTTAGGTCGTCGATCGCGGCTTCCTTATGGGGACCGTATTTCTTAGTGTACTCGAATTTTAAGCAACTAAGGAAACTCTCAATTTCTTTTAGCGAAAGCCCGAGATCATTAGCGATATTCTTTGCAATCTTGTCTTTCGTATAGGTTAGAACTTCATCCTTGAACTTGATGCTGTCTTGCAATGGCAGATCAACTTTGTCCTTGAAGTAGCCATATATGTAGTAGTTGATTTTTGATACCCTCCGTTGGTGATCTTCGAGCATTGGTTTGACGATTTCCCGAAGAACGCTGTTCGTGAGTTTAGTACCCTCGTAGTACTTGCACTGAATGGCATTTATCGATTTGCCATCGGAAACATCAACATCTTCGATGTCTTCTACTGTAATCATACTGTTGTCGTCAGCTGCTAAAATTAGCCGAATCGAAGCATCAAATTGATAGTTGAAGCCTCTGATTGTCGCATCTGCTGTTCGTGATCTACTCATTTTTGGGCGATTGTTCTGCTGAATTCGGTGTACGGGTAGGACAGGTTAGGCCTAATGTTATAACTACTGCATTGGTCTAGATATTTTTGGCAGGCTGAAAATCCATTGAATCGTAGTGTTTTCCTACTACTTACCGCAGTTCAAAGTACTCTGCTGTATCCAAAGCTCTATAGCGTTCGGGGTGGCAGGTTAGAATTATGATTTGGAGGTGATCGGAGGATTCTTCCAGGAGGTTGAGGATGCGGGCGTGGCGGCCGGAGTCGGTGGCGTTTAGGACGTCGTCTAGTACCACAAGCTGGCGTTGGTCTTTGGCGAGGACGGTGGCGAGGGCGAGGCGGGCGGCGAGGAAGAGCTGCTCTTGTTCGCCGCCGGATAGGTTGGTGATGGCGACGGGACTTTCGGAGCGTTCGGGGGCGACGGCTTCGGGGACGAAGTCTTGGGTCAGGCGGAGATTGCCGAGGCGAGGGCCGACGACGCGGGAGAGCATGCGGCTGGCGGCACGTTCCACAGGGGCGGCGATGCTGGCGATGACGGCGCTTTTGCAGGCAGCGAGGGTGTCGTGTAGGAGACGTACGGCTTCGGTGCGGACGTTCTCCCGCAGGATGCGCTCTTCTAGATCGGCCAGCTCTTCTTCGCATTGGGTGAGCTTCGAATAGGTACCTTCAGCGGCGAGGACTTGGAGCTGGCCTTCGGCGGTCTTTTCTTCGTCGCGGGCTTTTTCCTCCGATTCTTCGAGAGCGGTGCGTTGCTTTTCCAGTTTTTCGAGATCTTTGCTGGGGTCGCCGGGTATGGAGGCCAGCTCGGTTTCGGCTTCGTCTGCTTTTTGCTTGGCGGCTTGCCACTCCATGAGGGCGTCGGACTTGGCTTTTTCGCGCTCGGGGTCGGTAAGCTTGTCTTTGCTGAGCGCTTGAAGCCTTTCTTCGGCGGACTGGTGGGAGCGTTGGTCTGCTTTTAGCTGGGCGGAGAGTTCGCCGAGCTGTTTTTCCGCGGTTGCGAGGGCGGTTTGCTGAGTGTCGAAGGCGTCTTCCGCTTTTTGGATTTCTGAGGTGATCTCGTCGTTGAGCGTTTCGAAGCGTGTTTGCAGTTCGGATACGACAGGCGACTGGTTTTTCCAGTCGGGATAGGTGGTCTCGAATCCGCTTAGCCGAGCCGAGAGTTCGTTTTGTTTTTGGGCGAGTTGGTCGGCGGTGTCGGCGCCGAGAATATCGAAAATCTGCGTATTTAGGTTTTTGATATCCCGATTCGATTGCTCTGCTTTTTCGCGGAGAAGCTGCAGGGCGTCGGGATCAGATTGACCGAAGGGCTGGGAGAGTTTGTCGATACTAGCTTCGGCTTTGGCGATGGCTTGCCGGTGTTCCTCGGCCCCGCCCTCGGGGCCGGAGGCGCGGATGCGGCCAAAGCCGGTGACTTCGATCTCCACCAATTCGTCGCCGGAAAGGGTGAGCGGTTTGACGGAGTCGGCCCGGGCCTTCGAATCGTCGGTAAGGTTGCGAACTTCGATAGGCTGCTCCGGCGTGAGGGTGAGATGGATTTGGGAAGCGGCCAAGGCGGCCTTAGCGGCGTCGCGTTTACCGAGCCATTTGCGCAGGTCGCTGATTGTCTCGGCGTCGGGAGCGACTATCTCGCTACGCTGCTTTTTCAGGGCTGCCAGGTTTTTCTGAAGCTCGCCGAGCTTGTCGAGTCGCTTGGCGAGGTCGTCGGAATTGCTGCGGCAGGAAAGGTAGTCGCGAGCGGCTTCGATCTTCTTTTGCAGTTCGGCGCTGCGGCTGCGTTTACCCCGGGCGGTTTCGCGGGAGCTGCGGCAGGTCTCCAGCTTCTTTTTGGCGTTCGCGACTTCCTCTTCGAGCTCGTTCTGGCGTTGGCTGGCCTTTTCGATGGCTTGGGTGAGGGAGGCGATTTCTTCACGCGCCTTGGCGATCTGCTCGATGGTTTCCGAGATGGTTTCGTAGCGTTGTTTGGCGAGGGCCTCCGCTTCGCGTTTTAGCTTCTTCTCGGATTGAAGTTTTTCGAAGCGTTCGGCTTCGGCGCGAGAGCGCTTCACGGTATCGCGCAGGGCTTCCGCTTCGTTCTTGGCTTGGCTGCGGCGGTGGCGGGCGTCTTCCACGCGATGGGAGGCTTCCTCGAAGGCTTCCTGTTTTTCGCGAAGGGTGGCGAGGGCGGATTGGGCGGCGTCGCGGCGCTCTTGGAGGGAAATTATAGGCGCGGCGTTTTTCCCTTTGCGGTAGCCGGTTCCGCTTGGGGTGAAGTAGGTTTGGAAGCGCTCTTTGATCAGGTCTTCTAGGCGTCCGCCCGAGTCGCCGGAAATCTGTACGCCGAGGGCGGAGCGAAGGCGTTCCGCAGCAGATCCGGAGATGCTTTGCAGTTGGAGGTCGCCTTGAGGCGCCCAGAGAATTTGGGCGAGTCCCCAGTGCTCCTGTTTGGAGAGGCCACGACCGGGTGCATCGGCGGAGAGGATTTCGCGGATGCGGGAGTCTGCATTGCGACTGTCGGCGAGGGGTTGGAACTTGCCGTTCTCCAGTTGGAGCAGCTTGGCGGAAGCACCGCTGAGAAAGGTTTTCTCGACGCGGTAGGTGGCGCCGTTTTCCGAGAACTCGACGAATACGGAGGGAGAGAGGTCGCGTCCCCAAGGGCGGACGGCTGCGATGTCGGTGCCGGAAACGTTGTGGGCGTCGAAGAGGGCGCGGCGCATGGCTTCGAAGAGGGAAGACTTGCCGGTGCCGTTGGGCGCGTGGATGACGTTTAGTTGTTCCGAGAAGGGGCCGAGCGTGACCTCGTCCAGGAGGCTTCGCCAATGGGAGACGCCGATTTTGTGGAGAATCATAGGGCGGCTTGCTCCTTCAGCTCGAAGAGTTCGATGAGGGCTTGGGTGGCGATCGACTTTTGGAAGTCGTCGCTGGCATTGAGCGCTTGGTGGCGAATCTTCTCCGCCGCTTCGCGGATGGGGCCTGCGGGAAGTGATTCGATCCAGGAATCGTCCTCGGGAGCGGGGACCAGCTTTTCGATAGAGAGTGAGCCGTAGAGGAAGCGGCTGGCGAGGAGTTCCTCAACGACGGCGAGTTTGGCTCGATCGGAGGCGTAAAGCATTCCGTCGAGGCGTAGTCGCACTAGGGCCTTGGCCGGCGCGTCGATCTTGTCGAGAGTTTCGATGGCATCTTCGACAGCTCCTTCACGATCGAGCGCGATGTCTAGGGAATGCCAGCTCAGTTGGCCGCAAGGAATGGATTCGATTTTGGGCCGGGCTCCGCGTGATTCGATCTCGACGAGCAGGACATTTCCGCTGTCGCGTTCACCGAATTTCGTCGTTTCGTGGGTTCCCGAGTAGGCCATGCGCGTCTCGCCTTTCGAATCGGGGTAGGTCGCGAAGGAGTGCCAATGGCCGATGCCCAGATAGTCCAATCCGGCACGGGTGGCAGCGTCGCGGGGAATCGGGTAGTCCGGCTCCATGCCCGGCATGCCTTCGACGGTTCCGTGAGCCATGCCGATGGCGATTCGGTCTGAATGGGCAGCATCGATCCAGGAGGTCGGGTTGCGGGTAGAGTACTTTTCTTTCAGCGGGCAGGGGTAGAGCGTGCAGTCGTCGAGCTCGATCGGGTTCGCCTCGCGGATTACGGTGACGTTTTTCGATTCCTGCCAGACGGGATGATCCCAGACGCTGCCGGGCACGAGCGGGTCGTGGTTGCCGGGTGTGATGAAAACCTTTCCGTTGAACGTCGCTAGCAGGTCGCCCACGCGGCGGACTAGGAGGCGGTCGACCGCGTTGTCCTCGAACAAGTCTCCGGTGACAAGCAGGAGCTCAGCGTTTTTGTCGTGGCCGATATCGACGAGGCTTTTGAGGGAGTCTAAGCGTGCGTCGCGTACGGCTTGAGAAGCAGCGCCGAGCCCGCTGGCCTTCATGCCCATTTGCCAATCTGCGGTGTGGATGAATCGGATCATATTCCGTGGTTAATTGCTTACCTCTAGCGGGTCGACATCTGGATCTGCGTTTTTCTAGCTTTTATCAAATCGCTGCCACCAGCGCTGTATTCAAAATTCCAGGTTGGATGAGGTAGCCGAGGGGGAAGGGGTCGTCGGTTTTGCCGGCGCTCTTCTTTTCCCAGCGTTCGGCGATATCTTTGAGATCTGCGGCTCTGATCAGAGTAACGGGCGTTCCGCTCTCCACGGTGAGCTGCATGGCTTGGGCGATGGACTCGGGGGTGAAGTCGGGTCCGATGACCCAGAAGCCCGCGACGGGACGTTCCGATGTTTGGATGTAGCCTTGGAACTGTTTGATGTGGTCCTTCAGGTGGACCGGGCTCTCCTTGGACTTGTTGTCCCAGAGGATGACCTTGTCTTGATAGGAAAGGATACCATCTGCATGGGCGGAGCCGATGAGCTTTAGCGGCTTGTGGTGGAGGCGATGCTGGAAGAGGTAGTTGGTGGCCTCCTCGAACTTGCGTTCGCAGTCGATATCCTTGTCGATGAGCTGCTGGCCGCGGCAGAAGGCAAGATCGCGGGTCGCGAAGCGTTCGTAGTGCTGGTAGAGCAGCTCTCTTGGATCAGCAATGTCCTCGGCCTTTTCGAATAGGTTGTCGTAGAAGCTTGTGATGCGTTCGATGTAGTCGGACTTCGTTCCGGAGACAGGCAGCTTCAGATCTTCGCACCATTTGCGGAAAGTCGCCATTTCGACTCCGTCGCGTGGGGTGAGCCCGCCGAGGAACTTGGTGGGCTGCAGTTGCTCAATGATTACGTTTTGCAGTTCTTCGACGGTCATGCGCTTGTCGGCCTCGATCTCGCACTTGCCCAGTATGTCGAGGTAGTAGGCTTTTGAACGAACGCATTTATGGGAGAGGAGTTCGCGATAGCCGTGGCGCTTGATCTCGATGCCGAGAACGCGGCGAATGGAGAGGGCGACTTCGTCAGGAATGACGTCGAAGTCCGTGCCGTCGTCGTTGCGAAGCGAAAACAGGAGTCCTGCCGCTTGCAGGGCACGACGTGCATCCTCGATGTCGCCGCGAGTGTGCAGCTCGTTTCCGGCTTTGGGATAGCGGGCGAGCTTGGCCTCGATGATGCCGAATTCGGTCTCGGTGATCTTCATGCGCTCGCGAACCTTTTCGATGAGCCGCTGTTCGTCCACGGAAAGGAGGTCGTCGTTTTCCCATGCCGTTTCCACGAGAAAATGGAAAAGCTCGAGATCCTTGCAGCGAGGGTTGTGCTTTTGGAATAGGTCGATGTTTGAGCGGTCGATGATGGACTGCTGGTATTCGATGACCTCGTCTTCCGTTTCCTTCTTCGGCTGCAGGAAGTTGTCCTGGTTCAGCAGGACTTCCTTGATCAGGATCCGAGAGAGCACGCGCAGGTTGCGATCTGGGTGCATGAAGAGGCCATGCAGCGCTTTCTCGACGTTGGAGTCATAGTAGTATTGGGGGCCCGTTTTGATGAGAGCCGCTCGGATCTCGGCTTCGTCGAGGTTCTTGTAGTCGATGACGTAGGCGCTGGCGATGCGCTTTAGCTCTATTTGGGTGGGAATGTTGGGGACAGCTTTTGCGAGTTTCATACAGAGGGATTCAGTTCAGTTTTGAGAGTTTGCTTCGCTTTTCATCTCCTCTCGGGCCTGGGAGAGGGCGTTGGCCATGATGCCGGAGGGGACGGCTACGGCGGCGAGGCCGACCGCGAGGATGAGGAAGGTAAACAGCTTGCCGCCTGCGGTGATGGGGAAGGCGTCGCCGTAGCCGACGGTCGTCAGGGTCGTGGTGGCCCACCAAAGGCATTTGGGGACGGAGTCGAAAAGCTCTGGCTGGGCGGCGCCTTCGAAGTAATGGATCCCCACGGCTGCGATGTAGATAATGATCAGAGCGGTCGCTCCGAAAAGGAGCAGCTCTTCTCGAGCGTTCCGAAACGCGATATGGTAGCGGCGAATCACCGTACTGTAGCGGGCGAGCTTGAAGAGGCGAAAAAGCCGTAGCAGTCGGAAGGCCCGGATGCCTCTCAGGTCGATGCCGAGGGCGAGGTAGAAGGGCAGAATGGCGAAGATGTCGATGAGGCCAAAGAAGGTGAACGCGTAGCGGAATCCTTTCTTCGAGAAGACGATGCGGAGCAGGAACTCGACTGTGAAGATTGCGATGGAGGCGGTCTCTACAATGCGAAGGACTGACCTCTGTTCCGTCGAAAGCTGGGGAATCGTTTCGATGGTGAAATCGAGTATCGAAACTATGATTACGATCTGGATGAACCAGGCGAAAACGCGACCTGGGCCGCGGTCGGGATCGTCGACCAGCTGTTGCAGGAATCGGAAGGGCATTGAAAGAGGAGGATTGGAGAGACTACTAAGTTGTGGCGCGTAAGGATGCCAGTAGGAAATTCCTCTTTTCGTTGAAGTGACGTGCTATGGTAATCTCCTTATTGCTCGTCCTCTGCTCCTCTTGCCGAACTGGCTGAGGGGTTGTGAACTCGATCGATCCATCAGGAAAATCGATCGAGCTCAGCTCAACTCACTTGGTTTTACCACTGAAGTTTTCGCCTCTCTCGATGGCCCGAGCTGTAAAGCTCTTGAGTCCGTTTCCGGCCTGCTTCTAGGGAGCAAGGCTGAGATTTGATTCTTAGGAGAGGTTTGGCGTATCGATTCGAACGACAGATCGTCGGCTGAATCCTGCTCGATCATGTTTATCAAATCGCTTGCCAGTTCGCATAGCCAGATCCTTTTCCGAGACGCTCATGCTGTAACTGATTTCTCCATTCTGGATTCCGAATCCTTGGGGTGTTTC
The DNA here is from genome assembly GCF_014803405.1 of Pelagicoccus enzymogenes. Classification (NCBI taxonomy): domain Bacteria; kingdom Pseudomonadati; phylum Verrucomicrobiota; class Opitutia; order Puniceicoccales; family Pelagicoccaceae; genus Pelagicoccus; species Pelagicoccus enzymogenes. Next base: position 114,587 of record NZ_JACYFG010000051.1, read on the forward strand.
TATCAGCGGATTGCTCCTGCTAGAAGGATTTGGCAGGGTGCAAGCGGTAAAAAGCGAAGCGTTTTTTGCCGATTTGCACCTAGGACCAACCTTGTCATATAATTTTGGATGGCCCGATCAAAACGCGGAAGGAAACCAAAACCCTTGAAAGACAGGCGGCGCTTTTGCGTGTCGGTTCGATTGACCGAAGGCGAGCTCGAAGAGCTTGTGGCGAAGGCTGGAGCAAAGTGTTTGGGGACGAAGCTTCGTAACCTGGCCCTTTATCCTGCACGCTCGCGAAAACGCTCCAAAAGTGAGGTCCCCGCTGATGTGACCCGTGATCTACAAGGCGCATTGGAAAATCTAGGGCAGCTTGCCGCTAGTAAAAGGGATGTGTCAGATGCGACGCTGGCGGAATTAGTGGATACCCTGTTGCTGATCAGCGAGCGGGTGAGAAAGGACCGCAAATGATCTCCAAGAATTGCGGCCGAAGGCGATCCGCGAAAGGGCTCAAAAAGTACATCACGGCCAAAATGAAAGAGGCTGAGTTTGTTTGTGGTTCGGTATCCGATGCTGATTTTACCTCGGAGCTTGAAATTCGAGCCAGCCTGCGTCCTGACGTAGAGCGGCCGTTCGATCACTTCTCCCTACGCTTAGGCAAGGAGGAGGGGGATCTGCCGACATGGAAGTGGGTGCTGATCGTCGCTCGGTATTTGGCCCTGATGGACCTCAAAGATCCGCTGTATGCAGCGTGGAGACATCCGCGTACCAAGGATGGCGACGGTGACCATGTGCACATCGCGCTGTGCAGGGTGATGGCTGATGGAGCTTTGTGGGACGGACAATTTGAGGCTTATCGGGGAATCGAAGCTGCGGCCACGGTCGCCGCTGAATTCGGATTAGTTGTTGTTCGGTTCGAGGCCAAAAAAGCTCCGAAGCGAGGCGAGTTTGAGCTTTCGCAAAAACGAGGGGAGTACACCCCTCGACTCAAGCTGCGAGCGTTGGTCAACGCTTGCCTAGACTCAAGCGACGACTTCGAGGAATTCGCTGATGCCCTATCGTTTTACGGGATTCATTCCCGAGCTAACATTCAGCCGAACGGCCTCGTTCGCGGGCTCTCATTTCGGCTGGACGACTATTGCGCCAAGGGAAGCGAGCTAGGTCTTCCTTGGGCCAAAATTTCCAAAATACTGAATTATGACAAAGAAAAGCATGATCGAATCCTTGAACAATTCGGCGCTAGAACAGGCGACGAACAATTCGAAGGGCCTATTGAAGCTGGTGAATGCGACGAAGGAATTGCAGTCCGCGCTCGAAGTGATTCCGGAGAAGTTGGACCAAAAACTGAAACGAACAGTCGATCAGATGGTCGATTCGGCGAGTATGCTGAAGACAGCCACAGAGTGCTCGAGAAAATCTTCGGTCTCGGTGATGAAGGAAATCGATTCTTTGAAGAGGACGATTCAGGAGATTTCGAACGAGTTCGAGAAGGGCAATCAGGAGCTGCTGAAAACACACTTCAAGGTTTCGACGCTGATGAACAAACAGCTGGAGAAGGAATTCGAGACGATGAAGTCCGAGGTTCTGGGGGCGTCGAAAGGGATCGAAAAGTTGTGGGTCGAGAGGTTGGACCAAGTGAAAATCGCCGACGCGAAGAACTCGAACCTCCTATGGAAGTACGAGCAGAAATTGGAAGCGGTGACATCGACGATCAAGACGAGACTGGATCAAACCGAGAGTCGCTGGACCAAGGTTTGCTTGGCATACGACGAGCGGTTGTTGCAGATGCAGAGTCTGATCGAAAAAAAGCCTCCGAGAAGCTGGACGAGGATTTGCGGGAACGTGCTACTCTCCCTCCTTTGCGGGTTGTTGATGATTCAAATCTGGGGCGCGATGCAGGCAAAAAGCGAAAACGAAATGATCGTCGCTCAACTCGAGATGCGAATGAAGCCGAAACTTTTCCGGGAATATAAGGAGCTGGCGATACGAGAACAATCCGAGGACCTTGGACCGCTTGAGCGACTCATCCGCAGCGGAAGCGAGTGACAGGGAGTTTGAACTTTTTTTTGGCTCATCACCAAAAGTAGGGGAATAGCCGCTTACCTGCAGGGCTGTCGCTTGCGACGTACCGCAGATCCCCGCTCTAAATATCTTGCATCGCGGGGTGGCGCGAGTGCCAGCCCTACACTCGAGAGCATCTCCCCGCAAAATGGTGATGAACCTTTTTTTGGGGGGGCGATATTGACCATTGGTTTTGGTCCCTCCTTTGCGGGGAGCTAGGAGGGCAGTTTGCGTTCTCCGGTCCATGTTGATTTGCGAGGCGAAAAAAAGACCGTCGTGGAGGCTCTGTCGCGAATCGAAGCCTGCATGTTGTGGGGGAGCTGATGGCCTTTGCCGGATTTTGCTGAGAAACTTGTAAGTCGCGAGCTAGTGGAGAGGTCGAGCCTGTAAGGGGAGAAACTCGATGGGCTTAATGGACGTCACGCTTCCTTCCTAGCTGAGGTTCAGCTGGAATTCCTCGAAAGCGACACTTGCAAGGGTAATTCGGGAAAAGCAAATGGCTCCCATCCGGCTTGCGGAACCTTCCGAGCACAAGGGTTCACTCGTCTTTTTCAGTCATGGTAAACGATTCAAGTGAAACGCTGGCAGGACGATACTTGGGTATGCAGTCAAGTGTTAGGAGAGCAGGAGCGAATTGCAGAAAGGCCTGTATCCTCGAATGAAAATGGAAAAGGGTATTTTAGAACAGTGGGGAGTGTCGTTGGCGAAACTCTCGGCTCTGACGAGGATTGTGGAGTTTGGGAGCGCCTCAGCCTACTCGAAGGCACGAGGGGTTGGAGAGGCTCAGGTCTCGCGTCAAATGCGGGAGTTGGCGACGACCTTGGGGCAGCAGCTATTCGTCAAAAGGGGGAGAAACAAGGTTCCAACGGCATATGCGACTAGGGTTGCGGCAGCGTTTTCGAGATTTGCTCGTGAAGTGGAACGAGCGGAAGAACTCGAGCGAGAGGCCGGTGTAGTCCGGATCGGGGTGGTTGAGTCTGCACTCCGTTGCTTGCTTGCTCCGCATTTGGAAGAGATCGAAGCTGCCCATCCTTGTGTGCAAATCGAGGTGCATTGTCTCTCGAGCGAGGAGATCTCTGCGAGAATTGCTTCTGGAGAGCTAGAGTTGGGGTTGGTTGCGAGCAAGGCCGCCGGACTTGGGCTAGATTCTTGCTCGCTTGGAAGATTAAACTATTTCCTGTGTTGTCATCCTGATCTGGTCGAAGGCTCGGATCCGGATGAAGCTGATGTTTTGAAATCTGGTAGGTTGATCCAGGTTGGGGGAGATTCGAGCTATTGTGAAGGATGGCTTGAATCGGAGATGACTGTTGGAACGTCGGCGCCGCACATCTTGAGTTGCAACAGTTTTTCCGAGGCTTCGGTACTGTTGATGCTGGTGAAGGGCGCCGCTTATCTACCGGGTGTCGCGTTGAGTGATCTGAAGGGGAGGTATTATCCCGAGCTATGCGAAGCTAAAGTCGTCGAACCTGAAGGTGTGCTGAGCGAGGGTGAGGAGGTTTCGCTTGTATGCCGTGCTGGCGATTGCACCGAGGTTGCCTCGGTTGCGGAGACTTTAAAGGAGCTCTGTGCAGTGTCTGTACAACAGCGGAAACCTGGCAGGCGCCGGCCCTCCAAGAATTTTGCAATAACGCTTTATGGTGGATCTCGAAATGAAGTTTATGTGTCAGACCATTTCGCCAATAAATTTTCTTGAGTGCTTGCTTGGAGGAGGCGTGAAATGAAAAGCCAAGCGATCCCGATGGCCCGCTTGGCTTTTGAATATATCCACAATTAAGATTAATATACGTTTAGAGGTTGATGGTCGTTTGCCGATGGCAGGTTTTTATATTTATTGAGTTTTTCGGCGAAATTTTCTCATGTTCGACGAAAGGACTCTATTCCCATTAGTCGCAGAATAGCGGCTCGTCGAAATGTCTATAGAATTCGCACCTATCTTCGCGGGTAAAGATATCGCGGAAATGCTTGACCTTGATCTCTTCAAGCACGATTTGGCCTTTAGGCCAACTCGTGGGAGCAATGCTCCAAAACTTTGCCTTATCGCTAGCGAATTCGTAGTAAGGATTTTCATTGTCGGTCGCTGGATAATAAAAATAGTCAGATCGCGTTTCTCTCAAGTGGACATACATATTGTAATCGTAGCCGTCAAAAATCGGGAGTTGAGCTTTAAACGTACGCCGAAGTCCATCTCTGATCCAAGGCCTACCTGTTTGCTTTAGGTAGTACCTTCGAAAGCGCGCCAACGCGTTTTTTAGGTTCGTTTCCGGTGAGCGTGCCGCTTCTGCGTCGTCGCGGGGAAACGGAATCATTGGATATAGCTCAATAGGGTAAGTACTAGCGAAACGCTTGTACGGCCCGGTGATGGGGTAGTGTCGCTCTTTCCCTGTTTTGGCTACGGAAGCGGGAATTTTCAGATGGGTTCCGGTCAGGATGTCAGCTCCGTTCTCCTTGATATAACGAGAGAGGCGTAGGATTTCACCCGCGGGATCGGGATGAACGTACTGAAACAGAACAAGACTGGAGTACGTAACAAGTGAGCTATTTTCGAACAATTCCGCGAGTCTCATTAACTCTACTGCCTCTTCTGACGTGAGTATGTTCAGAACCTTGTAGGTGTTGTTTACGATGTCCCGACCGCGAGTGTCGAGCTGGTCGACTGCCGGGGCGAATGTAGTCATATTGTGGTTTTTCATTTTAATTCTTATTCTTATGTTTGGTTAAAACGGAAATTTTGTTTCTTGTTTTTCGGGTGGCGTTTCTTGGCTGGAGGCCATTCATTATTGGCTTCCTTGATCCTCGGAATCGATCTCCGCCAGAATGCAAGCGATCATCAGCATCTTGTGCTTGTGCCGCGAGAGACCTGCCAAAAGTACCTTTCGGAGGTTTCGCGGAAACTCTCGACAGGTGCCGTCCGCTAACATTTTGAGCTGCTCGCAGAGCGAAAGGGCATGGTTGCCGCAAGTAGCGAGGCCGGAGGTCGAGACCAGCTCTTTTGAAGGTTTGGGTAGCTCGAAGTAAAACCCCATCAAATCCTCTCCGGAGATGTCGAGGCTAGCGGCGACCTCAAGATTGGGCTCCACCTGATAGAGATGAGATATCCCAGCGAGCTGCTCAAGGGAGTACCTCACCTTGGTACGGGCTAGCTTTTCCGGAGCTAGTTTGGGATCGACTTTGTCGATGCTGTTTAGAGTTGGCCGAGACAAGCCAAGTAGCTTGCTCGCGTCTGTACGTGTATATTTTGATACGTTCACGTATCCTTGTTATGCCGCACTTCCCTGATGCAGCAAAAACGAGGGATCTGCCGAGGATTATAGGGCGGTATCGCGTTTTGTCCCTAGGTTTGAGGGTAACCTTTTTTGTATGGACTAAATGGTTTGGTCACCAAATGGATCTCATGTGTTTTACGAAAAATTTACAAAAATATGCAATTAAGGGAGATCTCTAGCTGAGTTTGGGCTTCAGATTGGGATCAATACATGGAGCGAAAAATCCTCTGGATTTCGATTCCAAGGATTTCCGAATCGCTGGGGCTCACCCCTTGAAATATCCCTGAGGATAATGGTTTTGGGAGGGATATTGAGCGTTGTTGAAGCAACCTTGTTGCGTGTAGACGCCAAGGCTTTGGCCACGATGCAGCACTATAAGGTGCGGTTTGTTTCGGGCTGAAACTTTTTTCAGAAATTCTGCCGCATCACTGGATTTCAAATCGAAACGCGGAATATCAGGACTCATCATGAAGATGAATCCCAACATTCCCAAACAATCCAATGCTAGCGCGGAATCTCGAATTCTTGAGACTCCCCTCAAACAGAATATCGGAGGTCTCTCGTTTAGGATCGACCAAAGAACCCACTACGGAAAAGGCGGAAAGCGAAAGCTCTCCTCGACTTTGTACGCTCGGTTTTCGTTTAGAGGAAAGCAACAGTGGGCTAACCTGAAAACTCGCGATCCGGAACTGGCTGTCGGTCGTGCCATTAAAAAGATCAGCGATTTGCGATCGGGCAAAAGCCCAGAGATAGATCCTGCTGGGGCGACGTTTTCGAAGGCAAGAGGCCAACCGCCAGTCGATGAATCGGAGGCCGCCCCTACGGCGGCTACAATCGGACAGTTCCTTGCTGCCTATGAGGCTCTCGGTACCGTGTCGCGCGGTACGGAGAGTGGCTACCGTAACAAGGTCTTGAGAATCGCAGCATGGATTGAGGGAATTGAAGTTCCAGTTGCAACTACAGGGCCTAAGCGTATGGCTTATGAGCAAGAGGCGGGAGCCGTAAGGCTTTCCGCGATTCAGGAACAAGACCTCATGGCGTGGCGGGAACGTCAAGTTGAGCTTTGCCGTCGCGACTCGAAGGATCGGCTGAGCCCACGTACAGCAAACGGCTCGATCGCTGCCTGGTGGGCTGTTTTTGGGAAATCGTCGCTCTGGAGCCAGTTTGGTTTGACTTGGTTCCCGGGCTTGGATCTGCGAAAGCTGCCAACGAAGAAAGTTAGATTCAGAGTCTTGGTACCTTTGCAGAAGCTCATCGATAAAGCCAACCTAGAGCTCAAGGAACTCGATCCGGATTGTTACGACTTGTTCCTGCTCGCTGTTGCTCTTGGACTCCGGCGCAAGGAGGCTGAAATGTTGTTGTGGTCGGCGTTTTGTTTCGATCGCGAAATTCTTGATCTCAAGGCGAGCACTCTTTATGGATACAAGACCTATGACTCGGAAGGGGAGGTCAAAATTTACAGTGACAAGGTTCTGGGGCACTTCCGTTCACGTTATGAAAATCGCACTAGCGATTTTGTCTTGAATTCGGATCGACCTACTGGCGAAGACAAAAACTACAGCTACTATCGCTGCGAACCCACGAGTGACCGCCTCGCAGCCTGGCTCCGCTCTCATGGCGTTGTATGTGCAAAGCCGATACAATACCTGAGAGGGGCAGGCGGAAATCAAGTTCGTATCGACAACGACATTTTCGCGGCTAAGTGCTTCTTGCGGCACTCGCAGATTCAAACGACCATCGAGTTTTACTCGGAAGTCGACACGAGCTATAGCACTACGCTGAGCTTCTAGGATCTTTCGGCAAGCCGAGCTGACCATAACCCCAGTCTTGCGTTGCTTACGCGCGCGAGGCTGGGGATTTTTGTTGTTTGGCCACTCGGTTTATTTACGTGGTGACCGTCTGGAACCGGCTAGCCGTCGCTTTCGGGGTACCGCTGGCTTAGGGCTGGTGGCAGTCGAATTTAGAACTCCTGGAGTTGAGGCTCGGGTCTAGTCGACGCGATTGGGGATTAGCTGAACCGGCTGGGAATTTTTCCGGAAAGCTCGAGCCGTATTTCTTGTCGAATTCTCCTTGCCGCCAGCCTTTCGAAGAGGCAGCTTTTCCGTCGAAAGGCGAATCTAGTACAGAACTAGTACAGAATCGGAAAACGCTTTACATGCGGTTTTGGCGTCTCTTGTAAGTCGTTAATGATTAACGACTTATTGGTAGGCCCGCTCGGACTCGAACCGAGGACCAATGGATTATGAGTCCACTGCTCTAACCAACTGAGCTACAGGCCCACTCTTGAAGTGGTGGTTGCCGTGTTTGCTTGTTCGTGGTTCCTTTGTCAATCTCGAGCAGTGGACGGATCCACTGTGTAATTGCCTTCGGCAATGAGATGTCGGCTGACGCCTCGGAACTAACCAACTGAGCTACAGGCCCACTGCTTTGTGGTTTCGGTGTTTTGCTTCTTGGGATGTCGCTTGTCAACCCCGAGCAATTCGAAGGGGAGCGTTTGTTGCAAGTTCTGCTTCTCTGCTTGGTGTTTCTTGCGTGCAGGGTAGGCTCTTTTCTTCTGAAACGATCGCTTATGTCTGGTGAAACTGAGTTAGGGAAACTTTTGGTGACGCTGCAGCCTGTTTTGCTGCGGGAGGAGTTCGTGTTTTTGACTTTCGCGGATGGTTCCTATGGTGAACGATCCCATTTACGGCCGATCGTATCCGTCAGGGAATCGGAGGGCTTGAGCTTGGTGGTTCCGAGGGCGAGAGCCGATGAGGAGGGCTTGGCTTACGAGAGCGTTTTCAGGGCGATCACCTTAAACGTACATTCGAGTTTGCAGGCGGTTGGCTTGACAGCGGTGGTGGCTCGGGCCTTGGCGGATAGGGGGATCAGCGCCAATGTGGTGGCGGGTTTCTTTCACGATCATGTTTTCGTGCCGGTCGATAGGTCGGAAGAGGCGTTGGCCGCGATAGCCTCGCTTTCACGCTCGCGGTTGGGCTGAGTGTCCCCGCCAGGGGCCTGGATCTTGCAATGCGGACCGGGTGGCACCGGTCCTTCCGGGGCTTGCTCTTTCTATGCTGTTTTCAGCCGAGGTCCCGAGGGGCGGGCTGGATGGTGCTTTCAGCGTCTTGCCAATGAGTCTTCGCTCGCTAGGTCGGCCTTGAGGTTGGCCAGCTCGAGTTGGAAGCGGGTGTATTGAGGCAAGAGTTGGAGGGCTTTCTCGAGATGCTTGATCGACTTCTTGAGGTCGCCTGCGGCGAGGGCATCCCGGGACTGCTTGTAGTGGAAAAATGGATTTTTCTTGGAACGTTTGGCGCCGAGCTTTGCGAAGCGTTCTGCTTTCGCGTGGTCGCCTGTCTGTTCGTAGTACTGGGAAAGCAGGTAACAAACGGAAGCGGACTGGCTAGAGCGGTTGGCGGCATTGAGCCGAGCGGTTTCGCCGTCCTTGCGGTTGCCTTGGCGGAAATGGTAGAGCCCAAGGTTTTGCCAGGCGATGCTGTTGCTGGGGTCGATTTCGATGGCGCGGTCGATGAAGGCTTTGGCAGATTCGATATTGTCGCGAGCGAGGGCGAGCAATCCGGAGTTGTTGTAGTAGTGGGAAAGCACCCTTTGGTCGCTTACGGGATTGCGGCTGCGGGAGGCGACCTCTGCGTACTCCGGCAAACCTTCTACGACGTACTGGTTGCCGCCAACGGTGACAATGGCGTTGATGTGGGAGGTTTCGATGAAGATGCCGTTGATCTCCTCCCAAGTTGGAGAGTAGTCGATTTGGTTGAAGCGGGCCTCGAGTCCGACTTCGCGGGCAAGGGTGACGAAGAGCATGGCAAAGGATACGCAGTTCCCGCGGCGCTCTTGGAATGCTTGCTCTGCGTTTAAGGTCTCGGAGGCAGAGTAGGTGAAGGCATTGTCGTCCGCGTAGAGGGCGTCGAGAATGCGTTGCATTTTCAGCAGCGGACTTTGCCCGGAATGGATATTGTTTTGGGTAAGGAATACCTTCATTTCCTCCGTCGCCTCGAGACTGGGTGCGGCTAGCTGCGAGGGTGGGGCCTGGGCGATGGCGAGGAGTGGAAGGGCAAGCGATGCAAGGAGAGTGAGAGTCGAGCGAAGTTTCATGGCGAAGGGCGAAAGAGGTGAGCGTTGGCCAACTTGGGACCGCCGAAAGATCAGGTGAGTTTCTCCTTTGTAATACTCGCCGGCGCCACGTTGGTTACCGGAAAAAGAAGGGGGCTTCCGCCGAAGTCGGAGACGGATTTCTCCCGGACTAAACCCTTGTTGGAGGTCGGTTCCTGCCTAGCGTGCCGGGTGGAACCGGTCCCTCCATAACAGCCAAGGATTGGAGGAGCTGCTTCCGAATCGTTTGAGCAACACGATCGATTTCAAACGCTCTCTTACTCTCTTCTGCCTTTGCTTGAAGATCGTGCAAATGCCCCATGGGAAAGGGGCCCTCAGAAGCTCCGCGTGAGGGTCAGGCCGCCGAACTCGTGGGGCCTCTCTTGGCCGGGGAATTCTTCGGAACGAACGGTATAGAGGTAGTTGATGGACCAGCGGTTGGCGATGAAGCTGAGGCCTGCGTAGTAGTCGCCCACGCGTTGCTCGAGTTCGAGTCCATGGCTGTCGGCCCAGGTGTTGCCTTCGATGAATAGGTTTCGTTCCACGTAGCGCCCTTCCGCGCCCAAGGTTAGGAATAGGCCTATCTGCCCAGCCTCAGAAGACAGTCGCGGGTCGTCTGGATTGGAAGGGAATGCGGATGTATTGGCCGGGCGGATACGCGGCGTGTTGGCGGAGAGGTGGCGGTTGTAGCCGAAACGCAGGCTGGCTCCGACGAGGGCGTGGGTGTACACGTTGCCGAGACTGAGGCCGTAGGAGCTGTTGAGATCTGCTCCCCAACCGGTCGAATTGTCGGGGAATGCGAAAAGCCGCGTGTCCCTTTGCCAGGAGAGGATGCCTCCCACCTCGTTTTTAAGCTGGTTGTCCCAGCCGTTCGCGATCTGGGAGCCGATCTTCTCGTGCACCCAATTTTGTATGTCCTCGGCGTAGGAGTCGGGTCCGACCACGCCGGCGGTGAGCTCCAAGGTGTCGGTGTGGTTCTGCCGACTCTCGCGCAGGGCAAGGCTGAGGTAAGTCCAGCCCGCGTAAGGGCGATCGTCGGCTACGAGTTCGGTCGCTTCCTTGTTCTCGGGCGTGAAGATCTTTTGTCCGAGCGAGATGGTGGCTCCGAAGGAATCGGGGGCTTTCTGGGCTCCTTTCAGCTTGGCCACTTGCTTGGCCCATTGGGGAAGGCGGGGAATTTCGGAGTAGGCCTCGGCGTTGGCGTAGTCCCATGACAGTTGGGTGCCGTTGGTGTAATTCTGGTCGGTGCCGGAGAAGACGTCGTTTTCGATGGCGATTCCGAAGGTGATGGCGTCGTTGCTGTCAGCCAAGCCTTGCGGGGCGAAGGCTAGGAACGGAAGAAGAGTGAGGCCGCTGAGGGCTCCAAGGGCGCGAGGCTTGATGTTCATGCAGGTCCTTATTCACAATTCGCGCCATCTGAGGGTCCGGAGGGGAGGAAGGCTGGCGTCTCTGCTTTCCGCAGCCGTTTGCATTACGGATATTGCAAAATGCAGTGGCTCTGCCGTTTGACAGTTCGTCGCTTGGAGGCACGTTAGAGGGGATCCGGCTGTTCAAATTAACCCCTACGAAAATGGAGAGACGAGACTTTATCAAACGCGCGGCTTTGGCGAGTGGCGGATTTTGGGCGCTGGGTCGACTGTCGAGCGCCTGGGCGGCGGATGTCGCGTCCGATGGAATGGCCTATGGGACATTGGGGCGCACGGGGGCGAGAGTGTCTCGCTTTGGTTTCGGCACGGCTCCGATCGGTCGAGGCTGGGTGCCCGAAGCGGAGGCAATCCAAATGGTTCACAAAGCTCTCGATGAGGGTATCAATTATTTTGATACGGCTCCAATCTACCAAGACGGCGAGTCGGAACGGCGCTTGGGCAAGGCATTGAAAGGCAGACGCGACGAGGCCTTCGTGGTGACAAAGATTCAAGATCCCAGCTACCGGGGGACGATGCGTTTGCTGGAGGAGAGTCTCGGCCGTTTGCAGATGGATGCGGTGGACCTTGTGCACTTGCATAATTTTGGGGACGAGGGGCGTTTTCCCGACTTGGATTTTCTCTTCGGCGAAGACGGTGCCATGGGCGCTCTGCGGGAGGCGAAGCGAAAAGGGATGCTGCGTTTCGTGGGAGCCAGCGGGCACCTGCATCCGAGCCGGTTTCAGCGAGCCATCGATTCGGGGGAGGTGGATGCGTTGATGGTTGCGGTGAACTACATCAACCAGCACACCTACGACTTCGAGCACAAGGTGTGGAACCGGGCGGCTGAGGAGGACATCGGTCTGGTATCGATGAAGATGTTTGGCGGTGGTTCGCGCCGCTTCAAGATTCCCGAAGAGGACTATGAAATCGCCATGAGCTACACGCTGAGCTTACCGGATTTGTCGACCGCGGTCATTGGCTTGGGGGCGATGGAGCATTTGGACCGGGCCTTGCGGACCTTCCGCAGCGTGAAGCCCTTGAGCGACGCGGAATTTATGGAAGTGGCTCGCCGCGGAAAAGAGCTGATCGAGAGCGATTCGCGCTGGCAGGCCGCGCATGGTTACCCCTTGGCGTGAGCGGCGTCCCGTTCCGGCGGGCAAAAATCGTTTACAGCGGGGCGGAGCTGGGGTGCTTTGGGCGGCTATGGAAAAAGGACGTTACGAACCGAATGACGATGGCTACATCAACGACCACGTGCGGGAGGCCGCCAAGTCGATTGGCAAGGCGATCCACGTGTATTGCGAAGGTCACTACGCCCACAGCAACGCTCGCGACATTCCCAAGTCGCATGCCTTGGTGGAGATAATGGAGCTTCTGAAGGAGTTGGACGAAGACACGGCGGAGAAGGCCAACCGCGTGCACGATCCCAAGCTCTTCAAGATCCACAAGCCCACCCAGAAGGCGAAGACGCGCTGGAACATTTAAAAGGGAGTCGCTCCGGCGAGCCCATTGCTTCGCGTAGCGCCGAGATCTAGCCGGCGACCGTTGAGTACCGTTCTGTAGGGTCATGCCGACGCGGCGTGTCGCGAGCGACAGCCCTACCATTAGAGTCGTATCCTGCAGCGCGGTCGCTGACTACGTCGTTTGCTTGGCAAACGCGCCCTACTTTTTCCAGAAGGTGGCCTTGCGTAGATTGGCGGCTTCGGGGTCGAAGCTGGGGTCCTTGCCGGCTTTTTGCTGGGCCTCGAAGTCTTTTAAGCAGCGGAAGACTTGGGGACTGAGCAGGAGGATGGCGATGATGTTGACCCAGGCCATGAGCCCGACGCCGACGTCGCCCATAGCCCAGGCGAGAGAGGCGGACTTGATGGATCCGTAGTAGATGAGGCCGAGGAAGAGAACGCGCACGATCTGGGTGGCGCGTTGGCGAGCGGGTCCAGACTTGAGCAGGTAAACGAGGTTGGACTCGGTGTAGTAGTAGTAAGCCAGCAAGGTGGTGAAGGCGAAGAAGAGCAGGGCGATGGCGATGAAGGCCGAGCCGAAGCCCGGGAGCAGGCTGTCGACGGCGTTTTGGGTGTAGATGGGGCCGGCCGGGAAGCCTTCGAGGTTCTCGATGATCGGTTTTCCGTCGGCGTCGAAGACGTTGAAGGAGTCGGTAATGAGGATCATGATCGCGGTCGCGGTGCAGACGAACCAGGTGTCCACGTAAACGGAGAAGGCTTGCACGAGGCCTTGCTTGGCGGGGTGGTCGACTTCGGCGGTGGCGGCAGCGATAGGGGCGGTACCTTGTCCGGCCTCGTTGGAGTAGATGCCGCGTTTGACGCCCCATTGGATAGCGGCGCCGAGCAGACCGCCGAGGGCGGGATCGAGCCCGAAAGCGTTGCGGAAAATGGTGCCGAAGACGGCGGGGATTTCGGAAGCGTTGGCGACGATGACGACGAGGGCGATGATGATGTAGCCGAGGGCCATGAAGGGGACGGCGACCTGGGCGACGTGGCCGATGCGGTGCACGCCGCCGAAGATGATGACGGCGAGGAGGCCGACGATGACGAGGCCGGTGATGTAAGGGGAGAGTCCAAAGGCGTTGTTTACGGCGGCTCCGATAGAGTTGGACTGGACGCTGGGGAGGAGCAGGCCGGTGGCGAGTATGGTTGAGAGGGCGAAGACGACGGCGTACCATTTTACGCCGAGGCCCTGTTCGATGTAATAGGCAGGGCCGCCGCGGTATTCGCCGTCGATTTCCTTCTTGTACATTTGGGCGAGGGCGGCTTCCGCGAAGGCGGATCCGGCTCCGAGGAAGGCGATGACCCACATCCAGAAGACGGCGCCCGGGCCGCCCATGGCGATGGCGGTGGCGACGCCGACGATGTTGCCTGTACCCACCCGGCCGGAAACCGCTAGGGCGAAGGCTTGGAAGGACGAGAGGCCTGCGGCTGATTCCTTGCCGGAGAACAGGTAGCGCAGCATGGCGGGAATCTGCCTGAGCTGCAGGAAGCGGGTCGCCACCGTAAAGTAGAGCCCCGCGATGAGGCAGAGGCCGACCAGCCAGTTGGACCAGATGACGTTGTTGAGGAAGTCTACGATTTTGGACACGGTGGGAGGAAGGATGAAGGTTGAGGGAGGAAGGGAGAAGGTGTTGATCAGGAGGGCGGGAGGTGGGTGACGATTTCGCAGGTGACTGAGTTGGCGAGGAAGCACTCTTGGTGGGCCTTGTGGTGGAGCCGCTCCAGCATTTTGTCGCTGGGAGCGGATCCCTCGGCGAATTCGATCTTGGGATAGAGGTCGACGCGGGTGATGACAGGCTTGCCCGATTCGTTCTTTTCTAGGTGGCCGACGGCTCGGTCGGTGTAGCTCTCCACGGTGATCTTGCTCATGGCCGCGATTGCGAGAAAGGTAAGCATGTGGCAGCTGGAGAGGGATGCGACGAAGGCTTGCTCGGGGTCAACCTTGTCGGGGTCGCCCAGAAAGTCGCTGGCAGCGGATGCGGTGATGATGGCGCCGTTGCCGAAGTCCCAGCTGTGGTTGCGGGAGTAGCTTTTGTAGTCGAATGCGGCGTCCCCGCGATTCCAGGTAAGGGTGGCAATGTGTTCGGACATGCAGGGACTGTGAAGGTCGCTCTGGAAAGTGTGAAGGTCGAAAAAATCTATCTTTTCGCTGCGGCTCTGCAGGTTTCAGGCCGAAGTATAGGGGAAGGCTAATTTGATTAAATGAGTGAATCCCGACCCAAAAATTGCTCACATTGCAACGCTCCCACTTCGATACATTTGACCAAGGTCGTTGATGGGGAGGCGGTAAAGATGGGAGTCTGCTCCCAGTGCCCCAAAGCGAAAGCTTACCAAGAGGGAATGGCATGGGATCTCATCGATGAAGAAAACGGAGGGCAGCAACCGAAGTTGCCTAAGGACAACGAGCGCACGTGCCCCGGCTGCGGGCTTACGCCGTCGGACTTCAAGGAGCATGGCCGGCTCGGCTGCTCTCGCTGTTACGAGACTTTTGAAGCCAAGCTCGAGCCAGTGATCAACAAGCTGCATCGAGGGGGTTACCACCTAGGCAAGGTGCCGGGCGGGAAAAAGCGCGTGGTTTCGCCTGCCGAGATCGCGGACTTGAAGCGACGCCTCGACGAACACGTGAGTCGCGAGGAGTATGAAATGGCTGCGGTGGTGCGGGACCAGATCAAGGAACTCGGGGCTTGAGGGAGACTCCTCCCAGCCGCGAGGGCCCGAAAACAGGGGGAAACGCGAAAATATCGGAATAGGCCCTCCACTTGAGGGGATTCTGGCCGATTGCTTAGGTTGAACCAAAACAGAATCCCATGCCCGACTCAAAGAAGATTATCCTACTGGAAGACGACAAGGCTTCGTCCCGTTTGCTCTCTATGTTTTTGGAGTCGAAAGGCTACGAGGTGCAAGAGAGCCGCGAAGGACGATTCGCGATCGAAATGGCGCTCAGGGACACGCCCGATCTGATGATCGTGGACGTGCTGCTGCCGGACATGCACGGTTCGGAAGCGGTCAAGAAACTTACCGCTACGGATCGCATGCACGATCTCAAGGTGCTGTTTCTGACCTCGCTGCTCAGCAAGTCGACGGAAGCTGGCAAGGTGACTCGTTTGAAGGTCGGGGGCAAGGAGTACCCTGCGTTGTCGAAGCCGTTCAAGCCAGCGAGTTTGGAAAAGGTCGTTGCCGAGATGTTGGCGGGCGACAACTAGTTTCGCTTCCCCCGCGGAAGCATTGATTTTCGAAAACGCGGTCGTTTTAAGGGGAGCGGCCGCGTTTTTTATTGGATTCTCTCCTCTGGCTTAGGCCTTCTTCAGGACGACCACGCACTCGAGGTGGCGGGTCTGGGGAAAGAGGTCGAAAGGCTGGATCTCCTCGATCTGGTAGCCTCCGCTCAGCAGGGTTTGCAAGTCACGCATTTGGGTGGCGGGATTGCAGGAGACGTAGACCACGGAGCGGGGACCGAAAGCGATGAGCTGATTGAGGAACGCTTCGCTGGAACCCTTGCGTGGCGGATCGATCACGACAGCGGAGTCCTCTCCGGCGAACTGGATGTTTTCGAAGATGGAGGCGGCATCGCCCAGCACGAAGCTGGCGTTTTCGATTTGGTTGCTCTCGGCGTTGCGCCGGGCATACTCGATGGATTGCTCGGACACTTCGACGCCCACAACTTGCTCGAAGTCTTGGGCGGCCGTCAGGGTGAAGAGGCCGGAACCGCAGTAGGCATCGACGAGGTACTTCGCTCCCGCGGCGCGAGCCTTGTCTCGCACGTAGCCGGTGAAGGCTGGGAGGATGGAGGGGTTGTTTTGAAAGAACTCGCCGGCAATGAAGGAGAAGGTGATGTCGCCGACCTTTTCGCGGATCGTTTGCTTGGGGTCGGTGGAAACGCCATCGAGGTGCTCCCGGATGAGCAGGGTGCCGCCTTTCTTGAAAGGCTTCTCCAGGTGGCGAGCCTTGGTTTTGGCCCGAACGCGAGCGAGGGTTGCGTTCATCTCGTCGCTGATGAGCGGGCAGTGTTCAACCTCGACGTATTGGCTGCGAGTTCCGGCTTTGAGGAAGCCGATGGTCATGGGGCGGTCGCCGCGTGGCACGTTGAAGTGAGGCGTTAGCTTGGAGCGATAGCCGTACAGCTTGGGGGAGGCGATGGCGGGGAGCACGGGATGGTCCACGCGCGCCATGTGCCAGAGCAGTTCCTTGACTTGCTTGGTCTTCCACTCGAGCTGGGCTGAGTATTCGAAATGCTGATACTGGCAGCCTCCGCATTCGCTGAAGACGGGGCAGGGCGCTTCGATGCGGTGCGGGGATGGGGTCAGGACCTCGACGAGGTCGGCTTCCGAGAAATTTTTGTCGTTGCGGTAGACGCGGGCTCGAACGCGTTCCCCGGGCAGAGCGAAGCGAACCATGACGACCCAGTCGTTGATGCGCCCGAGGCCTTGTCCCATATTGGTGAGGGTGGTGATTTCTAGCTCGATTTCCTCGTGGTACTGGAAGGGTTCGGGCTTGAATTTGCGGGGCGGCCGCGGGGAAGGAGTGTCTTTTTCGCTCATGGTTCGGGAAGTGGTGCAGGGGGCAGGAGAGGGAGATTGGCGAGGATTTCGAGATTTTAATTCGCGGGGCGGCCTGGAATCGGCGCTGGACATGCAGTGGGGAGTTGGTGTGTTGCTAGGAGAAATGAGTATTGAAGCGAAAAGGGATGCGTTAGTGGAAGAGTTGGCTCCGTTCGAGGACCATTTCGAGCGATTTGCTTACATCGTCGACCGAGCCAAGTCGAATGCTCCGCTGCCGGAAGAGTACAAGATCGATGCCTTTCTGATCGAGGGATGCCTGTCTCGACTTTGGGTTTACCCGGAGTTCAAGGACGGCAAATGCTATTTTCATACGGATTCGGATGCGGCGATCACCAAAGGAACGTCGACGCTTTTGTGCGACCTCTACAGTGAGGAGTCGCCGGAGGCGATCATCGCTTTGGAGCCGGACTTCCTTGCGGAGGTCGGAATCACGCAGCATCTCTCTCCCAATCGCCGCAACGGGCTGACCAACGTGCGCAAGCGGATCAAGGCATATGCCGAGCTTTGCTTGAAAAACGCTGAAAACCAGTAAGTTGCATATAGGCCAGCGAGAGTTTTGGGACGTCGGTTTCGTCCAGAGCCTGCGGCTGCGTTGATTATGGAGCAGATTCAGAGAGACGAAAGTTTCATGCGGGCGGCGGTTTGCGAGGCGGTGCGGGGAGACCCGGTGAAGACGAGCCCGAATCCGCGAGTAGGAGCTGTGATCGTGGAAAATGGCGAGATCGTGGCGAAAGGGCACTTCGAGAAAGATGGCGGCCCTCACGCCGAGCGACAGGCTTTCGCGGCGCTGGGCCGTAAACCGGCGGAGGGTGCGGTGATTTACGTAACCTTGGAACCCTGTTCAACGAAGGGAAGGACGGGGGCCTGCACCGATGCGATTCTCGAGTCAGGCATCAAGCGTGTGGTGGTGGGGGCTTCGGACCCGACTCCCGAGCATCGGGGCAACGCGACTCGGGTCTTGCGGGACGCAGGGGTCGAAGTGTTGGCAGGTGTTCTGGAGGCGGAGTGCGCGGCGCTCAATCCTGGCTACCGAGGGCATTCGACTGACAAAAGCGCGAAGTCCGGCAAGGGTGACGCTTGAGGGATGAAGGGTGAGTTGGGGCAGGGCCGTGGCTTGGTTGGCCGTATTGTCGCTGATGTATTCATATTTTTGGTACGAGTATACCAGTGGACGTTGTCACCCCTGAAGAATGCGATTTTCGGGGCTGGTGCTGCTTGCCGGTTTCGTCCGACGTGCTCGCACTACGCGATCGAGTGCCTGCGTACGCTGCCGTTGGTCAAGGCGTTGCGCCTGGCGACGTGGCGGATTTTGCGTTGCAACCCATGGGGCGGGCAAGGCTGGGATCCGGTGCCGAAGATGGTTTACCGCGAGGGGCCCGACGGGAAGCCGGTGAAGAGTTTGAGGGATATGTTGTAGGGGATCGCGACCAAGCTCGCTCCTACGGGCGCGCTAGAACTTGTTCTTCCACATCATGGATTCCATGGGGAGTGGAGTGCGCTGGTTGTATTTGGCGGAGGCCTTCTTGTTGTAGTAGTTCTCGATGTCGCCTTCGACGTAGAAGTAGATTAGCTGGCCGATGGGCATGCCGGCGTAGACGCGTACGGGCTGGGCCACGGAAATCTCGAGGGTCCAATGATTGCAGAAGCCGACATCTCCCTTGCCGGCGGTGGCGTGGATGTCGATGCCGAGTCGGCCCACGCTCGACTTGCCTTCGAGGAAGGGGACGTGGGCATGGGTTTCGGTGTACTCGAAGGTGGAGCCGAGGTAGACGGTGCCGGGCTTTAGGACATAGCCCTCTTCTGGTATTTCGAAGTGGGAGATCTTGTTGTGGGAGCGGGCGTCGAGCACTTCGTCGGTATAGGTCGCGAGGTGCTTGCTGAGGTGCACGTCGTAGCTGTTGGTGCCGAGGGCCGCGCGGTCGAAGGGTTCGACGACGATCTCGCCTTTTTCCATGCCTTCCAGAATGGCTTTGTCTGAGAGTATCATAGTGGGGGTGATACCAGTCCGGATTTTTGCGGGTGTGGCAATCTTAAACAGGTAGTCCCATGGGACCGTTTTCAGAGGGCGTGGACTTGTGTTGGTCGCCGGGAAGGTTGCTGATGAACTGGAAGAGGTCCTTGCGGCGGTCTAGCATGGGAGTCACGCTGCCGGAGGCGCGGCTGCGGTAGAGGTCGTTGATGTCGAGGTCGGATACGAGCATCATCTCTACGTTGGAGTCAGCTTCGGCCTGGATGCCGTCGCGAGCGAACTCGTGGTCGCTAGGGCTGAAGACGGCGGCCTTACCGTAGTGGATGTCCATGGCGGGGACGCTGGGTAGGTTGCCGATGATGCCAGCGGTGACGACGTAGACTTGGTTTTCGATGGCTCGGGCCTGGCTGCAGTAGCGCACGCGGAGGAAACCTTGGCGGGTGTCGGTGCAGTAGGGGACGAAGATGATCTCGGCGCCTTGGTCGGCAAGGTAGCGGGCTGCTTCGGGGAATTCCGAGTCGTAACAGATGAGGATGCCGATGCGGGCTTTGGGAGTGCTAATGACGCGTAGGTCGTTTCCTCCGCTGATGCCCCAGTATTTTTTCTCCGAGGGAGTGATGTGAAGCTTGGGCTGAAGGGTGTGGGAGCCGTCTGGAGCGAAGATGGGGCAGACGTTTTGCAGGCTGCCGTCGACTTCCATCGGATGGCTGCCGGCGACGATGTAGAGTCCGTACTCTTTGGCGAGGCGACTCATGAGCTCCATGAAAGGCTTGGTCATCTCTGAAAGCTTTCGAATTCCTTCCACGGAAGGGAGCTTGCGAAGCTTCTTCTGGGAGAGCAGCTGCACGGAAAAGAATTCGGGAAAGACCACGAAGTCGGAGCGGTAGTCGGCAGCGGTTTCGACGAAGTATTCTACTTGGTCGGCGAAGTCCTCGAAGCTGGCAATGCCGCGGACCTGATATTGCACGCAGGATACACGTACTTTGCGGCCATCTTTTTCGACAGGTTGGTAGTCGGGGTTGATCCACTCGAGGAAGGTCGCGTAGTTTTTGCTGAGGGGATCTTGAATGTAGTTCTTGATAACGCCTCGGACGATGAACCCCTCCCGTAGTTGGAAGTTGAGTACAAGGTCGTCGATTCTGCCGTTTTCCACTTCGGCGACGTAGTTCTCGGGACTCATGGAGTCCGCGTGTTCGTGGTAGCCGTGAATACGGCCGCCAGCGACGATACGTCGAAGATTGAGGCGTTTGCAAAGGTCGCGCCGGGCTTGGTAGAGCAGGTGGCCGACGCCGCGTCCGCGGGCGTCCGGATGCACGTAGACGTCGGCTCCGTAAAGGCTGTCGCCCTCTGGGTTGTGGTTGTGAAAGTAGCCGCCATCGGTGATGCCAGCGTAAGTGTGGTCGCGGTAGGCGTCGACGCCGAGGTCGACGATGAGGCTGGACACGGCGCCTAGGATCTTGTCGTCCTCGACCGCGACGAGCTGGCCTTGGGGAAAGAGCCGCAGATGGTTAGAGAGTTGAGAGATAGTCCAGACCACGTTCTCCTCTGCCATTGCGGGAAAACAGAGCTTGTTCAGCTCGACTAGGGTCGCGAGGTCTTCGGTGTTTGCTTCACGAACGGTTACCATGCGGCCAAAGTCTGCTCAGGAGCTTAGGCCTTTGCAAGAGATCTCTTATTGGAGGGTTGCTGGCACGTAGGGATGCTTCAATGCGTCCTGGGCGGAGTGAAGCTCGGCCTTTAGGGTGTCGACTTCGCCTTCTTTCGCTTGGATTTGGGCGGAGAGTGACTTGTTTAGCTTGCGTAGCGAATCTGGCGAATGGGAGTCGCCCTCGCCGCGGTGCAGGATCTTCGAGAGCAGGCCTGGGCCTTTGTTTGGTGTGTCGGATTCATTTGTCGCGCGATCCTGAATACGGATTTGGGCGATTGTCTCGGTTTGCTTGTGGGATAGTTCTTTAAGTTCTTGTTCCCGGTCTTCGATTTGAGATTCGATTTGGGAAATTTGACTTTCGATCTCCGTTTTTCGTTCTTCCCACAGTTTGCTGGCTTTTTTGAATACGATGCCAACGCCGGGATGTTCCATCGAGAGGGCGGTTTTCAGCAGGTCGTCACGGAGGTGGCTGGAAATGCAGTAGCGGTTTTGCTTTCGCTTGAAAATGGATTTCGAGTCGGTGACGAAGGGGAGTATTTTATTGGCTTGGTCCTTGAAGAGCGCGTTGCAAAGTTGCGTATCGATCCAGAGCAGGCCGGCGAGCAAGAGGAGCTTGGAGCGCTCGTTTCGGGAGGGAACGTTCCGCGAGAGTCGCCCTGCTGGTCGCCAGGCTTTTGCGTAGGATTGGAATTTCGGAATGTCGGCAAAGCGAGAGATCGCTTCGCAGCGCAATCCCTCATCAAAGTTGAGGGCTTTTCCGTTGGAGGAGCGAGCGATCAAATCCGTAGGCAGCTCTTTTGCCCAGTCGAAGATCGATGAAGCCTCCTGGCCGAACAGTGAGGAGATTTCGTCGGCTTGCACGATTTTGGGGAGGCTGAGCGCTGCGATCTTGAGTTGGTCGACCTTGTCGAGCGTTTCGAGGAAGGCTCTTGCGGGTTTGAGGTCGAGCGCTGCCACCTGCTTGGCGGATGCCTGCAAGTCAGCGGGGTATCCGAGGCTACCGTGAGCGAGGAAGCTGGCGCGCGCTGGGTCGGTCACGAGGGCGCGAGCGGTTTTGAGGGTATCGCTTACGTTGAGAGGGGGCAGTTGGAAGTCTTCGGTGAGGTTAGACCAATCTCCCCAGTTTTCCAGTGGATACGCGAAGCGAAGCGGATCTTGGGACTCGAGCAGGAATACGAGGCTGCGGCGGTAGGCTCCGTTGGTCGCCGCGGGAAAAACGTAGTCGCGCAGCCAGTCCATGACGGTGACGGAAAGGCGGTCGTAGTGCTCGATGTAGATGATGGTGAGATCGGTCCCTAGGGATTTGAGGGGAAGGGCGTCGAGGAAGCCTTCGGCGTGGTTGTTGGCCTTGCTTTCACCTAATCCGACGTTGATCTCGAAATCGTCGCGCACGTTTTCCGTTCGGCCGACGGAAGAGGCAGCGGCTTGGTTGATGTAGGCTTTTTTCTGCTTAGCGATGCTGCTGCGAGTAATGAGGATGGAGTCGTCTGAAACGATGGGGTTTACCTTGCCGCGTTGCACGCTCTCGAGTTGCTCGGAGATTTTCTTCTCTTTGTCGGGATTGGAAGGATAGCGGATGGTTTTGGCGCAGGCTCGGATGAACTCCGGGATATCGTCCAGCGGTTCGTCGCGCGTGGGCTGTATCCAAAGAACCTTCTCTTTTCTCATGCGCTCGCTTTCGCGGAACTCGGAAATGAAGGAGGACTTGCCGACTCCTTTTTCGCCCCAAACGTTGAAGACTCGATTGTCGCCCAACTCGACTCCGAGCAAAGGAAGGAGGCTGGCGAGCTCGTCCAATTCCGCGCTTCGCGGAATGAAGTGAGGCTTGGCGTCTTCGTGTGGAGTTGATGGTTCTGACGACATTTTCTAGATTCGAAGTGTTAGTTTTAAGCTGCGGCTAACACAAACGGCAAAGGAATAAATTTTAGCGGGAATGGGCGGGGCTAGAGACTGAATAGGGCATCACGGTAGCGCATCATGAGCAGGTTTTCTGTCCATTGATCGAAGGGAGCGATTTCTTCGCCGTCCAGGTATTCGCGGCAGAGCCACTCGATGTAGTGTCCCTTCGCGGCATCGCAGAGCGGGTAACCTCCTCCGATGCGTGGGTTTATTTCGATGACTTTGAGCGTGTCGCTAGCAGGATCGACGAAGCCTTGAATATTAATGATGCCTCTCGCCCCCGGGAGTTTATGGGCGATCTCTTGGCAGGTCTTGATCAAGCTGGCGTGGCGGCGAGTTTGGGCTTGCACGACCTCTCCCGCTTCCACGGCAAGGCGCTCGTGGGGGATACAGCAGCGGACTTCTCCGGATTTGGAGAGGTAGAGATTGACGGTGTGTTCAATGCCTGTGGCTTTTTCTTGCAGTATCCATTCGGGGGGTACGTGGTCTAAGCCTTCTGCGCTTTCGATCGTTTGGGCGCCTGATGAGGAGAAACCACGTTCCGGCTTTGCCACGATGGGAAAGGGGAATTGTTGGTCGTATTCGTTTTTTAGGCACGTGCGAGGGGTGGGGATGCCATGGTTTTTCAGAAAGCGATATGTATCGAGTTTATGAATGCAGGTTTTCAGGGTACTCGCGTCGGAGATGGCGACTTGAGTGCCAATCTTTCGTAGTTGGGGCCTTGCTTGTTCCAAGACGGTAAGCTCGCTATGTCGACTTGGAATGATCAGTCCGATTTTCGCTCCCTCGCAAAATTGCAGGAGCGCTTCGATCCAGCCTGAGCTCGTGTGGCTGGGGAGTGTGGTAAAGTGATCGGCGATGGCCGATGTAGGAACTTGGGGGCTCGTATCCGAAATATGGAGTTCGATGCCGCGTTTTCTTGCCGCCTTTTTGGCGATTCTCGCGATTGCGACTTTACTGCCGCCGGAGAGGAGGAGCAGGTTTCTCTGCTTTGAGCGTGAGTCTAGCATCATTTCTTTGATGGCGTTTTGCAGCTTGAGGAGCAACTTCATTTCGGCTGGCTTGGAACTCGAAAAAGCTTACTCGCCCAAAACATGGGAAATCACCTTATTTCAGGGCGGCAAGCGCCAGCTTTACCCCGCAAATACAGGAAAACCTATTTCCCAGCACATCGGTATTGAAACAAAAAAAGGTGGCCCTCTTGCGAGAGCCACCTTGAGAGTTTGTATCGGTTATCGAAGTTATCCGATGAGACGAAGAGCGGTCTGGCTCGAGGCGTTTGCCTGAGAGAGCATGGAAGAACCAGCTTGTACCAAGATGTTGGCACGGGCGAGCTGTGTTGATTCCGTTGCTACGTCGACGTCGATGATACGGCTGTTTGCAGCTTCGAGGTTCTGCTTGTTTGTTGCGAGCATGTCCGAAGCGAAGCTCAGTCGGCTGGACTGCGCACCGTTGGTTGCACGGAGGGTAGCCACGTTCTCGATGGAGGTCTTGATCTTATCGAGCGTGATACCGGAGGCGCCGAGTGAAGTCGTGCCAGAGCTCGTTGCGATAAGGTCGGTGTGGATACCGTCTGTGTCGTCGGAGAAGTCCGTTGCTGCGATGGCGACTGTTTGAGATCCGTCTTCGGAAGTCTTAACAGTCATGCTGCTGCTGTTCATGAGAGAAACTCCGTTGAACGATTCGGCAGCGACAGCTCCGAGCTGCGCCTTGAGGGCTTCGAACTCAGTGTTGTAGTTCGCTTTGTCGGTAGTGTTCTTGGTCACGTCTTCGCTCAAGGTCTTGAGCTCGGACATGCGATCGAGGATCTTGCCGGCAGTTGCGAGGGCACCGTCCTGAGTTTGCAGGAAGGACTGAGCGTTCGCGATGTTGTTGCTAGTTGCTTCGGTCCGCTTGATAGCAGCCGACATCTTCATGGAAACCGCGAGTCCACCAGCGTCGTCTGATGGGTTTACGATTTTCGAACCGCTAGAGAGACGTGCCAAGCTGTTTTGCAGCATAGCGTTGCTCTTGTTGAGGTTGTTCTTCGCGGCGATAGCCGAGGTGTTTGTATTGATTACAACTGACATGTTTATATCATCCTTGATTTGTGCGGCAGCGTCCTTGCTGTCGCGTGCCTGAAAGAAAGCGTCAGGCGTCCGCTTTTCTGCCTAGGTGGCTGAAAGTTTAGGAAGCGGCTACTCTAGGAAGTAGGCTGTCCTGGAAAGGTGTTGCTCATGTTTCATGTTTGGGAGCGACGGGGATCGCCCGCGCTTTGATGGTTGGTTGGTGTTGGTGAAAATGGTTGGGAGCTTGGCCTCGAAGTCAGGGCCATGGCTGCTCTGGAAGTCGGATGCGCTCGCGAATGGCTTGGCGAGTGGCCGGGGGTCCGCTTCCTTGGGGGCTCCAGCGTTGCGGTGGAGTTGGCGTGCTGCCCGAGGGCGCTAGCGTTTCGTGGCGCGATGGGCGGGGCGCGGAAGCTAAGTCGCTGCGCGTCCGTCTCGCTTCGACAGTGGGAGCGGCCGGTAAGGCTGCTGGCTTCGAAGCGACTGGCTTTATCGTCCTTGATGTTGCTAGTCATGGTTGTTTTCCCACCTCCGGGGTGGATTGTTCGGGTAAACACGTCCTTGTGTTGGGTTCGATTATCGTTGGAGGTAGCGTATCGTTTAGCCTTTTGAGTTGAAATACTCAGTCTGGGCATAGTGCTATTCCGCCAAGCGAACTTGTTCGCAATCGTAGTTGTTCGACAGATACGAAGCTATCGTGGCTTCGGACGACTTTTGTCCTGTTGGCTGAGCAAAGGGGGGCTGCGCGGACGGATGTTCGCGGTGCCTTGGCTTGCTTGCCGAGGTGTTGCGTGTGCTTTGGGCTTTTAGATTCCTCTACGGTTTAGGCGCCCCGCCCGTCGGCGGGGAACCTATGTCGTAGTAGTAACTTAACCTAAAAGTTTGAGCGCAACCTGGGTGGAGGAGTTAGCTTGCTGGAGCATGCTCGATCCGGCTTGGACCAGAACGTTGTACTTCGCTAGCTGGGTAGACTCCTCGGCGACGTCGACGTCGATGATGCGGCTGTTCGCGGCCTCGAGGTTTGCCTTGTTGACCGTAAGCATGTCAGAGGCGAATGTGAGACGGTTTGACGATGCTCCGTTCTCGGCTCTGAGGGTTGCGACGCTTTCGATGGCGGACTTGATGCTATCGATGGTGATGTTTGCATGGCCGAGGCTGACTCCGCCGTCCAGGAGGTCGGTACCGAGAGTGCCTTCGAGGTCGTGCTGCTTCACGTTTACGGATCCGTCTCCGGACTCGGTCGTGGCTACCGCGAGGTTTGTGCCAGCGCCTGTGAACAGGCTGACTCCGTTGAAGGTCTCGTCTGCGAGAGCGGAGAGCTGCTTCTGGAGCTGCTGGAATTCCGTGTTGTAGTTCGCCTTGTCGGCGCTGTTCTTGGTGACGTCTTCGGACAGTACCTTGAGCTCGGACATACGGTCGAGCACCTTGGATACAGCTCCGAGCGCGCCGTCCTGAGTCTGCAAGAACGACTGGGCGTTTTGGATGTTGGTGTTAACTGCTGCCGTACGCTTGATGGTAGCGGAGAGTTTCATGGATACAGCGAGTCCGCCGGCGTCGTCGGAGGGCTGCGTGATGGCAGAGCCGCTCGACAAACGGTTTAGGGATCGCTGGAGCATCGCATTGCTGGATGCTAGATTGTTAGACGCAGCTATCGCTGAGCTATTGGTGTTTATTACTACTGACATTTTAACTTCCTTGTTAAGGTTACGACTTGCGACGTCCTTGTCGCGTTGCGGGGTTAAGGTGTCCGCTGCACCTGTAACTTGCGTTACGCCTCATAGTATCGGGAGCTCACGCCGGCACTTTAGGAAAAACTCTATCTTTTTGGAGAAAGGCGCTCAGGCGCTTGCGGAATTTACTCAGCGGCTTGCTGAGCTACGGCGCGAGGTGGCTTCTTTGGCGTATGGTATGATGAATACCTCGCTTCGCTATTGCGCTGGCTGTCGGTCCGCTCTTAGGTCAGGCTTTCAATGTGGCTACCACTTCTATGGACGAAGCTATCACCATTCACCAAATCTACCTTTCCAGCGGGCATGACTTTAAAGGGCGTTTCAACAAGGGCCGCCTCAACAATGGGGTCCAGCGAGTGGACTCGGTGGAGTGCGTGGAAGGGCGAGGCTTGGTTGGAGATCGCTACTTTGACTTCAAGGAAGACTACAAGGGGCAGGTGAGCCTGATGTCTGCGGAAGCGATCGAGGCGATGGAAAGCGACTTGAACTTGAAGGTGGCGGACCGCAGTGACTTTCGGAGAAACGTCATCGTCAGCGGAGCAGATCTAAACGCCCTCGTGGGGATCGACTTTCGCATTGGCGAGGTGGAGCTCCGCGGAGTAGAGCAGTGCAGGCCTTGCTTTTGGATGGACGAGGCGATTGGCGAAGGGGCTTACGCGGCTTTGGAAGGCCGGGGAGGATTGCGTTGCCGGATTTTGAAAAGCGGCGTTTTGCGCAAGGGCGAAACGACAATCCAAACCCTAGCGCGTTAGGAATGGGTCAGGTTTCGCTCAACGGTGAGATTGTCGAATTTGACGGGCCTGCCCCGCAGACCTGCGGGGAAGCTTGCAAGCTGATCGACGGATTCTTGTCCGGACAGGGCTTGTCGATCGGGGAGATCAAGGTGGACGGGGCGGCCCTTTCGCTGGAAGAGGCCTTGGATCGGGGCGCTTATCAGACGCTTGCTTTCACATCCGTCAGCCCGCAGGTGCAGCTTTTGGCGATGTGCCGAACCTGGAAGGACGGGGCGGCCGAGCTGGTCGCGAAAATGGATGAGCTTTCGGTTGCGGTGCTGCGTTGCTCGTGGTCGGAGAGTCACCAGTCGGTTGTGGCTTTGCTCGACGCGGTTCGTCCAGTGGTCGAGGGGATCGGAGTCTTGCAGCGTTTTGGGGCGGAGTCGGAAGCGGCGTGGGGAGGCGAAGTGAATGTTTCTTTCGAGCGAGCCTTGGAGGGAATTGATCGCGTCGTGGGTTCCGTGGAAGCCCGGGACTGCGTCGCTCTCTCTGATGGGCTTGCCGGCGATCTGGCGGCGAGTTGGCGTCAGGTCATTCGTTGTTTAGACGAAGCGGTGATTCCGAGCCTCGAGAAGGAGTTTGCCACATGAGCCAGGCCCTGAGTGCGTTTTGCGAGAGATTTCCCTTGCTCGCGAGTCGGGTGAAGGCGGTCCCTGCGAGCGAAGAGCCGGTTGCGGCTTGGAAGGAGTCGACGGCCGATGTCGCCGCCGTGCTCGCGCGTTGGTTGAGCGGAAAGAGATTCCCTCATGATTCCGCCATTGCGGTGAGCGGGGTGGGGGACGGTTCGCATCTGGAGGCTTTGCTGGAACTCTTGCCGGCGGAGGCTTTGGTGTTTTGCGCGGAGGCGGACCCTGAACGATTCAAGTCGTTTTTGGGCATGCCCTCGGCGGAAGCGCTCTTGAAAGATCCGCGGATGGTGTTCGGCGTGGGCGCCTTGGACGATTCTTTCTTCAACGCTCTCGCGACCGAGAGGGTTGTCGACTTCACGAACGCGGAACCCTTGATATTTGCTCCCTTGTTCAATCTGAACGAGTCGTACTACGAGCAGTTCTTCCTGCAGTTCGTGCGGCAGCTCGAAATGTGGCGCAAGCTCTTCGGGACGAACTTGACCAAGTCAGGGCTTTGGCAGGGGAATTCGTTCCGCAACTTCCACTCGCTGATGCGAGCCCCGGACCCGATCGAGTTTGGAGACGCGTTCAAAGGGCTGCCCATGATCATGGCTGGAGCTGGGCCTTCCTTGGACGAGTCCTTGGACTTCTTGCGCTGGGCGCAGGATCGGGCGGTCATCGTGGCCGGCAACTCGTCCATTAGGGCCTTGGTCAATGCCGGGGTGAGGCCGCACTTTGTTCTGGCGGCAGATCCATACCCCACGACGGACAGCGGTTTCGAGGGGGTAGACCTGGGCGAAACCGTCTTGCTCTGTTCCTTCATGGTTTACCCAGCGGTGGTGCAGCGCTTTGGCGATCGCATCGCCGCGTGGGCCTACAATAATAAGGTGGCGACCTATTTCCGGAGGGTCGCGGGGCGGGATCGTATCGCGCACGTGACGGAGCAGGGAACGATCTCCGCCTGCGCTTTCGATATCGCGATGATTCTCGGCTGCTCCAGCCTGTTCTTCGTGGGGCAGGACTTGGCGGCTCGTTTGGACGGGGCGATGCATGCAGCTGATTCGTTCTACACTGACAAGGGCGCGGCGGATCGGATTGCCTTGGAAAAATGTCGCTGGATGCCGGGCAACACGATCGAGAAGGTGCCGGTAGAGGAAAAGCTTTTCGTATACCTGAAAACGTTCGAGCAGCTCAGCAGGATTTACGGCAAGGAGTTGCAGATTAAAAACCGCGAAACCCTGCGCATCTACAACTTGTCCCGTCTCGGAGCGCGCATCGAGCACATGCCTTACCGTGACTTCGAGGCGGCGAAAACTTTAATCGAGCCGCTTGGAGTTGGGGGCGTCGCTGCGGGATGGAAGGCCACTCAAGCGAAGCTCGCTGAAAGCCGAGCCGGTTGGGGTAGAGTCGGAAAGGCCTTGCGGGAATTTCGTGCCTACGTCGAAGAAATCTGTTCCCATTCCTTGAAGCATGCTCTGGCCTTGGAGCAAGGGGACTTGCCTTTGGAGGTGGCGGAAGCGGAAAAGGCCAAGGTCGACGCTTTCATTGCTTCCAAGCCTGACTTCGAGGAAATTCTTCGAGACGGTCAGTTGAAGATGGAGCTGTACGTGCACGCTCGGGCGATTGCCAAGCAATCCCGGGTCGTCGACATGCAATCCGAGAAGTCGCGAGCGGAAAAGGTGAAAGAGTATTTCTGGGCGGTGGCGGAGGGAAGCTACCAGGTGCTTGCGGCGATCGATGCAGCAAGGCAGGCTCAGAAGGTATAGCCAGTGGCCCGTCCATGAAGCGAGAGATTTTAGGAGTGGTGATGTGCGGGGGCGCCAGTGCCCGCATGGGTCGCGACAAGGCAAGCTTGGAAGTGAGGCCTGGGGAGGAGCAGCTGGAACGGCAGCTCCGATTGCTCGCTCTCTATTGCGGAAAGTTGGCCGCCAGCGTGGGGCCGTCCGACCGCAGCCAGCGGGTTCTGCCCACGGGCGTGGAAGCGATACTAGACGTCGAGGGCTTGGGCGGCCCGATGGCTGGAATCGTCGCGGCGCTTCGTTTTGCGAGGGGGATTCCTGTGTTGGCCTTGGCTTGCGACATGCCTTTCTTGGATGCGAGCCATCTGTTTCAGCTGGTCAATCGGCGAGATCCGGAGGCCTTGGCGACGGCGTTCGTCGCTTGCGACGGCATGCCAGATCCGATGTGTGCCATTTACGAGCCGCGGTGCTTACCGGAATTGGAATCTTTGGGCGGAGCGGGCAAGTCGAGCTTGCGTCGTTTTCTGCAGGATCGGCGAGTCGAACGGGTGGAGGTCGAAAATCCGCAGTTTCTGGCCAGCGTAAACGACCCTCGGGAGCTGGAGGAAGCGCGTCGTCGTCTGGGAGGCTTGGCGGATTCGCAGGAATTTTCGGCCAAAAAGGGAGATTAGGCGGGAAAAATCCTGTAAAAATCGACCGCTTTGTGCCCTGCAAGTCGTTTTAGGATAGAGGATTGCCGCAAGATTATGGAGAAAAGCTCCTAGGAATCGCTTTTTTTCTAAAGGTATTCCGCAAGCGACCGATAACTTAAACAAGGCGTCGTCCAGACGTCGCCCTTCACTCGACGATGGAAAATTTCAATGTAGCAGGCTTGGCCAGTGGCTTTGACTGGAATTCGATGGTAGACCAGCTGATGGCTATCGAGCGGATTCCGCAACAGCGTCTGCGTGCAGAGAAAGGGGAGAACGACGACAAGGTCGACGCTCTCAAAACGCTCAAGACGAAGCTGGACAAGCTGAAGTCGAGCACTGTCGACCTGAAAAGTTCCAGCTTGTACAACAGCAAGTCTGCAGGCGCGTCGGACGAGACCTTGAATATTTCTGCGAAGGCAGGGACTAATGCCTCCAAAGGAAACTTCGAAATAACGGTCAGCCAGCTCGCCACCGCGACCCGTCGTATCGGCACTGCGGACGTGGTGTCTCAGATGGGTGACGAGAATACCCTCATTTCGGCCCTTCGCACTTCGACCGAGATCACGGAGGGCACTTTTTCGGTCAATGGACAGGAAGTGACCATTGCCGAGACGGATTCGCTGCAGGATGTTTTCGACGCGATTTCGATCGCCACCGCAGGGGTGGTAACGGGGACCTACGATAGCGTTACCGACACTATTTCCCTGGAAAGCGCCTCCGGGCAGTTGGAGCTCGGAGGGGAGGAGGACTCCAGCAATTTTCTCAAGGCCATGAAGCTGCACCAGCTTGAGGTGGTGGATGGCGGAAGCGGCACAGCGACCGTCACCAGTCGCAGCGCATTGGGCGTCGTGGATGTGGATGACACCGTTGCAAACAGTGGCATCGGCGGACCGATTACTGGTTCTGGCACCTTTCACATCAACGGGGTCGCCATCGCTTTCGATGCGGACAACGAGAGCATTTCTGCCATCTTGGCGCGTGTAAATGAATCGGAAGCGGGGGTCACCATGTCTTTCGACTCGGCGGCTGACCAGTTCCGCATCATCAACAACGAGACTGGCGCGTACGCCATGAACGTCTCCGATAGCGGAAATGGATTTCTCGCTGCCCTAGGGCTTACCGGTTCGGCCGATGTCGGCAAGGACCTAGAGTTTTCGATGGATGGCGGCGCGACGAAAAAGAGCCGTAGCAACACCATCACCACCGAGTCGCATGGCTTGACAGGGGTGACGATCACCGCTTCGGAAACCGGCACCCAGACGATCACGATCGACAGTGATACCGAAGAGCTGAAGAAGAAGGTCAATTCGTTCATCTCCGCCTTCAACGATGTGCAGGACTACATCCAGGAGAAGACGAAGATAACGGTGGACGGGGACGAAGTGGAAGCTGCGATCCTCGCCGGAAACCGGGAGCTGAGCTCCCTCGACTCCAAGCTGCGCACCTTTGCCTTTGGCCAGGTTGACGAGTTGACGAGCGGTACCTTGTTCCGCCTCGAGCACATGGGGATCGATTTCATCACCGGCACCTCGAAATTGGAAATCAAGGATTCGTCGAAGCTCGACGAGGCCTTGGTCAACGATCTCGACACGCTCGAGCAATTCTTTGTGGGAGCGGAAAACAATTTTTCAGGACGTCTCGACTCTTTTCTCGAGAACTTCCTCAAATCTGACGGGGTCATGGACACGATCCAGTCATCTTACACCGAACGTAACTCCGATATCGATGAGCAGATCAAGGAGATGGAGCGACGTTTGGAATTCAAACGAGACACTCTAGAGAGTAGTTTCATTGCCATGGAAGCGGCACAGTCTAAAACACAGAACCAGGCATCGGCCCTTGCCGGACTCAGTCTCCCCTAGCGGTCCTTGGTTCGTATCTAGATTATGAAAGCACGCTCCCACAGGCATGAATATCTCGGCTAAAGCAATCTACCAGCTTTTGGCAGCGCTTGGCTGTCTCCTGGCTCTCGCATTGAGCGGTTGCAAGACGGCCAACGCCCTCAACAGCAAGCTCGATACGACGGTCGGCAAGAAGCACAAGGTCACCAACGTGCACGAGGTGAAATCCTTGCCCGCTCACCTGCGTCGGGTAGCCCTGCTTCCGCTTTACAAGGGGCGCTACGACCACATCGACATGACGGTGATCGAGCAGAACTTCGCTCAAGAGCTCAGCAAGTTGAACGTATTCGAGCTGATAACGGTTGAGCCTGAAAAAATGGAGGAACTCTTCGGAGTGGAACGCTACTCTTCGGTAGAGGTGCTTCCCACCAAACTGCTCTCCAAGCTGCACGAAATTTACGCCATCGACGGAGTCATGCTGGTCGACCTTACCTACTACAATGCTTACCAGCCGGTCGGCATGGGAGTGAGGGCGAAGTTGCTCGACGGCCATACCGGAGAACTCGTCTGGGCGGCGGACGAGACCTTCGACGGCGCCAGCCCGGCCGTCTCCAACGCGGCCCGCAAGTATTTCCAAACCCAATCAACCACAGAATACCCGCTGCATCGTACGCAAACCGTGCTGCACAGCACCGCTCGTTTTTCCAAATACGTGGCCCACGCGCTGTTCGACACGATCCAGTGAGTACTTAAACTTTTCTTTAAATAATTTTTAAAGTTCTTCGGGAGAGAGCCGTTTATTAACTTAACAAAAGATTAACAAACGTCCGAAGACAGACAAAACGACTGATTATCATGAACATAAATCCACAGAACAACGCCTCTAACATCTACGCTCAGAACCTCGGCAAGGCCGGCCAGAACCCTCAGGCCAAGGCTGCAGAAGAGTCGGGCAGCAAGGCGGCCGCCGCTGCGGGAGACAAGCTCGAGCTCAACGCTCTCGACTCGCTCCGTTCCCAGCCGGAAGTTCGTCCAGAGGTAGTCGCCAAGGGCAAGGAGCTGCTCAACGACCCGAATTTCCCTTCCAAGGAAATGATGCACGACATTGCTAAACTAATCGTGCCCTTTGCCGATGATGAATAGGTAGCTAACTGGGTACCATACGTAGGATGGTTCCCACATCGAAGTTAATTCCCATTCATCGACCGACTAAATGAAATCTAGCGCAGCGTCTTACAAGCGAGCGGCCATCATGTCCGCAAGTCCCGAACGTCTGATCCTTATGCTCTTCGACGGCGCCTTGTCCGCCATGAATCGAGCCAAGGAGGGCTTCGCTCTGGAGAATGTCCGCGATCGCAACGAAACCATCAGCAACAACCTGATCAAGGCCCAGAACATCTTCGGCGAGCTGCAGCGTTCCCTTCGCATGGACAAGGGAGGGGATTTCGGGGACCGCATGTTCAACCTCTACGATTTCTACAATACCAAGCTCAACGAAGCGAACTTCAAGAAGACGCAAGAGCCGATCGATCTCGTGATCCGCCTCTTCACGGAAGTGCGAGACGCTTGGGCGGAGATGCTCTCGAAGCAGGCTTCCAAGCACCAGACCGCTGCGCCGGCGAACCTCTCCGCTGGAATCGGCGGAGGTTTGTCGCTTCGCGCCTAGTATCCAAATTTCACATCTATTCGTAAGCAAAGCCCTGCTATATATTTTAGCTGGGCTTTTTTGCTGCTCGAGGAGAGCGAGAAAAAAGGCATTTTGTGGGGGTGGGGCATGCGAAGGCCTTTGCGGACGCCCGTTCTCT
Source organism: Pelagicoccus enzymogenes (assembly GCF_014803405.1). NCBI lineage: Bacteria > Pseudomonadati > Verrucomicrobiota > Opitutia > Puniceicoccales > Pelagicoccaceae > Pelagicoccus > Pelagicoccus enzymogenes. The sequence continues at coordinate 148,195 of NZ_JACYFG010000051.1, forward strand.
TTGCCTGATTTTCGCTTTGCTTGCAGGCCGGAGGGCTTACACATTTTTGCAGTATGGCTGAACGACTATCCCGCCGCATGGTTTTGCTCGCTGCTTACGAGGACTTTACTCGTCGCGAAAGTGTGAGCCTGCGCGACGAGAATTTCGAACTCTTGGCCAAGTTGCAGGACAAGAAGGCTAAAGTGATCGCTCAACTGCGTGCCCTGCCTGAGCAGCCAGATGGGGCGGAGGCGGCTGACTTCAATGCTCGCGTCGCTAAACTCCTCGAACAAGAGGAGGCCAACTCCAAGCTGCTGCAGGATAAGATGGCGGTGAATCGGCAGGAGCTGCGCAAGCTTTCCCAAAACGCGGTATCGGCCAACAAGCTGCGCCGCGCGTATGCAGCTCCCTCGGATAGGCCGCCCTTGCCGAAGAATCTCAAGGGGCGAGCTTAGCCGAGTCATCAAATTTTCGATACGTGAAACTCGATCCTTATCCTAGCGTAATCCCCTATGGCCGACAGTGGATAGACGATGCCGATATTGCTGCGGTGGTTGCCACTCTCCGTTCGGATTTCGTGGCTCAAGGTCCGAAGGTCGACGCGTTTGAAGCTGCCCTCTGCGAACTGACCGGAGCGCGTCACGCTATCGCGGTTTCCAGCGGCACCGCCGCTTTGCATCTGAGTTGTCTAGGATTGGGGGTGGGTCCCAAGGACTGTGGGCTGGTGCCGGCCATCACCTTTGCTGCCACCGCTAATTGCTTGCGCTACGTCGGTGCGGAAGTGTCGTTTTGCGACGTTGACCCTCGCAGCGGATTGGTATCTCCAACCAGCGTATCGCAGCATCTCGAATCTAAGCCTGCTGCCAAGGTCCTGATGCCCGTTTCCTATTCAGGTTCGGTTCCCGACCTCGCGTCGCTTTCGGAGCTCGCGACGAAAGCAGGGGCTTTTGTAGTAGAGGATGCAGCTCACAGCATTGGCGCCAGCTATGGCGATGGGAGTCGCAGCGCTTCCTGCGCGCATTCGGATGCCGCTATTTTGAGCTTTCACCCTGTGAAGCATGTTTGCGCAGGAGAGGGTGGGGCGGTGCTTACGAACGACGAAACCTTGGCGCGGCGCGTGCGCCGGCTTCGTACCCATGGGATCGAAAGAGGAGAGCTGTGGGCTTACGATCAAGTTGAGTTGGGGTACCACTACCGCATGACGGACTTGCAGGCCGCTCTGGGATTGAGTCAGCTGTCTTGTTTGGGCGAATTCATTGCGCGTCGGCGGACTTTGGTCGAACGCTACCTGTCTGCATTTAAAGAAGCTCCTTTTCGATCACGTATCGAAGTGGCCACGACGGATCCTCAATCGTCTCATCATTTGTTCGTGATCCATTTTGCGGATGAGGCGGAGCGTCGAGCTGCCTACGCTTTTTTTCATCGGCACAATGTGAGGGTGCAAGTTCACTACATGCCAGTGTATCAGCATTCGTATTACGAAAACGTTGCCGCCGAGTGCCCAGGAGCGGAGGCTTTTTATGCGACCTGCTTGAGTTTGCCACTGTATCCGCTGCTTCGTGACGAAGAGCAGGCGTTTGTGATTCGGTGCTTGAAGGCGTTTCTTGAGTCATGAGCAAGCGTGTCGTTTTCAGGTGCAGCTTCGGAGAGCGTGACGGTTGGGGGCACGTGGTTCGATGCTCTGCGCTGGCGCAGGAGTTTCTGGATCGAAGTTGGGAGACGTTTCTTTGGAGCGAGGGGAACCTGCTCTCCCTTCCGGAAGAGATCGCTAAAGCGTTTACGGGAGTGCAGGAGCATGCCAAAGTCGAGTCTGACATCCTCGTAGTGGACGAGATGTACACGCCTCAAGAGCGCTTGGAGGCAGTCGTAGAAGAGTGGCGAGGCTTTAATCGAAGGGGAATCGTAGCTGGCGTGGACGATATGCAGCGCCGCAGCATGGCGGGTTTCGACTTGGTGCTGAATACGGAGATCGGATTGGCCGCAGGGGCATACCAGGTTGATGTTTCACTGTTAGGCGAGAGTTTTGCCTTGCTGCGGTCTGGCTTCAGGAAGCCGGCGGAGTTGACGGCCACGCACGAATTCGCAGGTCACGCTCCGGTGCTTGTCATGATCGGCGGAACGGATGCTTTTGGCTTTCTGCCGAGAGTCTTGGAGGCGTTGTCGGATATCGGTTCGACTTCGATCGCCCCAGTCGTCGTTTCCCCGCATGAGGTCGATTTGCAGGCGTTTGGAGCAGGGCGTGTCTTGCGACGGATCAGCTCGGCCGAGATGGCGGCTTGGATGCGTTTTTGCTCCTTGGGGATTATTGGTTGCGGATCAAGCTTGTACGAAGCTGCGGCGATGGAATTGCCTTTCGTTGGGCTCAGCATCGTCGACAATCAAACGGCAACCGCTCGCAAAGTGCAGTCGCTCTGGGGGATGCCGGTCTTTCATTTTGAGGAAAGCGAGGCCGGGGATCTGCAGGCGCTGGCTGGCTCTGTCCAAGCTTTGCTTGTTCGGGACCGAGTTCCGTATTCAAAGGTGGATACGAAGGGAGCGAGCCGCGTCGTCGACGCCCTAGAGGTCCTGCTCGCCAAGCGGAGTTCCCGCTGAAAGGGAGCGTTTGGCTTTTTGTCCAATGAGCTGCTCCCAAAACTTAGGGGCAAGTCCGGTGGAGGGTCGAACGATGCGGAGGTTCTCAACGCTGAAAACCTCTCCTGCCTGGATGTCGGCGCTGGCATAGATCGAGCGCCGGAAGTGGGTCTGCTTCTGGTCTTGGATGCTGCAACCGATCGTTGGGGATCCGAGGGCGGCGTGGGCGCGGCGTGTTTGGGTCACGAGCGAGGCGAGCTCCGGAGGCTCGAGGGAGAAGCCAGCGTCGATCCCGCCAGCGGCTCTGGAATCGGTGACGTGTTTCTCGATCAAGCGGGCTCCTAGGGCTACGGATGCGATGGCGATCTCGTTGGTAAGCGTGTGATCCGACAAGCCGGTCGAGCAATCGAACCGCTGGGCGATGCTTTGCATGGAGCGAAGATTGAAGCCCTCCGGTTCGCTGGGGTAGGCGGAGACGCATTTAAGGAGAACGACCTCGGCGGCTCCGTTGTTCCGCAAGGTGGATACGGCTTCTTCGATTTCCGTCTCAGTGGCCATGCCGGTGCTGAGGACGACGGGTTTGCCGGTTTGGGCGGTACGTTTCAGCAGCGGAATATGGGTGAGCTCGAAGGATGAGATCTTGTAGAGTTCGGGTTGGATCGCGCTCTCCAGGAAATCGACGGCTGACTCGTCGAAGGGAGTACTGAAAATTTCGATACCGAGCTGGCGCGCGAAATCGGCTAGGGGAGCGTGCCATTCGTAGGGCGTGCAGGCTTCTCCGTAGAGTTCGTAGAGGCGACGGCCATGCCAGAGTCCTCCCTGCACGGTGAACTCCTCGCTATCGCTGTCGAGCGTGATGCTGTCGGGCGTGTAGGTCTGCAGCTTGACGGCATCGGCTCCCGCTTTTGCGGCGGCAGCGATTATTCGTTTTGCGGTTTCGATGTCTTGTCCGTGGTTGCCGGACAGTTCGGCGACGATGAGAGGCGGCGTCTCTGGATCGCGGATACGGTCGATCAGGGACATAGGCCTAGTCCAATGTTTGCTCTTGGTATCGCCGCACCAGATCTTTGATTTGTTCGATACTTAGCTGATCGGGATTGGTCTCGCTGGAATAGCTGAAACCTGTCGGGCATTGCTTGCCTTGGTGAACTTTGTCGCCGGTGTAGTTCCAATAGGGTTGGGAAGGGTGTATGATGAAGCGGTCCTTTTGCTCGGTGGTTTGTCTGGCTTCGTCTTCGGGCACCATGGCTTCGTGCAATTTCTCGCCGGGACGCAGGCCGATGACGTTGATCTTGGCTTCTGGGGCCACTGCCTTTGCGAGGTCGCCGAGGGAGCAGCTTGGGATTTTTGGGATAAAGATTTCCCCGCCGACCATGTCGTTCAGTGATCGCAGGGCAAAGTTGACTCCTGCTCCCACGGTGATGACGAAGCGGGTCATTTCGGGCTTGGTGATGGTCAGGGTACCTTCTTCCTTTTGCTTGAGGAAGAGGGGAATCACGGAACCGCGACTACCGATGACATTTCCGTAGCGGACCACGGAGAAGCGAGTTCCGCCTTTGCCGGAGTAGTTGTTGGCGGAGATGAAGACCTTGTCGGAGCAAAGCTTGGTGGCCCCGTAGAGGTTGATGGGGTTTACGGCTTTGTCGGTGGAAAGGGCGATGACCTTCTTGACGCCGGTAGCGATGGCGGCGTCCACCACGTTCATCGCCCCATTGATGTTGGTCTTGATGAACTCGTGAGGGTTGTACTCCGCTGCGGGCACTTGCTTGAGGGCTGCGGCGTGGATGACGTAGTCGACGTCCGTCATGGCGCGGGCGAGTCGTTCCTTGTCGCGCACGTCGCCGATGAAGTAGCGGATGTTCTTGCCGGAAAAGGCCGGATTGGTGGCCATGTCGTACTGCTTCAGCTCGTCCCGCGAGAGGATGATGATTTTGGCGGGAGTGCCGTACTTGAGCAGTTCGTGGCAGCAGCGTTTCCCGAAGGAGCCTGTGCCGCCAGTGATGAGGATTGTTTTGCCTTCGAGCATGCTACGGGGATGGAAATCAGAGGAGGGGACGATTCGATGAAATATTGGGCATTTCCCTTAAGGAGCGAGGAGGAGGGAGGCTCTTTGAATTTCGTTTTACAATTTATGCTTTCGTATTTGTTTCAATCCTCTTCTAAATAGCTACCTTAATAAGTCATCGGGGCTAGTGGCTGCTGAGTCGCCCCAAGCAATCCCAACCAACTTCGCTCGTACACACTATATGTCTTTGGAAAGAATACTCATCCTCGATGATGAGCTCGTGATTCGCAAAGCCTTAGAAGAACAGCTCCGCCGCAAGCGGTTTTCTGTTTGCAGTGTGGGGACCCTGGGGGAAGCGGACGAGCATTTGTCCAAGGATGAGTACGACTTGCTTTTCGTGGACGTGCACCTCCCGGACGGAAACGGCACGGAGCTTCTGGAGCGGGTCTCCAGCATGAGCAATCCTCCTTTGGTAGTTATCATCACGGGCTACGGAACGGTGGAATCTGCGGTCAAGTGTATGCAGGCGGGAGCCTTCGACTACATCATCAAGCCCTTCTCCTCCTCTCAGATCGATGTTCTCATCAAGAAGGCGAGGGACTATCGCCAGCTGGTGAAGGTGAACCAGTTTCTGGCCAGCGAGTCGACGGTTAGCGGCGAGTTGATCGGCAAGAGCGGTTTCATCAATCAGCTCAAGGACGTGATCCGCAAGGTGGCCCCCACCGAGGCGACCGTTTTGATCTGTGGCGAAAACGGAACCGGCAAGGAGCTGGTGGCCAACGAGCTATACCGTTGCAGCGCTCGCAAGAGCGCTCCCTTTATACGGGTCAATTGCGCGGCGATTTCCGAGTCATTGATCGAAAGCGAGTTCTTTGGTCACGAAAAAGGGGCCTACACGGGTGCGACCCAGCGTCGGGAAGGGCGTTTCGAGTTAGCAGATGGAGGGACGATCTTGCTCGACGAGATCAGCGAGATTTCGCCCAAGGTCCAAGCCAAGCTGCTGCGCGTTTTGCAGGAGAGGGAATTCGAGAGAGTGGGCGGCAACAAGACCATCAAGGTCGACGTGAGGGTTATCGCCACTACCAACCGAAACCTCGCCCAGAGCGTGGAGCGCGGGCAATTTCGCCAGGACCTTTACTACCGTTTGAACGTTTTCCCCATCCAGGTGCCGCCGTTGCGGGATCGGGAAGGGGACGTGGTCTTGCTCGCCAAGAATTTTTCGCAGAGCTTCGGTCGCAAGCACGGCAAGCAGATCAAGGGCTTTACGGACGATGCCATCGTCGCGCTCGAACGTCACCCTTGGCCGGGCAATGTGCGGGAGCTGCAAAACACGATTGAACGAGCGGTCATCCTAGCGGAGTCTGGTCAACCGATCGCCCGAGGGCACCTCGGTCTCTTTTCGATGCCGACTAATGTGGCGGCGCCGCAAGTCGCCCATGCCTATGGCCACGGCGAAATGTCGGGACCGGCTTATGGCGGGGGCTATCCTGCTGCGCCTCAAGCTCCGCAAGGTAACGGTGGCTACTACGACGCGGCTCCGCCGAGCTACTCTCAACCCGCGCCGCCCCCGCCCATGCCGCCCGCGGCTCCTGTGGCCTCGGAACCGGCTGCGGAAACGGCTCCGAAGTCGAACGCGGCCCCGCTGCCTTTGGACGAAATCGAGAAGCAGCACATTTTGTCCACGTTAGAGGGGACCGAGGGCAATCGCACGCAGGCTGCCAAGCTACTCGGCATCAGCATTCGCACTCTGCGTAACAAGATCTCGGCCTACCGGGAAGACGGCGAATTCATTCCCGGCGAGTAGTGCTTGCGGGGGCCGTGATCCAAAGAGTTTCCTTTCGAAGAGTTCGTGTCCTTCGCTACGGCGAGCGATCCAGCGGATCTTGCCAGAGATCCGACATTTGAGGCGGCGCCCTCGCGCCCTCGCCTCCGCGCAATGGCGGCGTTCTGTTCTGGAATCGGCTCCGCAAACGCCGGCGAGCTTGGCGGGCTGCTTCTCGCTTGGGAGTTCCCTCGTGAAGGGCATAGTTGGCAGTACCTGCGGGCAGCTGGCGTCCGTTCGGAAATCAGATGGGGGCAATTACGTGTTTTTGACGAAATGGGGCTCAAATTGTTCCTAAACCTTTCGAGGGTGAGAACGATATATAGTCAGGAGCAAACCAGACCCATTTCCCATGCAGCAGACATTCCCCATTTCAGACGAGGAGCTAGAAGCTCTAGCCAAAAATTCGATCGACAGCGTCTTCAGCACTATGCTCGATCGTTCCGCCGTTGTTAAAGAGGTCATCAAAGTTGACGAGACGAGCCATTCGGAAGGAATGCAGCTCCCGATGGACGCCAACACCCCGATGATCGCAGGAACCGTTGGCTTCCTCGGCAACCTCACTGGCATCATCTACATTTTTATGGAGCTTCCTCTCGCGATGGAAGCAACTTGCAAGCTCCTCGACATGGAGGAGAGCGATATCGGCGCGGAAGACCACGAGCTGGTGAACGACGCTATCGGCGAGCTAACCAACATGATCGTTGGCACCTTCAAGAACGACCTGAGCAACAAGGGTTACGAGTGCCGCATGACGATCCCCTCCATTCTACGTGGTTCGAACTTTTCGATCGAACCCGCGGAAGTTGCCCTCAGGCGCATCTTTAAGTTCGATTGCGACGGCCGATCCTTCGTCATCGACGTCCTCATGAAAGAAGAAAACTGATCTCCCACAATGCGACTAAAAATCCTAACTGTAGACGATTCCAAGACAGTCCGTATCATCGTCAAAAAGTCCTTCAAGGGCTTCGACTGTGAAATAACAGAAGCGCAGAATGGTGTCGAAGGCCTCGCTATGGCGGCGAAGGTTAACCCAGACATCATCCTCCTCGACATCACCATGCCGGTCATGGATGGCGTCGAAATGCTCACCAAGCTCAAGTCCGACCCGACCCTCAAGTCGATCCCAGTCATCATGCTCACTGCGGAAGCGGGGCGTGAAAACGTCATGAAGATCGCCAAGATCGGGGTGCGCGACTACATCGTAAAACCTTTCAAGGAGGACGTGCTCGTCGATAAGGTGAGCCGTGTGGTAGACCTCCGTCCAGCCGGCGAAGCCGCTCCTGTTCAGAAGAAGATCGACGACCCGATCGATATTCTTGTGGTGGACGACAAGCCAGCGATCATCAGCCAGATCACCGAAGGCTTCAGTCATACGCCATGGAACGTCAAGGGCGTCTCTTCCACTGGCGAAGCGATCGACTTCTGCCAAAAGAAGCTTCCTGACTGTATCATCATCAGCCTTTCTTTGGCGGAAGACGCAGCGATCACTCTGTTCCGTATCATTCGTTCCAACGCCAAGACCAAGTACGTTCCGCTATTTGGCCTGTCGGTAAAGACTGCGGTAGAGGAGCAGGCCCGAGCTCAGCAAGCGGGCTTCAGCACCATTATCCACAAGCCGATCGATTTCGAGGAGCTGGAAGCGAAGATAGGCAAGGCTGTCAATTTGGACGCTTCCGGAAAGTACTTCCAGATGGGCGAAGGCTATATGACCGTGAAGCTACCAAAGAGCTGCAACGCGGCGGTGGTCAACGAAATCAGCACTTACCTCAAGGTGAAGACCAGCGAAGCCGTGAACGCGGGAATCGCCAAGATCATCTTCGACGCCCAGAACGTCGCCTCTCTGAACATGGACGTGATCAAGCTCCTTCTCCACTCGATGAAGACTTGCCGCGACCTGAGCCTCCGTTATGCCCTCACCGGCAACGACGTGGTGATCGAAGAGAGCAAGAAGTTCGAAGAGTCGAAGGACTGGAAGTTCTGCGACTCTCTCGAGACCGCCAAGGCTTCCATCTAGCGCCCAGATCAGTTTTCAAAGCTAGGAGACTAGTTTTCTTTCACTCGAAACCCGCGACCGGAAGGTCGCGGGTTTCTTGTATTTGAAGAACGTAGCGCTGAATAGTAGGGTCGCCGCTTGCGGCGTACCACATTGCCAGATCTCGTACTTTGCGACGTGGCGCGAGCGCCAGCCCTACGGCTACTTGCCTTGCTTCTTGCCCCAGCTGTCGCGCAGGCCGACGGAGCGGTTGAAGACGAGGTTCCCGTCTTTGCTGTCCGTATCCAAAACGTAGTAGCCTTTGCGTTCGAACTGGATCGGTTCCTCGGCTTGCGCGTTGGCGAGCTCAGGTTCGCCGAAGCAACGCAAGGTGGTTTCCGATTCCGGGTTCAGGTTGTCGAGGAAGGTTTGGCCTTCTTCGATGTCGTCGGGATCCGCTTTGGTGAAAAGCTGTTCGTAGTGGCGCGCTTCGATTTCGACGTTGTCCGTGGCGCTGACCCAGTGGATAGTGCCCTTGACTTTACGTCCATCCGGCGTGGAGCCGCCCCGGGATTCGGGATCGAAAGTCGCCCTCAATTCCAAGATGTTGCCGTCCGCGTCCTTGATGACGTCGGTGCAAGTGATGTAGCAAGCGTAGCGCAACCGCACTTCGCGGCCCGGCCCGAGCCTGAAAAACTTCTTTGGCGGATCTTCCATGAAGTCGTCTCGCTCGATGTAGATTTCCCTTGTTAGAGGTACTTTGCGAACGCCGCGTCCTTCGTCGGCTGGGTGGTTCGGGCCCTCGTAGTATTCGGTTTCTTCTGGGAAGTTTTCGATGACGACCTTCAGGGGATCGAGCACCGCCATGCGGCGGATCGCTTTGTCCTCGAGGTCTTGGCGAAGACAGTATTCGAGCAGCGCATACTCGTTGACGCGTTCGCGCTTGGCTACGCCTGCCCGCTCGCAAAATTCCTTGATGGCGTCTGGCGTGTAGCCGCGACGGCGCAGGCCCGCCACGGTGGGCATGCGAGGATCGTCCCAGCCGTGCACGTGGTTTTCGTTCACCAGCTGCAGCAGTTTTCGCTTGCTGGTTACGATGTATTCAACGTTCAAGCGCGCGAACTCGATTTGGCGAGGCGTGTGCGGTACGGGCAGGTTTTCGATGAACCAGTTGTAGAGCGGACGATGGTATTCGAACTCCAACGAACAAAGCGAATGGGTGATGCCTTCGATGGCGTCGCCTTGGCCGTGGGCAAAGTCGTAAGACGGGTAGATCTTCCACTTGTCGCCGGTGCGGTGGTGGTGGGCCTTGAGGATGCGGTAGAGGACGGGGTCGCGCATGTTCATGTTGGGATGAGCCATGTCGATCTTTGCTCGCAACACCTTTTGTCCTTCGTCGAAATCGCCGTTCGCCATCTGCTTGAAGAGCTCCAGGTTCTCCTCTGCTGAGCGATCGCGGAAGGGAGAATTCTTTCCGGGCTCGGTCAAGCTACCGCGGTACTCGCGCATTTGCTCGGGAGTCAGGTCGTCCACGTAGGCTTTGCCTTCCTCGATGAGCAGGCAGGCCCAATCGAAGAGCTGCTGGAAATAGTCGGAAGTGAAGAAGAGGTTTTCTCCCCAGTCGGCGCCTAGCCACTTGAGGTCTTCCTTGATTGCCTCGACGTACTTAGTCTCCTCCTTGGCGGGGTTGGTATCGTCGAAACGCAGGTGGAAGCGACCCTTGTAGTCTTGGGCGATGCCGTAGGAAACTCCGATCGCGAAGGCGTGCCCGATGTGCAGGAAGCCGTTAGGTTCGGGCGGGAAGCGAGTGACAACCTGGCTGTGCTTGCCGGCGGCAAGCTCCTCGTCGATGATGTCGCGGATGAAGTTCGATGGCTTTTCGTCTGTCATTGGAAAGTGGGTACGTGAGGTTTAGAGGTTCGCCGAGAGCTTCTTGAGGCGGGCGACCACTTTTTCGCGGCCGAGGGTTTCGAGCATGGGAAGCAGGTCGGGGCCGCCGCCGACTCCGCTGACCGCGAAGCGCAGGAGGGGGAAGTAGGCGAAGATCTTCAGCTCCTTTTCGTCCGCTAGCGCTTGGATGCCGCGCTCAAGCGTGATGGCGTCGAAGGAATCGAGGCCTTCCAAAACGGGTATGACTTCTTGGATACGCTCGGCCGCGTCTGCTTTTTTGAGCAGCTTCTTCTCGGTTTTAGGATCGACGGTGTAGTCGTCGGTGAAAAAGTAGGCGGCGAAGCTGGGAAGATCCTCGAAGCTATTTATCTTCTGTTGGCAAAGCTGAAGCACGCTTTTGAGGTAGTCCGCGTCGGTGTCGGCATCGACTAATCCAGCCTTGCCGAGGGCGCTGACGGCGGGTGGCAGATAGCGATCGATAGGTAGGCGCTTCATGTGTTCGAAGTTGATGTGGGACATCTTCTTCTCGTCGAAGCGGGCGCCAGCTTTTTGCAGGTCCTTGATGTCGAAGCGTTCGATCAGCTCGTCGATGGAGAGCACCTCCTGGTCGTCCTTGGGGGACCAGCCGAGCAGGGCGATGAAGTTGACCACTGCTTCGGGAAGGAAGTCACGTTGCTGGTACTCTTCGATGAGGGCCCCGCGGTCGCGCTTGGACATCTTGCCCTTACCCTGGGCGGGATCCTTTAAGATCATGGGCATGTGGGCGTAGACGGGTGGCTTCACGCCGAAGGCCTTGAAGAGCTCCACGTGCTTGGAGGTGTTCGGCAAGTGGTCTTCGCCGCGCAGCACGTGGGTGATGCCCATGGCGATGTCGTCGACCACGTTGACAAAGTGGAAGGAAGGGTCGCCGTTGGAGCGCACGATAACGAAGTCGCGCTCTTCGCGGCGGGTGACGTTGCCGCGGATGACGTCTTCGATGACCACCGGCTCGGTGCGAACCTTTTCGACTTCCGCCTTGTGGTAGTCGTCGTACTCGGTGTAGCGCTCGCCCTCTAGCTTAAAGAAGATGGCCCCGTCCTTCTCGTAGGCACGGTCGGCGTCGAGAAGCTTCTGCAGGTATTCTTTATAGAGATCGCCGCGCTGGCTTTGGAAGTAGGGGCCTGATTCGCCGCCGACTTCCGGGCCCTCGTCCCAGTTGATACCCAACCACTTCAAGCCGTTTAGCAGCTCTTCGAGGGCTGCGTCGGTATTGCGTTCCTTGTCGGTGTCCTCGATGCGGAGCACCAGCTTGCCGCCGGTCTTGCGAGCGTACAGCCAGTTGAAGAGAGCCGTGCGGGCGGTGCCGATATGGGTGGACCCAGTAGGGCTGGGAGCGAATCTTACGCGTACCTGTGACATAAAGCGCGGTACAGTTAGCTGAAAGGAGTCGCGAATCAAGCTCGCGCTTGTGCCGGATGCCCCAAGGGCGTTTGCGATTTGTGCCCATGCCCTAGGAAATGGAGAGTGGGCTTGGTGGCGCGGAGGGCCTAGGCCTCTCGTTTTCAGCGCTCAAACAGCGGGTAGCACTACTTAGCGACCCCTGAAGAAGAGGCTCTGATTGCCTTAGAAAATAAGACTTTTCGGTCAATCCGTGGCAATGCAGCCGTCCTGCACGCCGATAAAAGGGGCATACCTTATACCATTGTTCGCCGACTCAGCTGTTTGCGCGGACTGCATTCATCTACCTTATCCATATGAAAAACGTCGTTAGCAAAGTTAGCACTTTTCTCGCAGTAGCGTCGGTCGCGACGCTGCAGTCGTCATTCGCCGATGTGAATGGCGAAATCACTGAAAACAACCTGGAGACCGGCGCCTTTACGGTGACGGTCGATGCCAAGGCGGAAGTTGCGGTCGGCGAGCTGATCGTTGCCCTTAGTGAAGTGGAGGGCAAGAAGGTTGAAATTGGAACCGGTGAAGTCACGGCCGTAGCCGATGGATCTATCACCGCAATTTTCGATTCGGAGGACGTCGCGGTCGGCATGGCTGCTCTCGTCAAGCAGTTCGCTCCCGAGCACGAAGCCGACCACATGTCAGCTATCCCTGACGACACTTACGCGGTCGTCAAAGCCGTACCGGATGAGGAGCTCGATGCTCCTGCCGCCGCCAAGGCCTGCCGCGACGCGATCGCGGAATATCCAGAGGAGTCCCGCTTCTACGCTCAGCTCGGCCGTGCTCTCCAAGTAGATGGCAAGCCAGCCAGCGCGATTCTCCAGTACGAGAAGGCGATAGAGCTTCGTCCCGACTATCCGGTCGCTTTGCACAATCTCGCCAAGCTCCGTTTTTACGGTCCGGAAGAGCTCCGCGACTTCGATGTTGCCCGCAAGCACTTCAACAAGGCTGCGGAACTCGGTTTTGCCGCCTCCCTTCCCGTAATCGGCACCATGATGCGTGACGCGATGGGTGGCGAACGAGACTTCGCTGCCGCGGTCAATTGGTTTTCCGTTGCGGCCGAGCAAGGTAACTCTTTTTCCCAGAATGCTCTGGCCGAGTGTTTTGAAAATGGCTGGGGCATCGACCAGGACATCAGCAAGGCTCTCTTGTGGTATCGCAGCTCGGCAGAGCTCGGATACGTGCCTGCCTACCGTAACCTCGGTCGCGTTTTCCAAAAGGGAATCGGCGTGACTGCCAATGATCGCAAGGCTTTCGACTGGTACTCTCGCGCCGCTGAAAAGGACGACGTCGAGTCTCAGTTCCGAGTCGGCCAAGCTTTCCTCGCCGGCAAGGGCGTTGTGCACAGCGAAGAGTACGGCATCGAGTGGTTGACCAAGGCTGCGGACGCGGGGCACGCCCAAGCGATGAGCGCGATCGCCTCTTACTACTACGCTCGTGGCGATTCCAAGAACGGCGAATTCGACCTCGCTGCCGCTTGGTACAAGAAGGCTGCGTCCAAGGGCGACGCGGTCGCTCAGTTCAGCCTCGGTTCCATGTTTGAGAACGGAGATGGCATCAAGCGCGACAAGGACTCAGCGATCAACTGGTACCGCCAAGCGGCCCGCCAGGGACACAGCGAATCACAGAAGCGCCTCGTCAAGCTCAAGGCTGACTGGTAAGCGAATAAAACTTTTGGCGAGCTGGTACCTCGCCTCATAGAGATACAGGATCTCTATCTAACATAGGGGAGTCGGTTTGTGGGAACCGGCTCCCTTTTAGCGTTGTAAGTTGGGCGGTCGCTCGGGAGCGAAGTCTCGCTTAGAGCACGCTTTCCTCGGGATGCGGCTTGGATTTTAGGAAGCGCCAACGTACTCGCAGGCCCACGCCGAAATCGCTGCCGTATTCCTCCTCCTCGATTTCGGAAAGGGCGTATTCGAGATCGAGCGAGAGCTCAAAGTGCCCGACGAGTCGTCGAAAGTAAGGAGTGTCCTCGGGAGGAAACCAAGTGATGCTGGGAATGATCTTCAGGCCGTCGTCGCTTCCGCCGTCGAAACGATCTGTCTTGTACTCCAAGCTCAAGCCGTAGCGAAACTCTCCCAAGGGTTGGTAGATGATGCCGGGCTGGAAGACGGCGAGGGAGTTGGGAGCTTCCACCGGAAGTTTGTTGTCGCGGCGATCGCTGCCAACCCATTGGTATTGGACTGTTGAATACGCGAGCCAGCGAGCCTCCTCGTCCAGCCGGTAGGCGGCTGTGATATAAGGCATGTATTGGTCGTAGCTGCTCCGGAGCAGGGGGGAGGGGATTTCTTCGAGTGGAATTCTTGCGTTGAAGCCTCCGGCGAGGAAAAGCCGCCCGTCAAGCATGTCGTCCAACCTTTGCTTCAGTCCGAATGTGAGGTAGCCGTCGCTGCTGACGGGATCACTGTCGAAGGGATTGGAAAAATAGGGGGTGAGGCCGATCTTGCCCTCGCGTTTGTTGGTGAAGCTGTACTCGAGCTCCATGGGGAGCCGGATGTAGCGCTCGTGGACCACGTCGCCGAGCTTAGGCTTTATGTCGATGCTGAAGTCGGAATCTTGCCCGGTAAACGGGAGCGGAGCTCGTGAGATGGAGTCGACGAAGCTGTGTCCGAATTTTTTCTCTTCTGGCCATGATTCGGCGCGGCCTTGCCAGCTGATTGAAGTGGCGATGCTGCAAGCGATTGCTCCAGTTAGGATGCGATACGAATCCAGATTGGGTTGGGGAAGGCGAAACGAAGAGGAAAGGCACATGACATGCACTTAGAGCGTTCCCCAACAACGATGTTCCTTGCTCTGCCTACGCGGGTACACGTTGGGGTGAACACGCCCTAAGGCACGACCTCTCTTCGAGTGCATTTTGCAAGGGCAGGCAGACGCTCAGCCTACTGCTCGGGAACTTCGTTGCCCTTCTTGCAAACGCCGTTGGCTTTCAGCTCCTCGCAGGAAGCGGTCACTTGCAGGCGTTGGCTGATGGGGGTGAGTCCCAATTTTCCGGATACGCTATTGCCGTACCACTGCAGGAAGGGGGCGCTGATTTCGAAAATTTTCTGGCAGTCGTTGCAGATTACCTGGGCCTTGTGCGGATCCTCCTCCGTGTTGGGCATGTAATACATCGTGCTGGAGCCGATGTCGACCTCGCGCACGAGGTTGCCCTCGACGAGGATGGGGAGCGAGCGGTAGACGGTGGCGCGGGAAACGGTGCGGTCGATTTCGCGAGCTTTGTCCAGTAGCTCCTCGGCCGTGAAGTGTGAGGTCTCCTTGAAGACGGCTTCGAAGATTGCCATGCGCTGGCCAGTCATGCGCAAGTTGTGCTTTACCAAGTAGCTTTTGAACTTTTCTCTGCAGTCGTCGATCGTCACGTGGCCGAATCTCAATACATTCTCAATAACTGTCAACCGCGAAGGAGCCGCAAAATCGAGCTGCTATGAGTCTCGACGCCACAGTGGTTTGCGTGTGGTTGATGTCCGGATTTGACCGGCCGCTGCATTACCGTTTGCCGGATTCCATGGTGGAAAACGCCGAACCGGGCTCGCTGGTGAACGTGCCTTTGGGGCGTCGCCAAACCATCGGGCTGATCGTGGAGAAGGACTGCCAGCCGGACTTGCCGCTGATGCAGCTCAAGCTGGTTTTGAACCTTGTCTATCCAGTGCCCGTGATGACGCCCGCCTTGCTCAAGCTGGGAGCGTGGCTTCGCCAGTACTACGGAGCCTCCATCCAAAACGTATTGGAAACCATGATACCGGGCCCTGTACGGCAGGGGATGAGGGCTAAGGAGGAAAAGTACGTCTCCGCCGTGAAGGAAGCGGATGCGGAAACCTTGGCCGCTTTGGAGAAGAGGGCTCCCAAGCAGGCGGAGCTCTACCAGTTCTTGGCCCAACAGTTTCGCCCGCAAAAGAAGAGTTTGGTGCTGAGCCGGCTTGATGCCTCGCCGGCAGCTTACACGGGACTCTTGAAAAAAGGGCTTATCAAGGAGGAGGCTCGCAAGGTGGAGCGGGTGGCCTACGACGACGAGCTGGGCGACGTGGAGTACGCGAGCAAGCAGGAAATCGTGCTCAACGACGAGCAGGACGCTTGCTACCGCAGCATTGCCGAGAGCGTGCGTGCTGGAAAATTCACTACGCACTTGCTTTACGGGGTGACGGGATCGGGCAAGACGGAAGTCTACATCGCGGCCATGGAGGAAGCCCTCAAGGCCGGCAAGAGCGTGCTCTTTCTGGTGCCGGAAGTGGCGCTCACCCCGCAGACGGTGGGGCGGCTGCGCTCGCGTTTCACTGAGCACAAGGACGCGCACGCGGTGGTGTGGCACAGCAGTTTGTCGGACGGGGAGCGTTTGGACGCGTGGATGGCTTTGGCCACGGGAACGGCTCGCGTAGTGGTGGGGGCACGCTCGGCGGTGTTCGCTCCGCTGCCGAATCTCGGTCTGGTCATCGTGGACGAGGAGCACGAGCCGGCTTTCAAGCAGGACGAGACGCCGCGATACCACGGACGCGACGTAGCGGTCTACCGGTCTTTTTTGGAGAACGTGGTTTGCGTGCTCGGCAGCGCCACCCCTTCGCTGGAGAGCTACCGCAACGTAAAGCTCGGCAAGTACAAGGAGGACCGCTTGACCAAGCGCATCGACGACCGGCAGCTGCCCATGATGCATGTAGTCGACATGCGCATCGAAATGATGCGTACCCGAAAACCGGTTACGATATCAAATCTGCTGGCAGAAAAACTGCGGGACCGCTGGGAAAAGGGGGAGCAGAGCATCCTCTTCATCAACCGTCGCGGCTACAACGCGAGCATGCTCTGCAACGAGTGCGGGCATGTGGAGGAGTGCAAGCACTGCAGCATTCCCATGACCTTCCATCGTAGCGACAACACCTTGAAGTGTCACCTTTGCGGACACGAAGCGGAGCCGCCCTGGCGTTGTCCGGAGTGCAAGAGCGATTCGATTCGCGGCAAGGGGAGCGGCACCCAGCGGATCGAGGACGTGGTGAAGAGCATCTTGCCGCGGGCCAGCGTGGTGCGGATCGACACCGATACCATGGGTAAGAAGCACCTCTTTCGCGAGATCCTGGGAGACTTTCGCAAGGGCAAGATCGACTTGCTGGTGGGGACCCAGATGATCGCCAAAGGCTTGGACTTTCCGAACGTCACGCTGGTGGGGATGGTGGATGCGGACTTGTCTCTGCATGTGCCGGACTTCCGGGCCAACGAGCGGACCTTTCAGTTGCTGGTTCAAGTCTCGGGGCGGGCGGGTCGCGGCGACTTGGCGGGCGAGGTGGTGGTGCAGACCTTCACGCCGCACGCGGAGCCGATCCAGTTTGCCCGCCGCGGGGAGGTGGACGAGTTTTTGGAAGTGGAAATCCAGTCGCGGGAGCAGTTCCAGTATCCGCCGTTCCGGCATCTCGTACGGCAGGTTTTCCGTAGTCGTAACGGGGACAAGGCCATGTTCTTCGCCGAGCAGTTCGCTCGTAAAGTGGAAGCTCGCATGGGCAACAAGATCGAGATGCGTGGGCCGACGCCTTGCTCCATCGAGAAGATGAAAGATCACTACCGTTTCCACATCTGGTACTTCACGCAAAACGTGAGCGGCCTGATGCGGGTGCTCAAGGAAGTGGAGGCGGAGGTGCCCCTGCCCAAGGACGTGATGCAGATCTTCGACGTGGATCCGATGTCGGTGAGCTAGATTTAGGTGGGAGCGTGCTTGTCACACGATTTCCATGCAGGAACTAACCGGTGCTTTCGCGTGACAAGCACGCTCCCACAAGATTCGTTTACAAAGTTTTCGCGCGAATTGAGTTAAGGAACTCAGCGGCGGGCCGTTTATATTAGGCAGACGAGCTTATGGCTCTTCTAAACGACTCTCTCCCACGTAGCCCCGAGACTTTGGTTGGTCTCGGGGCTTCTGTTTTTTCGAACGTAACGCGGAGATTCAGCCCGCGACGTTGGAGATTGGATCTTGCAGTGTTGACGCTGGCTAAAGCTCAGCGCTACGGGACGTTTTTAACGTCGCATTTCGGGCGGGCATCTTTTCACATCGCGGCCATGCGGATCTATTTTTTGGGCATAGCGGGAACAGCGATGGGCAACGCGGCCCTGCTTTTGCGGGCCATGGGGCATGAGGTGCTGGGCTGCGACCAAGCGATCTACCCGCCGATGAGCACCTTGCTGGAAGACGCGGGCATCGAGATCATGCAGGGCTACAGCGTTGAGCGTCTACAGGAGTTGGCTCCGGACTTGGTGGTGGTGGGCAATGCTTATTCTCGGGGCAACGAGGAGGTGGAATTTTTGCTGGAAAACCGCTCCATCGAATACACGTCTTTGCCGGAGGTGCTGCGTCGTTTCGTGCTGAGCAAGCGTAACAACATTGTGGTGACAGGCACGCATGGGAAGACCACAACCACTGCGATCACTTCCTTTTTGCTGGAGCAAGCGAGCCAGGATCCGGGCTACATGATCGGTGGGGCGCCTATCGATCCGGCTCGCGGTTGGCGGGTTGGCTACGAAGGCGGACCGTTCGTGATCGAGGGCGACGAGTATGACAGCGCTTTTTTCGACAAGCGCAGCAAGTTCATCCACTACCAGCCTCGGATCGTAATTCTCAACAACCTGGAATTCGATCACGCGGACATTTTTCGCGACTTGCAGGACGTGAAGCGGACCTTCTCGCATTTGCTGCGTCTGGTTCCGAAAAGTGGATACGTGCTGTTGAACGCGGACGACGAAAATGCACTTTCGCTTACCGGCTTGGACTTTACGACGGTATATCGGGTGGGAACCGCCCACGACGCTGATCTACGTATCGAGAATTACGAGACGACGGCTGAGGGCTCTCGCTTCGATTTGATCTGGCAAGGACAGAAATGGGCTTCGGTGGAGTGGGGGATGACGGGGCTTTTTAATGCACGCAACGCGGCCATGGCGAGTCTGGCGGCGGCGTTGACGAGCGGCAGCGTTGTCGATTTCGATGCGGGCGCTTTGTCGCGTTTCCGCGGTGTTAAGCGTCGCCAGCAGCTGCGTGTGGAGCGTGACGATTTGACGGTGGTCGAGGATTTCGGGCACCATGCCACGGCCGTGCGAGATACGCTGTCGGCCTTGCGTAGCCGTTTTAAGGATACGCGAATTGTGGCCTGTTTCGAGCCGCGCAGCAATACTTCCCGTTTGGAGATGATGCGGGCGCCTACGATTGCGGCCCTCGAGTTGGCGGACATAGCGTATATCGGCGCGGTCAAGAGCCGCAACAGCGCTGGAGTGGAGCTGATGGATACGCGGTCCTTGGCGGCGGATTTGCAAGCGGCCGGTACGGAGGCGCGGGCCTTCGAGAGCAACGAGGAGTTGTTCGCAGCCTTGCAGCCGTTGAGCTCGCGGCAGGATCGGAAGACCTTGGTCATTTTCTTCACCAATGGATCGTTTGGCGGAGTGATCGAGCGCTTCGTGGCGGAGTGCGGGTAGGAGCGAGCTTGGTCGCGTTCTGGTCGTTGCATTCGCGAGCAAGCTCGCTCCTACCTGTCATCAGTTTCGTTAATGATAAGCGGATCTAATTATCCTGCGCTTGCGGTATTCTGAGCGACACTTACGGTTCGCGGCATGGCTTCTCCAGAATTCAAGTACCAGCCGATCATCGAGCTAGGCCCTGACGACACCGAGTATCGTCACCTTACCAGCGAATTCGTTTCCGTGTCGGAGTTTGACGGCAAGGAAATCCTCAAGGTCGAGCCGGAGGCGCTCACTTACCTCGCCAAGACGGCGATTCGCGACGTTTCCTTCATGCTTCGTCCCGCCCACTTGAAGCAAGTGGCGGCCATCCTCGAGGATCCGGAGTCATCGGAGAACGACAAGCACGTGGCACTCACGCTCCTGCGCAACGCGGAGGTGTCGGCCCAAGGCGTGCTTCCTTTTTGCCAAGACACGGGCACGGCTATCGTGATGGGCAAGAAGGGGCAGCAGGTTTGGACCGGCGGGAACGACGAGGAAGCGCTCTCCAAGGGGATTTACGAGACTTACGCCAAGGAAAACCTTCGCTACTCGCAGACGGCTCCGCTCTCCATGTACGAGGAGAAGAACACGGGCACCAACTTGCCGGCCCAGATCGACCTCTACGCGACGGAAGGGGCCGAGTACAAGTTTCAGTTCCTCTGCAAGGGCGGAGGCTCCGCCAACAAGACTTACCTTTTCCAGGAGACCAAGGCGCTGCTCAATCCGGAGCGTTTGGAAGCGTTTTTGGTGGAAAAGATGATGAGCCTCGGCACCGCGGCGTGCCCGCCTTACCACTTGTGTTTCGTGATCGGCGGCACCTCGGCGGAAGCCAACCTCAAGTACGTGAAGCTCGCTTCCACCAAGTACCTCGACAAGATGCCGACCTCTGGCAACGCGCTGGGCCGCGGTTTCCGCGACATCGAGCTGGAAGAGAAGATTCTCGAGCGAGCCAAGGAGTGCGGCATCGGGGCCCAGTTTGGCGGCAAGTACTTCGCTCTCGACGTGCGCATCATCCGCTTGCCTCGCCACGGGGCGAGCTGTCCGGTGGGGATCGGCGTTTCCTGTTCGGCCGACCGCAACATCAAGGCCAAGATCAACAAGGACGGCCTTTGGGTGGAGCAGCTCGAAGGCGATCCGGCCCGTTTCATTCCGGACGCCTTCAAGAACAAGGCGGAAGCGAAAGTCATCGAGCTCGACCTGAATCGTCCCATGAAGGAAATCTTGGCGGAGCTCACCCAGTACCCTGTGCAGACGCGGCTCTCGCTCAAGGGCACCATCATCGTGGCGCGCGACATCGCCCATGCGAAACTCAAGGAGCGGCTCGATCGCGGGGAAGGCTTGCCGCAGTACGTGAAGGACCACCCGATTTATTACGCAGGCCCGGCCAAGACGCCCAAGGGCTTGCCCTCCGGTAGCTTCGGTCCCACCACGGCGGGTCGCATGGACTCCTACGTGGAGCAGTTCCAGGCGGCGGGCGGCAGCATGATCATGTTGGCGAAGGGGAACCGCAGCCAGCAGGTGACCGACGCTTGCGCGAAGCATGGCGGTTTCTATCTCGGATCCATCGGCGGACCGGCGGCCATCCTGGCCAAGGAAAGCATCAAGAAGGTGGAGCTGGTGGAGTACGAGGAGCTGGGCATGGAGGCGATTTGGAAGATCGAGGTGGAGAACTTCCCCGCTTTCATCCTGGTCGACGACAAGGGCAACGACTTCTTCAAGCTGATCCGCAAGCAGAACGTCAAGTGCGCCAAGTAGGGGCTTCCGGTCTCTCGCTTACCGTCGATTCGAGGAGCGTGTCGACGGGACAATCCGCTGCTTCGAGGGAGCAGCGGATGTCGCGAGACTTCCAGCTCGGGCGGGTGACGACGGCGTAAATTCTAAGCTTATTTCAGCTTCTGCCCGTCTTTAGGGTTGATTATAGAGAATTAAAGAATAGGAACTCTTTAATTGAAAAGCGCCGCAGCTTAAGCGGTTCTTCTAAACGCGGCCCGCAAGCCGTTTACACGCATATACACTGGAATGAATTTGAAGACTATCCTCGGTCTTGCCTTAGGAATCCTCGGCCTGGCGGCCGGCATATTTGTCCCCATCGAAGGCTTGGGGCTGCCGGCGCAGATCACTCTCGGCATTTTTATTTTTGCGGCGGTTTTCTGGATCATGGAGCCGATTCCGATCTACGCGACTTCGATGCTGGTAATCTTGCTGCAGGTGATGCTGCTGAGCAGCCAAGGCTTCATTTTTTCGGTCCGCACCGCTCCGCTGGCGGAAACGAGAGTGGCTGAAAACGGAGCTCTCGTGGTTCCGGCGTCGGCGTTGGGCGAGGGGGGCGAAGTCTATCTCAACAAGTCCAACAAGTCGCTGGCGAAGGTGGTGCCGACATCGGTTGAAGCGGTGGGGGAAGGAAAGGTTGCCTTGAGGGGCAAGGGCTTGGACGGCGAGGCTCTCGTAATCGCGGATCCGCAGCACCGTTCGATATCGGCGGGCGCGAACTCGTATTCAGATTTCTATGGTACCTTAGCCAGCCCGATCATCATGCTTTTCTTGGGAGGCTTCGCTTTGGCGGCGGCGGCGGTGAAATTCGGTCTGGACCGGAGTTTGACTCGGGTGCTGCTTTCGCCGTTCGGGAAGCGTCCCGCTATGGTTTGCCTCGGTTTGATGATTTGCACGGCAACGCTTTCCGCTTTCATGAGCAATACGGCTACCACCGCCATGATGATGACGGTGGTGCTTCCGATCGTGGGCAGCATTGCTCCCGGAGATCCCTTCCGCAAGTGCGTGGCCTTGGCGATTCCGGTAGCCGCCAACATTGGCGGCATCGCCACTCCTATCGGTACGCCGCCTAACGCGATCGCCCTAGCGGCCTTGAAGGAAAGCGGCATCAACATCTCCTTTTCGACTTGGATGGTGATGGCGGTTCCGTTCACGATCGCCTTGCTGGTGTTCGCTTGGTGGATGCTGCTTGTTCTTTTCAAGCCGGAAGCGGAGCAGCTAGAGGTAAAGCTGAGCGGCAGTTTCGACAAGTCGGCCAAGGCGATCGCAGCCTACCTCATCTTCGCGGCCACGGTTTTGCTATGGGTAACGGAAAAGCTGCATGGGATTTCCACGACCATGGTTGCCTTTCTCCCGATCGCGATCCTCCCGGCTCTGGGCGTATTGGACAAGAAGGACATTCGTGGCTTCTCCTGGGAGGTCCTTTGGCTGGTCGCAGGTGGTATTTCGCTGGGGCTTTCCCTCAAGTCCACCGGATTGGCGGTTTGGCTGATTGGCTTGGTTTCCTGGAGTTCGCTGGGGGCGCTAGGGGTGGTAATCGTCTTTGGCGTGGTTGGCTACTTGGTGGCGAATCTGATCTCCCACACCGTTTCCGCCACCATGATCATGCCATTGGCGATCACAGTGGGAGCTGCCTTGGCAAGCGTTGGAGGTTTCAATCTCGCCGCGTCCATCGTTTCCATCACCGCGATCATCAGTATCGCGATGGTGCTGCCTATTTCGACTCCGCCCAACGCCATTGCGATGGCAACGGGTATCATCGAAACCAAGGACATGGCCAAGGTCGGCGTAGTCGTCGGCGTGGCCGGAGTGGCTCTCGCCATCGTTTTCGGGCTCGTTTACTGGCCCTTGATTGTTCGTTAACCCTGAACTCTGGATACCAAAATGAACCAGATCTACATACTCTGTATCGATGACGAAGCCGATGTCCTGGAAGCGGTTGAGCGTGACCTCGCGACTTTAGAAAACGTGTTTCCGTTGGAGACAGCCTCTTCTGCGGACGAGGCTCGCGGTTTGCTGGAAAGAATAAAGCAGCAGGGCGACGAGGTGGGAATCGCTTTTTGCGACCATGTCATGCCCAAGGAAACGGGCGGCGAGTTTTTGAGCTGGATGGAGGCAACGCCTTACTGGAAAAAGACCCGCAAGGCGCTGTTGACAGGCCAAGCGGGACTGGAGGCGACCGTCTCGGCTATCAACAACGCGGGCTTGGATTTCTACGTATCCAAACCTTGGACGCGCGAAGGGTTGGTGCAGGCTGCCAAGCGATTGCTCACCGACTATGTGATCGAGAGAGACCTGAACCCTCTTCCGTACATGGCGACCTTGGACGCCGAGCGCCTCTCGGCTCACGCCTACAAAAAGGGCCTTCTCTCGGATACCTGAGGTTTTGAATATGGACGATTCGCTCAAAAGCGTCTTTTCCGAATCGACACTTTCGGCTTCCGGAATTCGCACTTTAGTCGAAGCCTTGCCTCAGCTTGACGCTTCGCGGCGGGACTATGCGGCAAACGAAACGATTCTGCAGGAAGGCGAGCTCAACGATTGCCTCGTCATTTTGATGGAAGGCAGGGCTCGGCTAATCAAGGACGACGAAAAGGGACGTCCCCTCGTGGTGGATACCTTCGGTCCTGGGGCCCTGTTGGGATTGACCAGTTTTTGGGGGAAAACGGAGGTTTTCGCTAGCGTGCAGGCCGATACGGATCTCGTTTGCGTTTCGATTGACCGCGTCTTGTTTGATTCCCTTACCTCGGAGAATCCGGACTTCGTGCGAGCGGTGCAGGGCTTGTTCGTGCGGAATCTGTCGGACCGTTATCGCAACATGGTGCGGGCTCAGGTGGCTCGGGAAAAGCTCTCGGCTCAGCTGGAGCAGGAGAGGAACCACCTGCGTGACGCCTTGAAGCGATTGGAAGAGACGACGAACCGCATGGTGAACCAAGAGAAGCTGGCTACGATGGGGCAGCTTCTAGCGGGCATCGCCCACGAGATCAACAACCCGGTGGGCGCTCTTTTGCGGGGAATCGAGTCCGCGAAGGAAGCGCTGGAGCATGCCTTCGATGCGAACGGGAAGGATTCGCTGGAGTACACTTTGCTGAGCGAAGGGTGGAATTGCCCTTATTGGAGTCCGGAAGAGAAACGCGCACGCATGAGCTCGGCTCTGTCAGACTTCCCTCAACTCGGCCGCCCCTTGGCGCGGAGGGTCGCTCAGCTGACCGATGCCGCCTACAACCTGCTTCGCAAGCCCATCAAGAAAAACGCCAAGGAGCTAGACCGCTTGTTGTCGGTTTACGAACTCGGGGTCTGTTTTCGAGCGGTTCGCCTCTCGGGCGGCCGTATCGGAAAGATCATTACGAGTTTGAGAAATTATGGAAAGCAGGGCGGCTCCGAATCTGAAGAGTGCGATCTATCGGAAGGGATTCGAGATACGCTAACAGTGCTGAACAACCGCTTGAAACGCTATGAACTGAAGCTGGACCTCGCTCAACTGCCGCCGCTTTCTTGCAACCTTGGGGAGATCAACCAAGTTTGGACGAACCTGTTGGCGAATGCCATGGATGCCACGGAGGAAGGCGGCGAGATTTGCGTGTCTGCATCTGTGGAGGGCGACGATATTCTCGTTTGTATCGAAGATTCAGGTACAGGTATCGACCCCTCGAAGCTAGAAAAGGTTTTCGAGGCAAACTTCACGACGAAAAACTCGAGCGGCAGCTTCGGCTTGGGGCTTGGCTTGTCCATTTCGCGGGACATAGTGGAAAAGCACGGTGGAACCTTGCGGGCGAGCAATCGCAGCGGAGGTGGGGCTCGTTTCGAGGCTCGTTTCCCGCTTGGTAGGTAACGGTGGGTGGACTTTCGATAGGCTTATTCTTCGCGGTGGCGACTTGTAGCGCGATCTGTGCTTTTTGTCCTTTGATTCGCGAGCGGGTGGCGAGGGCCACCACTCTTTTGTGACGCTAATTTTTTGCGGAGAATGTCCGGAAAATGAATACGCTAGAAATCATATTTGGGAACGCCTTGATCGTGCTCTTCTTTGTCGTAGGGCTAGGCTTGCTGCTAGGGAACCTGACGATCAAAGGCATCGGGCTCGGTAGCTCAGGCGTGCTTTTTGTCGCCTTGCTCGCGGGGCATTTGGGTCTGGAAATTCCAGCCGGAGTGGGAAGCTTCGGATTGGTGCTGTTCGTTTATTGCGTAGGCATAGGGGCGGGGCCGCGATTCTTTCCCGCCTTGGCAAGAGAAGGGGGAGGACTTGCCAAGCTAAGCTTGATCATCGTATCGGTGGGAGCTCTCACGGCCTGGGGCTTGGGGCGATTCTTCGAGTTGCCCACCGATCTCACGGCAGGGCTCTTCGCGGGGGCCTTGACCAGCACGCCGGCCTTGGCCGCTGCATCTGAAGGTACGAAAGTGTCGGCTGAGGGGGTCGCAATCGGTTACGGCATCGCTT
Organism: Pelagicoccus enzymogenes; assembly: GCF_014803405.1. Lineage (NCBI taxonomy): Bacteria > Pseudomonadati > Verrucomicrobiota > Opitutia > Puniceicoccales > Pelagicoccaceae > Pelagicoccus > Pelagicoccus enzymogenes. The sequence continues at coordinate 173,534 of NZ_JACYFG010000051.1, forward strand.
ATCCATTTGGTGTGATCGGCGTCGTGTTGTTCGTGCAGTTGCTGCCGAAGCTGATCAAGTCCAAGGAGCCGGAAGAGGAGACCGAGGCGGACCGTGCCGAAAAGGAGGTTCAGCACTTGCTGGTGGAAGTCTCTAACTCGAACTTGGTGGGGCTGAAGATCGGGGACGAAAACCTGTCCCGCTTCGGTTGTCAGGTTTCGCGGGTGATGAAGGAAGGTCGTCTGGTGCCCTTGAACAGCGAGGACGAGTTCTTCTTGGGGCAGAACTTGATGTTGGTTGGACGCTCTCGGGACATCAAGTTGGCTACGGATTTTATCGGCAAGAAGAGCGAAGCGAGCTACGTGATGGATACCGAGAGCGAGCGGGATCGTTTGGTGGTTTTGTCGAAGGAAGTGGGAGGTAAGGCCTTGCAGGAAATCGGAGCCCTGCGGAACTTTGGAGTCGTGGTCACGCGAGTGGAGCGACTGGGGCAGACCTTCGTTCCGACGCCTGCCACGCGAATCGAAGTGAACGACGTTCTTACTTCGGTAGGGCAGACGGACGGATTGAAACGTTTTGGCGAGTTGATCGGGCATCGCCCGCAGGCGTTCGACCAGACCGACATGATCTCTCTGGCGGTGGGGCTCAGCTTAGGGATATTTTGTGGAATGGTTCCGATCGCGTTGCCAGGGGGAGACCCGATGACCTTAGGGTTGGCGGGTGGTCCTTTGTTCGTGTCGCTGGTTCTTGGATACTTTGGCCGGATCGGTCGTGTGGTTGGCTATATCCCGAGGCCGACGCGTCTGCTGCTGCAGGAGTTGGGGTTGGTGCTTTTCTTGGCGAATGCGGGCATCGTGGGTGGCGCCAGCTTGGGGGAGACCGTTTCCAAATATGGGGCGACCGTTTTTGTGACGGGAGGCATGATTACGCTTTTGCCATTGTTGGTTGCCTACGTTTTCGCTCGCAAGGGCTTAGGCTTGACCCAACCCCAGACTTTGGGAGGGATTTGCGGGGGCATGACCAGCACGCCAGCCCTGGGAGCTTTGACCGCCTCGAGCAACTCCCAGCAGCCGATCGTTTCCTACGCCACGGCCTATCCGGTGGCCTTGATCATGATGACGGTGCTGGCGAAGGTCTTGATACAAGTGATGGGCGCCGGCGGAGGGGCTGGAATGTAGTTTGGAACTTCTTGGGGGAATTGCGGCACAAGGCCGCTTCCCACGAGACGCAAATTCGCTTGCCAAACTCTGGTTGAAATCTTTCGAAGATTGGGCATGCCGATCTACGAGTTTTATTGCCCAGAGAACAACACGACTTACTCCTTCCTCGCCAAGTCGCTCTCCTATGGCGACAAGACGCCGCGCTGCCCGGAGGACGCTAGCTTCACCATGCAGAAGAAAGTGAGCAACTTCGCTTTCGTAGGGAATGCCAAGGATCCAGCCGATGCCGATGCGTTGGACGATATCGACGACGCCAAGATGGAAAAGGTCATGGCCGAGCTGGAGCGAGACATGGCGGGCATGGACGAGGAAAATCCCGACCCGAAGCAAATGGCTCACCTCATGCGTAAGATGACGGCGCTCACCGGCGAAAAGATGCCCGAGGAGATGAACGAGATGATCGGGCGTCTGGAAGCGGGGGAAGACCCGGAAGCTTTGGAAGAAGAGTTCGGCGACGCTCTCGATGGCATGGACGACTTCGGTTCGGAAGACACGGCGGCCGGGAAGCTGCGCCAGTTGCGTCGCCGCTTGCTGGGCAGCAAGCGGGACCCGAACTTGTATGATATGTCTGAATACTGCGACTAGAAGCGCAGGCCAAGCTTGGCTTGGACGTTTGAGCTGTCGCCGTCGCTTTCTATTTGGCCGTTGGGGCCGATTGATGTGCGTTCGAAGGCTAGCTCGGTGTGGGAGTAGGCGATCGCAACGAAGGTCGAGTCAGTGAGGAAGTGTTGGGCGCTGAGTCTGACGTTCCGGGGTTTGCCGTCGTCAGGAAAATTTACTTCTGCAGACAACTCGGTCCTGGGAGAAAGGTAGTAGCTGCCCTGGAGCCCGAAGGTCAGGTTGTCTTCCTGGAAGTTGACCCTCTTTAGGGTGTTGTGCGCGACTGAGGCCTGGAGTCCGAACCATCTTTGGTTTCCGAGATCCCAAATGCGTTTGGTTGAGGCCTTGACGCTGTACTGATCGGCTTGGCTTGATTCGTCGAGAGTCAGCGCAGAGCCGATAGTCCATGCATCTTGGAGGTAATAGGAATAGCCGATCCCGTAGTTGTAGGACTTCAGGTCGAATCGCTCGATCTCCTGTCTCGGGGTTCCGTTGGGGTATCCGTAAGTGAGTCTTGGAAATGATATCTCGTCGGTTTGGTAGCCCAGTGCCAAGGAAAAGGTGTGTGGCGAGTCTGGATCTCTGTGTTTGTAGCCGAGTCCGTACATCTGGATTTCGGACTCGTATCCGTATGGGTACTCTTGATCCGAATAAAGGACACTCGCTGAAAGTTCGGAAACGCGTTCTGTAAACGGAATTTCGCTCCACGGGGTAGTGCTTCCATGGGTGATGGGAGCTAAGTAATAGCTTAGGCTGGCTCCAAATACCGGATCCGAAGACGAGTCTGCGTCGGCAAAGATAAAGTCTGCTTCCCAGTCGTAGGCATTCGCTATTTGGGCGAGGGAGAGTAGGGCGAGCGTTGCCGCGAGCGTAGATGGTAGCTTGGTTTGCATGAAGGGTGACTGTTTGTATTCAGTAAGTGATTGCTTTGATGATCCTCGCGGCTTGATAGTCAAGTTGCGGAGTGTACTTAGTTGCGTTTCGTGCTTGTCAAGCGAGCTGCTTTGCTGCCTTGCTGTTGCAGTAATGAAAAACGCAGCCGCCAGTTCACTCGAAACAGGAGCCCTTCTCGGAAAGGGGTCTTGGTGGCGTTGTTCGAAGGTTTGGCGATGGCGAAGCTGAGAGCTTAGCCCTATCATTTATGTCGCTGAACCTGTTTCCCGCTGAATGGAAGCAGGTTTTTTTGTATCCAGAATTTGGGTTGTTTTGACCAATGACGCCCGCGGAGCGGCCGTCCCACCCTTGGAGAAACCGACCCACCTAATATTTCGAACCGTTTTTATCATGTCTCAGAATCTCTTTGAACTTAAGTCTATCTACTTCTTCGGGCGTCCGTACGCCGAGCTCCTCAAGTGCTTTGGAATCGAGGAAAGCGCCCTCCTAGGAAAGTCCGTATTGGAGTGTCCATCAGGTCCTTCCTCTTTCGTGGTCGAGGCTAACGCGAGGGGAATCGATGCGGTCGGAGTGGACCCGCTTTTTTATCGAAGTCCGCAAGCGATCCGTGATCTGGCGCTGGCGGATTTTCGCGTGATGTTCGATCGCGTTAGAGCGGCTTCGGGCAAGTTCGTGAAGCGAACGTACAACAGCGTGGAAGAGGCCGAGGAGGTACGCAGGAGAGGCTTGCTGCGCTTCTTGCAGGACTACTCCATTGGCAAAGCGCTCGGACGATACCGGGAAGGGGCCTTGCCGTATTTGGAATTTGATGACAGGTCCTTCGAGGTCGTTTTGTGCGGGCACTTGCTATTCATCTACGCGGACTCGCTGGATCTGGACTTTCACCGAGCGGCGATTCGCGAGCTGTGTCGCGTGGCGAACCGTGAAGTACGAATTCATCCGATCGTGGACAACGGTAGCGAACGGTATCCGCACTTGGACGCCTTGCTGGAGCAAGCGGATGAGCTAGGATTCGATTCGCGTATCCAAGATGTGGATCACGAGTTTTTTGCGGGCACGAACCGGACTCTGGTGCTGGAAAGGAGGTGATTCTCCTGCAATGTTTTCGCGTGACAAGCACGCTCCTACAGAAACGCCTACTCCTTCTTCTTTCCGCGGATGCGGCCGTTGGCGGAGAGGAGGACGGCGAAGGGCCGAGTCTGGGGAAAGTGTGAGCAGACGATCATGGTGATGACGGTGATGGGCACGCAGAGGAACATGCCGGTGACTCCCCAGAGGGCGCCCCAAAGGCTGAGTGAAAGCAGGATGACGAGCGGGCTGAGGTTGAGGGAGTTGCCCATGAGGCGTGGCTCGAGCACGTTGCCGACCAGGATTTGGGTGGCGGTTACGCCGCCGATAATGCCGATGACGGGAAGAGGCGTTTCGAAGGCCAGCAGCGATAGGAGCGAGGGGAAGAGGGTGGCGAGGATGGAGCCGACGGTGGGGATGAAGTTGAGGAAAAAGATGAGCACTCCCCAGAAGGCGGCGAAGTCGAGTCCGATGGAGGCCATGATGGCGTAGCTGACTAGGCCGGTGATGGAACTGGTGAGGGTTTTGATGCCGATGTACTTGCGAGTGTCCTGGTCGATTTCCGTGATGATGTCGAAAATGTCTTGGGAAGAGGCGCTGGCGTTGCCGCGGGTCATGGCTTTGATTTTAGGGCCGAAGCTGCGCTGCTCCAGAAAGAGGAAGATCACGTAGATGCTAATGATGCTGGCGTTTCCGGCGATTGAGGCGAGGGAGGACGCGAGACGGGAGATGAGCCTGCTGAAGTTGAACTGCCCGACGAATTCTCGCAGGCTGGGGGGCTCTTCGATGGGGAGCCAGCCGATGACTTTGTCGATCATGGGTTGAAGGCGGGCCTGGTATTCGGGGGCGACGGTGATGACCTCGCTCACGTTCTGCGTGATGAAGTTGAAGAGGACGCCGAGGGCTCCGGCGATGACGATGGCGGAAGCGATGTAGCGGAAACCGGCAGGGAGGGTGCGTCCACGTATGTTGAGTTTCATGATCGCGGTGGAGAGCACGTTGATCAGGTACCAAATGAAGACGGCGAGGACGAAGGGGATGATCAGCTCCTTGCCGATCGTGAGGAGCCAGAAGGACAGGAGGGTGATGGCGAGGATGAGGAAGGTGCGGAGCAGGGGACTCATGGTCGAAAGAGGTGAAGGATCGGGTGGCAGCTTGGGCCTTGGGCAGGTGGAGTTCCAGAACGAAGAGCCTATTGGAGCTTACCCGCGCGTGACTCGACGAGTTACTGAGGACGGGAAATTTTCCTTCGAAAAATGGAAACAGAAAAAATGTTTCCGGGTCACATTCAGTTATAGCAGTTGTTCGTTCTACCCCACAGATCCAAGTGGATAGAACAAATTTTTCTGGTGTGGATTTGAGGAACCCCAGAAAACTAGAGGAGGGCCCGGGCGGATGGGGATTCGCCCGGGTTTTTCTGTGTCAGGGGTGAACTGCGAAGGCGAAGGACATGCGTTCTTCGCTGATGTTTGGCTCCCGGTCAGTCGATTTCGCGGGTAATTTCGCTCGATCTCCAGCGGGAAATTGCCTGAATGCGGGCCATGACGATCCGCTATTCCGATCTCGTTAAACCAGAATTGCACTCCCAGCCGATTTACCAGCCCGGCAAACCGATCGAGGAAGTTGCCCGCGAGCTGGGGCTCGATCCCCGCGGCATCGTCAAGCTTGCTTCCAACGAAAATCCGCTCGGCGCCTCCGAGGCGGCGATCGAGGCGGGCAAGGCCGCCCTTGAGGAAGTGGAGATGTATCCAGACGGTGGATGCTTCGAACTGAAGCGGGCTCTGGCGGAGCACCGTGGCTTGGCTCCTGAGCAGTTCATCATCGGCAACGGCTCCAACGAGGTTCTGGAAATCATCGGTCACGCCTTGCTAGGTCCTGGAGACGAAGCGGTTATGGGGAAGGGCGCTTTCATTGTATACAAGTTGGTTACCTTGCTTTTCGGGGCGACTCCAGTGGAAGTTCCGATGCAAAATTTCACCCACGACCTCGAGGCCATGGCTGCAGCGGTTACGGATAAGACCAAGGTCGTCTTTTTGCCCAGTCCCGACAATCCGAGCGGAACGGCCAACACGGAGGCGGAGATCCGCGCCTTTGTGGAAAAACTTCCCGAGCACGTGCTTTTCGTCTTGGACGAAGCCTATGCGGAATACGTGGAAAATGCTCCGGATTTGCGCGACCTGATCGCGGCCGGGAAGAAAGTTTTCTGTACCCGCACCTTTTCCAAGATCTATGGCCTTGCTGGATTGCGAGTGGGCTACGGCTACGGTTCGCCGGAGCTGGTTTCCTTGCTCAATCGAGCTCGCGAGCCCTTCAACGTAAATTCGATCGCCCAAGCCGCAGCGATTGCAGCCCTTGGTGATCAGGAGTTTGTGGCGGATTGCCAAGCTGCCAACGAGGTCGGACGCTTGCAGTTGGAGACTGGTTTCATGTCGCTGGGCTGTGAATACATCCGCAGTTTCGCCAACTTCGTGACCGTGAAGGTGGGAGACGGGGTGCGTTGTTTCGAGGAGCTGCAGAAGGCGGGAGTGATCGTGCGTCCGCTCGCCCCTTACGGGATGCCCGAGTGGGTGCGGGTGACGATTGGCCTGCCCGAGCAGAACCAGGTGGCCCTGCAGGCCCTCACTTCGTTCTTGAAATCTTAGGGGCAGGGGCAGCATCTTAGAGTTCCTGCCGGGATGCGCTTGCCGCTCCCATTAGCGAAGTTTTCGCGGCAGCGTTTCTCTAGATACAGCAGTGTACACATATACAGCTTCGGAACTCACCACTTGCGGCGTCGGCGCCGCGATCCTCTTGGCCTTGAATGCCATCTTTGTCGGGGCCGAATTCAGCCTCGTTAAACTTCGCTTCACCCGATTCGGCTCCGGTCGCATGAAGGAAGCTCGCGAATCGGAGCGCATTGCCGGTTTGCTGGAGGACATGAGTGCCAGCATCAAGATGCTGCGCCTCGGCATCTCGATGTTCTCGATCGGAGCGGCGTTCCTCATTTTGCCGCTGGCCTACACGCTGACGACCCGCATGGGTTGGGCGGCCGGCTACGAGCTGCGCGTTTCCATCGGCATCAGCCTGCTTTTCGCGGTGGTGGCCCACTTTGTCCTGGGAGAGCTGGTGCCGCGAGCGGTGGCCTTGCAGCATCCGGTCAACATGATTCGCTGGGCCTTGCCGTTCGTGCTGGTCTTCCGGGTACTGAGCCGTCCGCTCTCGATCGTGATGAATTTCTTGTCCGGGATCGTCCTGAAGGTCTTTCGCTTGGACCCGAACTTGGACTTGGACCTCCTGGATGTGCAGGCCCAGATCCGTTCTTTGGTTGTGGAAGGGGACGAGTTGCCTGCCCTCTCGGAGAGCATCGTGAGCAACGCCCTGGAGCTGCGCAAGCGAGTGGCCCACGACATCATGATCCCGCGCAACCAGCTCCAGTACATCGACCTGGAGGACACGGCGGCGGAACAGTTTGAGACTGCCCGCAAGACCGGTCACACGCGCTTCCCGATCTGTACCGGCGATTTGGACAACTGCGTGGGAATCGTGCACATCAAGGACGTTTTCCGCAGCGGTCAGGAAAGCATGAAGATCAATTGGGACAAGCTAAAGCGCCCGATGATCACTTTCTCCATGGACGAGCCTTTGGAGAGCGTGCTGCAACGCTTCCTCAAGACGCGCAAGCACTTCGCCTTGTTGAAAGACGAGTTTGGCGGCACGGTGGGGGCAGTCACTTTGGAGGACGTGCTCGAAGAGCTCGTCGGTGAGATTCAGGACGAGTTCGATAAGGAAGAGAAGCTGGTGATGGCAACGGAAGGCGGTACCTTCGAAGTGGACGGCCTCACTGCCTTGCACGATTTGGCGGACGAAATCGGTATCGAGCTTTCGGCTGACGAGGTGTCTACATTTGGTGGATACATCACCTACGAGCTGGGCCGCATGCCGAAGCAAGGGGAGGAGTTCCGCATCAAAGATCTGGAAATCAAGGTGCTTGCGGTCGACGAGCGACGTGTCTTGAAGGCTGAAGTCAAGGTGGCTTCCGCTATCGTAGAGATTCCGGTGGAACCGTCGGAGTCGCCCTCCTCCTAGGGATTTTAGCGTTTGAAACGTAGCGCTGGCTAAAGCTCAGCGCTGCTACGAATGCGTTCCAGGTAGGCGTTTGCTTTTGCATGGCCTCGCAACTGCACGAATTCGATGTGGGCGTAGCTAGGATCCTTCATGATGCCCAGATAACGTTTTCGTAGGGGGCGGTAGCTAGTCAGGGTCCAGAGCAAGACGGAGTCGCGGCTGAAAAAGCTTTTGCGGAAGCTCTCGCGATTCCCGGTTCCCGGCCAAATTTCCTCTTTTGTCCACGCTCGTTCGATCGCTCTTCTGAAGGCTTGAGCAAGGGTCGTGAGGAAAGGCGTATCCAGCCAGATCACGGATTGCACGCGCTTCCATTTGACTGGAACGGTACGGGAGTAGTTGCCGTCGAGTACCCAGCTCTCGCCCAAGAGCTCTGTATTCAAATTTTGAAACAATTCTTCGTCGCTTGGCTCGGTCCAGTTCGGTCCCCAGTAGACGGAGTCGAGCTCCACGTACCTTGCCTCGATTCTCCGGGCGAGTTTGCGGGCAAAGGTGGACTTGCCGCTGCCGCTGCAGCCGATGACGTTGATGCGTTTTGGCGGGGAGTTGGATAAGCGAGGCTGCAAGGGGCCAGGGGGCTAGAGCGAAAATTCTGCTTGGGTGGGGGATGCGGGGGTATCCGCGGAATGGGGACGGCTGTTGGAAAGAGCGTTTTGCAAGGGGCAGCTTTGGGCGTTACTATCGCGTCCGCGACGATAGCTTTCCAGCAGGGCTTTCGATTGGGCGGCAAGGCGGCGCCGCACCTCGCGCCGTTCGCCTTTGACGCGAGCGATATGCATGTGGTCGTAAGCGGTGGTCTGGTGGCGCATCCATGCGATGGTGGCTGCTTCGGCCCGCTTTTCGATGGGGATGCGCTTGGTGCGAGCGACGGTACCGCTGCCCACGGGAGTTGCGTGTTCGGCGATACGCGTTGCCATCTCCTCGGCGAGGGCCTGGTAGCGGGAGTGGAAGTTGAGGTAAGCGAGGATCTCTTGGCGGAAGTCGATCGCGTAGTTTGCCTCTTGCTTGGCCCGTCGTTCCCGGCCTGCCTGCAGTCGCTTTTTGTAGGATGGGTCTTGTCTCTCGATGAGGAGTTTCAGTCGATTGGTCTCGATGCTCTCCTTGGCGGCCCAGATGCCCAGCGAGATGACGCGGCGCCCTCGCTTTTCCTTTACGGTCCAAGTGGGGCCGGCTGCTTTGACGCGGCGGGTGAGGGCGGCATCGCCCGGTTCCAGCAGCTCCCAAGTATCAGGGAGCGTAAGGATGTGTCCATCGTGGGAAATGACCTTGCGTGGGTGGGGATGGGGGCGGACTTCTCGGTTTTGTTCAGGCACGGGCGGATGGATTGGAACCGTGAATGAAAAAGCCGGCAGGCTACGTCAACCTTTGGAGGAGGTCGTAGCGCTCATGCAGTATATAGAACGAGCGCAATCTTTTCTCCTTGCCGACTTCTTTAACAGTTGAGTCCACGCTGCCTTTCCATTGCATGGGGTGCGGTCAGCCTAACTGGTCCTTGTTGGCTGCTACCCTCGCAGCTGGTCGTACCAAATCCCCTTCTCAAATTGTTTCTATGAGTACCCTGAGCACCCTCGACTGGGCGATTGTCGCCCTGTATTTCATCGTGATCGCCGTCATTGTTTGGCGTGCCTCGCGCAAGCAGGAAACTTCTGCCGACTATTTCTTGGCGGGCCGCAACATCGGCTGGTTCGCGGTGGGCGCCTCCTTGTTCGCCTCGAACATCGGATCCGAGCACATCGTGGGCTTGGCTGGCAACGGAGCTACCAGCGGCATGGCGATGGCCCACTGGGAATTGCACGCTTGGCTAATGGTGATGCTGGGCTGGGTGTTCGTCCCCTTCTACTACCGTTCCGGGGTCTTTACGATGCCGGAGTTTTTGGAAAAGCGCTTCAACGCGACGGCGCGTTGGATCCTCTCCATCGTTTCGCTGGTAGCTTACGTTTTCACGAAGGTTTCGGTCACGGTCTATGCGGGCGGCATGGTATTCGGGGTGATTTTGCCGGACACATTTGGCAGCCCGGAAAACGCCTTTTGGGTGGGGGCTCTTACCACTGTGGCGCTGACGGGCCTGTACACCGTGATCGGCGGTTTCCGAGCGGTCGTCTACACGGACGCCATGCAGGCTCTGACCTTGCTGATCGGTTCGGCGTTTATCACTTGGATCGGCTTGTCGAAGCTAGGTGGCTGGTCTGAACTGCAGGCAGTGGCGGCGACTAACGCGGAAAGCTTTTCGCTGTGGCGCCCGAACACGGATGCTGACTTTCCTTGGCTGGGCGTTTTGATCGCCTCGCCAATCATCGGCATTTGGTACTGGTGCACGGACCAATACATCGTGCAGCGCACCCTGGCGGCCAAGAACTTGCAACAGGCGCGTCGCGGAGCCATCTTCGGCGGTTTCCTCAAGGTTTGGCCGGTATTCATTTTTCTCCTACCTGGATTGATTGGCTACGCTCTCTTCCAGAAAGGGCTTATCGACTTGCCGATGAAGGAAGGGGCTGACGGTTCGCAAGTGGTCGACGGCGACGGCGTTTTCGCGACCATGGTAACGAGTTTGTTGCCTCCTGGTTTGCGAGGCTTGGTGGTAGGCGGCTTGTTGGCGGCTTTGATGAGTTCGCTCTCCTCGCTCTTCAATTCCTGCGCCTCGCTCTTCACCATCGACATCTACGAGAAGATTCGTCCCAACAGCTCGGAACGGAAGCTGGTCAACGTTGGCCGTATCGCCACCGGCATCGTTGTGGTGCTTGGCGTGCTTTGGATTCCCATCATGCCGATGATCTCTGGCGGCGGTCTGTACGTCTACCTGCAAAGCGTGCAAGGTTACCTGGCTCCTCCGATCACCGCCGTCTTCTTGCTCGGGCTTTTCTTCACCCGGATCAACGGCCGCGGAGCGGTTGCTGGTTTGAGCATCGGTTTCTTGCTGGGGATGTTGAAGCTCACCATCCAGGGCCTCGTAGGGGCGGGAATGCTGCAGGGTTCAGCTTTTTTGGTCGCGATTGGCGAATACAATTTCCTTTTCGCCACCGGCTGGCTGTTCGCTATCAGCGCCATTGTGGTCGTGGTGTTCTCCTTGACCAGCCCGGCTCCGAGCGCGGCGAGCTTGGAGAACTTGACTTACCACACCCTGAGCAAGGACAGCAAAAAGGAGACCAAGGACGGCAAGGGCGCGATCGACTACATCGGTTCCGCGGTGGTGCTTGGCTTGGTGGCGGTGATTTACCTCTACTTCAGCTTCTGGCTGAACTGAGGGGGTTGGGGCGGCGCTCGCGCTGCGACCAAGGTGCCTTTTGTGGATTCTTTGTTGTTGGTTCGATACCTCGGCTCGCTTTTATTGGGGGCTGAGCAATGAACATCGGCTTGGAAGGTTTAGGTTGGAACGAGTGGTTCCAGAAGGAGTTTGACGCTGTCGACGACGGCACGCTGACGCCTGCGCGGGTGATTCGCGAGAACCGCGGCGAGTATGTGGTCAGCACGGGCGACGCGACGGCGATCGCTCGTCTGCCGGGCGTGGAGCGTCTGGGCAAGATGGACTCGGCGGCGTATCCAACCGTTGGGGACTGGTTGGCTTTGGAGAAAGTCGAGAACGGGGAGGACTTTTTGGTGCGCAGCTTCCTCGCCCGCTACAGCTTGTTCGAGCGGAAGGTGGTAGGCGATGCCACGCGGCACCAGTCCATCGTCGCCAATTTCGATTCGCTCTTCCTGGTGACGGGCTTGGATTTGGACTTCAACACGGCCCGTATTCAGCGTTACCTGAGCTTGGCTTGGAACAGTCGCAGGGAGCTCGTGATCGTGCTGAACAAGGCGGACCTCAGGGATGATTTGCCGGAGATTCTAGAAGCGGTGCGTGAGGTGGCGGGCGAGGTTCCGGTGCACGCGGTCAGCGCTCATGACCGCTCGACCTTGGACTGCCTATTTGAGTATCTGGGCAAGGGGAAGACCGTGGCCCTGCTCGGTTCCTCGGGCGTGGGAAAGTCTTCCTTGGTCAACGCCTTCTTGGGTGAGGACAAGTTGCTGACCCAGCAAAATCGGGCGGCTGACGGACGGGGGCGGCACACGACGACGTGGCGCGAGTTGCAGGCGATTCCCACCGGCGGGGTGCTCATCGACTTGCCTGGCATGCGGGAGTTGCAGTTGACGGGAGAGGGCGACGGAGTCGACAAGACCTTCGAAGACGTGGAAGCGCTCATGCTGGAGTGCAAGTTTCGCAACTGTCGCCACGAAGGGGAGCCCGGTTGCGCGATCGATGCGGCGATCAAGGACGGCCGCTTGGCCGCCAGCCGCTATGAGCAGTTCCTCAAGCTCAGCCAGGAGCACGCGATAGCCAAGGCCCGTCGGGAGGCGAGGGACAAGGCGATCGCTGCCCGACGTCGCCAAGTGAACGTCAAGGAAGGCGTTGCCAAAAAGGGCAAGACGCGTCGCCAAAAGAACGCGAACCGTTCCCGGGACTTGATTGACGGAGCCAACGACTGAAGGTTGCCTCTGCTCCTCCCTTACGTGGAGTTGTTCTTGAGTTTGTTGCGACCCTTGCCTTGCTAGCTACATGAGCGAATTGCTGCAGGGGCGCGAAATCTTGATCGTCGAGGATGAGCACATGGTGCGGAAGCACCTCGTAAAGTTCTTTGAGAACGCGGGGGCGAGCTGTACCGGAGTGGCGACTTTCGAGGAGGGAAAGAACGCGCTTGCGAATCTCGATTTCGACTACGCCTGGGTGGATGTGCACCTGCCGGATGGCTTGGGCTTGGATTTGCTGGAAGTGGCAAAGGCCAACGGCGACATACCGGTAGTCATCATGACGGCGGCGGGCGGCGTGGAGATGGCGGTCGATGCGATGCGCTTGGGGGCGGCGGATTACCTGACGAAGCCCTTCGATCCGCGGGAGGCGCCGCTGGTACTGGCTCGCGTGGAAGCGGGACGCCGCAGTTCGCGTTTGCAAAGCCATGCTCGCAAGAGCAACAACGTGTCCTCGGACGACGCGGGCCTGTTTTTCGGCTCGGCCTTGGAGGGATTTCGCTCTCAGCTGGACAAGGTCTTGGCGGTGGAAGGGCGTTTGAAGTCGCAGCTGCCGCCGATCCTGATCGAGGGAGAAACCGGAACGGGCAAGACGACAGTGGCCCGCTGGCTGCACGCCAACGGAGCCCGAGCGAACAAGGAGCTGGTCGTGGTCAATTGCGCGGCCCTGCCGGAGCAGTTGGCGGAGGCGGAGCTCTTCGGACACGAGAAGGGCGCCTTTACCGACGCCAAGCAGGCCCGCATCGGCTTGTTCGAGGCTGCAGACGGGGGGACCCTTTTTCTCGATGAGATCGCCAGCCTTTCGGAGTCGCTGCAGGCGAAGGTGCTCACCGCCATCGAGGAATCTCGGATTCGCAAGGTGGGCAGCACCAAGGACATATCGGTGAACGTGCGCTTGATCACCGCCTCCAACCGTCCGCTCGAGCAGATGGTGAAAGAGGGATCTTTTCGCGAGGATCTCTATCATCGCCTGAACCTTTTGAAGTTCGAAATTCCGCCCTTGCGCGAGCGTGGGGGCGATGCGGTTAGGCTTGCCCAACACTTGCTTGCCCAGTTGTGCCTCAAGTATCGCATGAAGAACGCGGCATTCTCGCCGCGCTGCATCAAGTGGATCGAGCGGTACGAATGGCCGGGCAACGTGCGGGAGCTGCAGCACGAGATAGAGCGCGCCATGATCCTCGGCGATGCGGAAGCCTTGGAATTCGTGGGCATCGGAGAACGGCTAGGGGACCAGCCAAGCCAAGCGCAGGGTGAAGGGCCGGTCTGGCTCAAGCCCGGTTGGAGCATCCCGCAGGAAGGCTTTTCGGTGGAAACGGCAGTTATCGAGTTTATCGAGCTCGCCCTCGCCCAGACTGGTGGAAATCGCACCCAGGCGGCCAAGCTCCTCGGAGTGAACCGCGACTACATTCGCTACCGTTTGACCCGCAAGGACAAGGGCGCGGAATAGTGCACGGTCGCTCCTTGCGCAGGCGGCGAAACCGCGGAATAGTGCGTGCCCTCAGGCAGCTATTGGCTGATTACAGAAAAAGCTTAATAATTGTAAGTCATTGAATAGTAATAGAATAAGTGCTTAATGCGAATGCTGGCGCGAGCCTTGCGATAGGGATGTCGGTCGCCAAAACCGATAACAAATACAAGGAGACTATAGAAATGAATAAGACTAAGAGAATTTTGATCTGCGCGACAGGACTTGTTTTGGGAGCATTGAGCTCCAGCACGGCGTACGGGCAAGAGGCCGAAGCCGGAGTCGAAGCCAACGTCGACGTGCAGACCTCGTTGAATCTCGAGTCCTCGCTGCTCAACTCTAACTTGAACCTCAACGCTTCCGAGAAGCTGATCGCCCGGGCGTCTGTGAACCGTGACCGTCTTTCTGAGGAAATGCAGGCCAACTTGACCGCCTTGGAAGAGGCCCAAGCCGAAATCGTGGCCACTTGGGAGAGCGAGTACAAGCCGGCGGTCGACGCGACCCAGGAGCAGATCCTAGAGGCGAGGGCCGCCTTCGAGGCGGAGATGAAAACTCAAATCGACGCAGCCTTGGAGCTGAGAAAGAGCTTGGTTGCAGGGCTGCGAGAGGATTTGCGGGCTCAGGTGGGATCCCGCGACTGGAGCGGCGAAGCTCGGGCAAAGTTTCAGGCTTACGGCGAGATCAAGGCGCAGATCGGCAGCTCATGGGTAGAGGCCAAGGCGGAATTGGGAGAGGATGCCACGCGTTCGGAGATTGCAGCCGCCAAGGAGGCCTTCTTGGAAGCCAACGCGGAATTGATAGCCCAGCAGAAAGCCCTGGCGGCTGAGCTCCGCGCCTTGGTGCGATCCGAAATGGCAGAGGAACGTCCGCAGATCGACCGCGAGGCGCTTCCGGAAGCCATCGCCGAGCTGCGGGCTGACATCCAGCTCGCTCGCGGAACCATGAGCGAACGCAAGGACGAGGTCCGCGAGGAGATGTCGAATCTTTCCGGCGAAGCCCAGGCGGAATTGCGCCAGGAAATCGCTTTGGAACTTCAAGCTTCATTCGATGAAATCAAGGAGAAGCGCCGTCAGCTGATCGATGATCTGAAGGACGAACAGGATGGCGACCGTCGTCAAGAGGACTAGTTAGCGACGCGGATCTCCTATTGACGGATTCGTTGGATCTGGCGCGGGCGGCGCCGTCGAAAGCGCCGCCTGCGTCTTGGGTCCAGCGATGCTGAAACAAGCTGAAAATGCAAAGCCCACAAACGTGTATCCTGATGAAAAATCGAAGAAATATTTTTTTGCTGATTGCGGCCCTATTGTCGGCCCTGACCTATGCCCTCGCTTCACAAACCTTTGGCAACGACCAGGCTTGGCTGGGTAGCTTGCTTACGGAAGAAGACGACGAAGTGGTAGTGGATGACTTCCTGCTGGACGACTCTCTTTGGGCGAGCGATGCGAGCTCGAGCGGAGCGGAGGCGGCGGTGGCTCCCGCGCCCCAAGCCCTGAGTCCATGGAGTATGGAGTCCAGTGTCGGGGGCGGATTCGGCTATCGCGAAAACGTGCTGTTCGGAGCTGACAACAAGCAAGTTGATTCCAGCTTCCAGCAGGTCGATTTCGACTACTTCGCCATGCGCTCCTTCCAAGAGGGTCGTGGGGACATTGCCACTGTTTTCTTTGGCGAGCTGCGGAACTACGACTCGGTTCCCGGTTTGTCTTCCGAGCATCTCCTGGCTATGAACACCCGTATTGGCATGGACTTCCTCGGCGACTATCGGGGAATCCTTCAACTGGAAGCGATGCATTCCGAGCAGGCGATCGACGCATCGGTAGACGATTTCGAGACGGAGGCGCTTGCGGTATCCGTTTTCCGGCCCGGCGTGGTATTGGGGCTTGAGCGTGCCTTTGATGGACTCGGCGCCTTTCAACTCACTTATGGGTATCGCAATTCCAAATACAGCGAGGATAGCGAAGACTTTGACTCCACGTTCTATGGATTAGAGTGGGAGAAACGGATCAGCGATCGATCGCAGCTGACGCTTGGCTGGGAGCGCTACAGTGAAGACTATGACCGCAAGCTCTCCCGCAGAGTTGGCGAGGCATGGGAAGACGCGCCTTTGCTTGAGCTGTCGGGGAATCGCTACGAGTTCGAATGGCTCTGGTCGAATCGAGAAGGGGCGCTTCGCCGATCCCGCTTCACTGCTGACTACGAACGCGAAGAGGATCGCTACGGAAACTACTATGCGCGCTCGAAAATGAGATTGCGGCAGGGGTTCGAGTGGAGCTTCGGTCCTTGGGAACTGGATACGGGTGTATCCATGGATCAGCTCGACTACGATTTTCGCGCCTCCTCCGACGATCCCAGCGTATTGCGTTCAGACGACTCTTGGCGCTGGGATGTGGAGTTGTCCCGTAAAATGGGAGAGGACTGGAAAGCCTTTGTTCGCCATGAAAACTCCTTCAAGGATTCGTCGGACGCTCTTTACGAATATGATGCGGCCTCGACCTATATTGGGCTTAATTGGAACTTTTTGAGTCGGTAACGCGAATAGTCGCTAGGCCATGTTTACTTCCTCTAGAAAACTAACTCTCAAGCGAGGCCGCGTTTTGGCCTCGCTCCTAGGAGGCGTTTCCCTCGCGACGATGCTCTGCGTTTTCGTCGGGATCGTTTTTTGGGTTTCCCTGACTCTGCGGGATGACCTGAGAGAGCAATTGACCTCGAGAGACGAATCGGTGCTGGGCATGTTGCTCTCGCATCAGATCAAGCAGAAGGAGGCTAGCACCTTGCTCTTCTCGTTCGAAGTCTTGGCGGAGGAAGACCTCTGGACTTCCTTGCTGGAAGTGGCTTCCGCGGAAGGTGTTTTCGCAGCGCAGCTCTACGACGAGGAAGGAACGCTTCTGCGATCCACATCTGAAGCCTTGAAACCGGTGGCGATCGCGGAGGAGGGATTGGTCTCCGCGATTTTAGGGGATGGGTGGACAGAGTTCAGCGATTCGGTTGCCTTGTCGGAAATCATGGACCTTGGCTACCGTCAGGATCAGCTGATTCCGGTGCAGACGGTGTACCTGCCCCTGCACTCCTCGCAAGGTGAGTTCTTGGGGATCGGTCGAGTGTTGATCGAAGGATCGGCCTTGCGTAGCTCGTTCGAGCTGCTCAACCAGCGAATCGTGACGCAGGCCTTGGTGGCTGGTGGACTGGGAAGCCTTTTGCTGGTGTTGCTGTTCTTCGTTGCTTGGACCAGCCTGAATCGTGCGAAGGAGGCAGTTGCCCGGCAGGCTCGAAGGCTCCGCAAAGCGAATGCTGAACTGGCGATGCTAGCTCGCACTTCTGCGCTTGGATCTGTAACCGCTCACCTGATACACGGACTGCGTAACCCCTTGGCTGGAGTGCAGCAGGCGGTACGTGGCGGTGGCTTGGGGAGTGAAGGGGCTGCGGAAAACGATGAGTTGCGAGAAATTCGGGAGGCCTCGAGTCGCATGCAAGGCATGGTAGACGAGGTGGTTTCTCTGCTGCAAGGAGCGGAAGGGGGAGTGGACGATTTTGATCTGACCGTTTCGGAAATCGCGGACGACCTGAAAGCTAAGTTCGCAAATGTTTCGGAAAAAGGCAAAGTGCGCTTCGATTGGAACGCGGCTGGCGAAGGTGAACTGGATTCGTATCGAGCGAGGGTTGTAATGCTTGTCGCGACAAACTTGATACAGAACGCAATCGATGCTTCGCCAGAGGACGGTTTGGTGCAGGTTACTTTAGTGGGCGAAGAAAAAGGCCTCGAAGTCACGGTCAAGGACGAGGGCAATGGAATCGCCGCGGATGCCATGGAAGAGATCTTCATGCCCAAGGTCAGCGCCAAGGAAGGCGGCGCAGGCATCGGGCTGCCGATCAGCTCGCAAATGGCGCGCTACCTGAAGGGTCGCTTGACTTGTCGCAATCGCGATTCGGTCGGAGCTGCCTTTAAATTGTTCGTTCCGTGGGAAGGGTAATGAGGAGAGTTTAGTATGGTTTGGGCAAAGAAGTTGGGATGGCTTGCGGCTGCGTTTGTTTTGTTGGCGAATTCGATTTTTGCAGCTTCAGGCGATGAGCTTTGGAGCTTCGAGACGGGCGACCAGATTTTTGGGTCGCCGACCCTAGACCGGAACGGCAATGTCTATTTCGGAAGCCGTGACAACTTTGTATACGCCTTGACGGGAGAGGGGGAGCTCCGTTGGAGCTTCGAGGCAGGGGATTGGGTCGACTCTTCGCCGACCTTGAGCTTTGACGAGAAGACGCTCTACTTCGGATCCTGGGACAACAAGATGTATGCCGTGTCCGCGGAGTCGGGCGCCCTGCAGTGGTCTTTCGAGGCCAAGAACCTGATCGTGGCCTCTCCGTCCTTGGACGCGCAGGGGAATTTGTTTTTTGGGGCCTCGGACGGTTTTTTCTATTCGCTGACCGCGCAAGGCGAACTGCGCTGGTTCTACTTTGTGGGAGAGGAAATGGATTCGTCTCCTGCGATTGATGGATCGGGCAACGTCTACGTCGGAGCCTTCGACGGGCAACTGTACTCGTTCTCCAACACGGGAGAATTGCGCTGGAGCTACGCCACCGGGTTGGATGTGGAGGAAGGGGACCGACGTATCAAGTCTCCTCCTACCATTGGCGAGAACGAAGCTGTCTATGTAGGAGGCGGGGACGGACGGCTGTATGCGCTGACGCTTGACGGGCAGTTGCTATGGCAGTTTCAGGCTCCGGAGAAGGTGGACACCGGGATTGCGGTCCGGGAGGACGGAAGCCTGGTTTTCGGAAGTCGCGATGGCTTCGTTTACGCTCTCGACGAAAACGGGGTCTACCTTTGGGAGAGCTATGTGGGAGACATCTTTTATTCCACGCCTGCGGTGGACCGGGAAGGCGGTATTTACGTGGGATCCTACGTTGGAAATGGAGTGAGCGGGATCAGCGCTCTCTCGGAAAGTGGTGAGCTGGTATGGGAGTCATTGGTTCTTGGATACATCGACTCTTCTCCCCTGCTCAGTGGGGAGGGCCGCTTGTACTATGGTTCCTATGACGGCGCCTTCAGGGCGATCGAAGCAGACGTTCAGCCAGCGATATCCGTTTGGAACCGATTCGGGGCCGGACGGGCAAACCAATCCCTCTTCATCGATTTTCTGCTGAGCCAGGATTTTGAAGCGTGGCTGGCCGAAGAGGGCTTGGAATCCTACAAGGCGAATCCCTATTCCGATCTGGATGGAGATGGTTTCACTCTCTTTGAAGAGTACTATTTTGGGGGCAATCCATCTCTGCCGGACGCAAGCCTGCTCGCCTTCCAGTGGACGGGCGCGGACTTGCAGCTGCAGTTCGTTCGGCTGGACCAAGCGGTGAGCCCTTACGTTTTTCATCTGGAAATTTCCAGTGACTTGAAGGCATGGATGCCGGTCGAAGCGGTGACCGAGGTGATGCTGGAGGAAAGCGTCGCAGGTGAATCCCGCTACGACAAGGTCCAGCTGGTCCTGCCCCAAGGTGCCTCGGGGAGCGCTTTCTATCGGTTGCGGGTTTTTTAGGGCTGCCGCAACGATCTGGCCTTTAAGTTTGCAGTTCGAGCCCGCTCGCTGCATGTCGTTTCTGTGGACTGTTACCCCATTTGCCGTAGCCGGCTGCTTGCTGCGCTGGCCTGTACCCTAATTTCATCCTTCTCCCTTGCCTTTCTTGCGCAAGCGGCTTCACGGGAGCCGGTTTTGGCTGAGGCGGAGTTGAGGGATCGCTGGATGCAGCTCAAAGCGGAAATCGCATACCACGACGAACTCTATTACCAGAAGGCCGCTCCGGAAATTAGCGATGCTGCCTACGATGCCTTGAAGCAGGAGTTTCTCCGTTTGGACGCCCTTTTCGGAGCAGAAGAGGGGCATCGCCGAGTGGGAGACGATCGAGGCAATGGACAGGGGACAGCTGTCCATTTGTCCCCGATGTTGAGTCTGGATAAAGCGTATTCAAAATCTGAATTGGAACGCTTTCACCATCAGGTTGCCGCTTTGGCGGGCCGAGAGGACATTTCTTATTCGATTGAACCCAAGGTCGATGGGATGGCGGTGAGCGTGTTGTTCGAGGATGGGAAATTTGTACGGGCGGTGACGCGAGGAGATGGCGAATCGGGAGTTATCGTTTCCGAAAATGTGAAGCGAATCGATGGATTTAGAACTCAGTTGCTGGGGGATTCCCATCCGCGGCGGATGGAGTTACGAGGAGAAGTCTTTGTGCGTTTCGAAGACTTCGTGCGAATCAACGAGAGGCGATTAGCCAGAGGGGAGGAGGCTTTTGCCCATCCACGAAGCGTGGCAGCGGGATCCGTGAAGTTGAGCGATCCTGCCGTGTTTGCGGACAGAGGCTTGTCGATCGTCTTTTTTGCCATGGGCGCTTGCGAACCGAATGAGGACGCTCCGGCCCGACAGGCTGACTTCTTCGAGCAGGCCAGGGCTTGGGGCTTGCCGGTTTTGGAGGAACGAATGGAAGTTAGGGGGAAGTTGGAGTTGCTGCAGTCGGCAGAAGCGATGCAAGACGAACGTTTGAACTATGCGTATCCAACGGATGGAACAGTTGTTAAGGTCGATTCCTTCGCCTTGCAATCGCGGTTGGGAGAGAGCCGAGATGCTCCGCACTGGGCCTTGGCTTACAAGTCGAACGGAACTCAAGTCGAATCACGCCTTTTGTCTGTGACCTTCCAAGTCGGGCGCAGCGGAGCGCTGACTCCGGTGGCGGAATTGGAGGAAGTTCTCATTTCAGGCTCTAGGGTGTCGAGAGCGAGCCTTCATAGCCTTCCCGAAATCAGGCGCTTGGACCTCCGCGTGGGCGATTCCGTTTTTCTCAAGAAGGCAGGCGAAATCATCCCGCAAATAGTGGCTGTCAACTATGCGAAACGCAATCCCTCCTCGCTGCCGATTGAAGCTCCGCTTCGTTGTCCCTCGTGCGCGACGCGGCTGGAATACGAGGAGGGCCAAGCCAAGGCCTTTTGCCGAGCGAGCGCTTGTCCGGAGCGAAACAAGCGGCGCTTGGAGCACTATGTGTCTTCTGCAGCAATGGACTTTGAGGGATGGGGACCTGTAACGATTTCTTGCTTGGTGGACCGTGGCTACGTTCGCGACATCGCTGACCTCTATGGTGTGAGCCGCTCGATGCTAGGGGAGTTCGAGCACTTAGGCGAAGAGTCCGCTGCTGCATTGATCGAGGCAAGAGAGGCGAGCAAGCGCAGGGAGTTGTGGCGTTTCGTCTTTGGGATAGGCATACCGGGAATTGGAGAGGTCAGAGCCCAGAGTCTCGCGGCTCGGATCAGCGAGGCGAGTGATTTGCTCGAATCCGATGGGATCGATTGGATGCCTCATGAACGCAAGGCGCTGGAAGCCTATTTCGGCGAGTCCGGAAGGCGAAGGGAACTGGAAGCGTTGGTGGCAGTGGGGGCGTGTATTCGAGAAAACGTTACAGGAGAACGGGGAGAGTTGCCCCTAGTGGGAAAGGTATTTGTCTTCACCGGGCGGCTGGACTCCTGCACGCGGGCGGAGGCTACGCGTTTGATTGAATCTGTGGGTGGAAGGGTGCGAAAGTCGGTAACGGAACTGAGCGACTATCTTGTGGTCGGGAGCTCGCCGGGACAAAAGCTGCAAGATGCGGAGAGTCGGGGAGTCTCTATTTTGAGTGAAGGTGAGTTCCTTGCTCTGGTGAGACCTTGAGTCGGTGAGAGGGGGGCGGGGATTTATCTCGCCATGCGTACCGAGTGGAACCGGTCCCTCCAGATACGCTGGAATTGTTACGGTCCTTTTTTACCTGATCTTATGGGGAAAATTAGATTTTAGAAGGTTGCTGATTATCAGACGTTTGCCGGCTCGCACCGGATGCGGTTTCCTCTGCGGCACGGGGAAGTAGCCGCTTGGGAAAAGGAGGCGCTGGCATCTTCCCTTGCGTGCGCGAGCCCTATCGCTAAATCGAACAGTCGACGTGTTTGCCGTTCTCTCGGACGCTGGTTCGAAGGAATTCGGGAATCGCGTTTTTTAATTTGTATCCTTTTAATAATTACGTTTTCGGCCCCCAGTTGAACGCTTCGAGGTCCTTTGCCTTCCGGGCAAGGAATTCGGATCTTCACTAAGCTGCTAAGCGTCATCCGTTTAACCCGATCGTGCCAGCGCTCGAGAAAATCGCACTGGGCTTGCGCGACCTAAATTGATATCTTCCCTACACTATGAATTCTTTAGACGTCACTGATCCTCGCTCCGAAACCTGTCTCGATGTCGGGTTTGGCCAGACCCTTCTACTTGATCCGCGGGAGGATCTGTTGGGGGGATTGACGATAGAGCGCGTGTTCACCACTGACGGCAGGAATCCGTACGAAACGATCACATGGGAGCGGCGCGACGTGGTGATCATGGATTGGAAGACCGGCAAGCCCAGCTACGAGCGCAAAGGAGTCGAGGTGCCATCCTTTTGGGCAGAGAACGCCCTTAAGATTACGGCGAGCAAGTACCTGTTCGGTCGAGATCCGGAGACACCGGAGTATGAGGATTCCTTGCGACACGCTTTCGACCGCATCTCCAATACTTACACGGTTTGGGGATGGAGGCACGGGTATTTCGCAACCGAGGCGGATGCCTTGGCCTACAATCACGAGCTCAAGTACTTGCTGGCCTTCCAGATGTGGGCGCCGAATTCGCCGGTTTGGTTCAATATCGGTCATTGGGAGCAATGGCGCTGGGGCCGGCCTGACCTGCGAAAGTCGATGGAGAATCGCGGGAACCGAGCGTTCAAGGCGATCCTGCCGGAGGATGCTGTTGACGATACGAATTTGGAGGTGAGAGAGGTATCCAACGCGTACATACACCCTCAGGCGTCGGCCTGTTTTCTGATGGGGATTGAAGACTCCATGGAGAAGATTCTCAGCCATCAAATCGCGGAAGGCGGAGTTTTTTCCAGCGGTTCGGGAATAGGAGTAAACCTCTCGTCGATTCGCTCCTC
Source organism: Pelagicoccus enzymogenes (assembly GCF_014803405.1). Lineage (NCBI taxonomy): Bacteria > Pseudomonadati > Verrucomicrobiota > Opitutia > Puniceicoccales > Pelagicoccaceae > Pelagicoccus > Pelagicoccus enzymogenes. The sequence goes on from NZ_JACYFG010000051.1 coordinate 196,316, forward strand.
CAAGGAACCGATCGCTGGCAAGGGATTTGCCTCCGGGCCGATCTCTTTCGACAAGGGCTTTGATCGCATGGCGGGTGCCATCAAGTCGGGGGGTAAGACGCGACGTGCGGCGCGTATGGTTCTGCTCTTCGCCGATCATCCTGACATTTTCGAATTCATCTCCACCAAGAACCAGCAGGAAGACATCGGTAAGATCGTGCTACGTGAGCACAACGTGTCGGTAGCCCTGAAGAAGAAGGCGGAAGAGTATGCGGTGAAGGGCTCGCCCGCGGAGCGCATGGCGGCTCGTATCGTGCTCGACATGCCGATGGTGACGGATCGTCAATACGATGCAGGGATGGACGATCTGCTCTACGGAGAGACCTTGGGGCACCAAAACGCGAACCATTCGGTTTCGCTCAAAGGGGACTTCTGGAAGGCTTACCAAACGAAGGGGGAGTACGCGACGCGTTGGGTGAGCGATCCTACCAAGGTGGAGGATACCTTCAAGGCGGAGAGTATACTCGATGCGATTGCGGAATGCGTTTGGCACAATGCGGAGCCCGGCACCCACAACAACGATTTCATCAACATTTGGAATCCGGTGAAGTCGGATGGGGATATCTCTACCAGCAATCCTTGTTCGGAGTACCTGCACCTCAACTTCACCTCATGCAATCTATCCAGCTTCAATGTATTCAGGTTCTACGATCGTGACGCGAAGCAGATGAAGGTTGAGGAGCTACAGAAGGCGATCCGGCTCGCCATGATCGCTGCGGACCTGAACGTGGAGGAAGGAGGTTTCCCCATTCCGGAAATTGCGGCCGGAACCTATCGCTACCGCACCACGGGAATTGGCTATGCGAACGTCGGCGGTTTGCTCATGGCCTTGGGTATCCCCTACGACAGTGACGAGGGGCGCTTGATTGCCAGCCAGCTCGTGAGCTTGCTGACTTCGACTTGCTGGAAAGCTAGCGCTGAGATGGGGCAGGAGCTAGGCGCGTATCCAAGATTTGAATCTACCGAATCCGATTTGCGCGAAGTACTCGAGCTTCACAAAGCCGTGCAAGACCTTTCGGGTGCGTTCAGCGCAGGTAAGGACATCGAAAAGGAAGCGGAATCCATCTTCAAGAGATCCGGTTCGCGGCTGCCGATCGCTCAAGGTTTGACCGCTCTCGATGTGCTTAGAGGTTATGCCAAAAGTTTTGAGAATCACTCCGTAGATGCTCCAGTCATTGCCCAGCAACTGCAGGATGTGAACGCGGCGACTTGGAGCGAGGTTGTCGCTGCCAAGCGATTCCGCAACAGCTTCACAACCGTGATGGCGCCGACGGGTACGATCTCAGCTCCCATGGGTGTCTACGACGAAGGCACTACCTCAGCCGAACCAGACTATACCTTGGTCAAGTACAAGAACTTGTCGGGAGGAGGCATGCTCAAGATGTTCAACACGCTGGCGCTTGAGGGGCTTCGTACCCAAGGTTACACTACGCAGCAAGTTTGCGAGGCAGCGTTAGAGGTGGCAGGTTTGGACGGGCTTTATACCGCCTGTGGCGCAAGTATGGCCAGAGTTGTGAAGCACCTCAGGCAATTCATCGACGAGAGCCAAATCGGACCGATCCGGCATCAACTCAACGAGCTTATCGGCTTCAAAATGGGAGACATTTCGAAGCTGGAAGCCTATCTCACGGAACTGAGGGAGAAAGGGCAGAACGGCTCGGCGGAACCAGAAGAAGCAGTCGTGTTGGCAGGAGCCAGCCACGTGGAGGACATTCCCTGGTTGAAGCCCGAACACGTTGCCGCCTTCGACTGCTCGGCAACTTCAGGAAGCGGCACTCGTTCAATTTTGGCGAAGGGCCACATGCGTATGCTTGGAGCGATACAGCCTTTTCTCTCGGGAGCTACGTCGAAAACGGTTAACTTGCCTTACTCTGCGACGCGGGAGGACATCAAGCAGTGCCTCGTAGACTGCCACGAGATGGGAGTTAAGTGCGTGGCGCTTTACCGGGCGGACTCGAAGGGTATTTCTGTTTTCAACGTCGATACGCCGGAAGGCCGGAAGTGGAATCCTGAATACGTTTGGAACAAGCTCGTGGAGGGCGTGCGAGAACAGGTGGGCGAGATCGTCAAGGAAGCCAGCAAGCCGCGTCGTGTCCGCTTGCCCGGTCGCCGTATTTCCCAGACCTTGAAGTTTGAAGTGGGGGGAGGATTGATGGAAGGCTTCCTCACGGTCGGGATTTATCCAGACGGAAGTTGTGGCGAAGTTTTCGGGCGGGTGGGCCAAGCCGGCTCTTTCGCTAACGGCATGTTCGAGAGCTTCTGCAAGGCGTTTTCAATTTCGCTGCAGTATGGCGTGCCGCTTTCCAGTTTGATCGAATCCTTCCGCTACACGGCGTTTGACCCAAGCGGCTTCACTAAGGTGGGCGACCAGGATGGAGTGGCTGACCAAATCAAGACCTGCAAGAGCGTCGTCGATGCGATGATGCAGATTTTGCAGTGGCTCTTCCCGGAGTCCAACGGTGAAAAGCTAATTGATTTTGCGGGAGCTCCGGCTCCGGCGGTGGCTGCTCAGAACGGGGCGGTGACGATCAAGCCCGCAGATCCAGACGGAATCAAGTCGTCGCTTTTTAAGAGTATCCAAAATAAAAGCGCAGAGTCTTGTCCCAAGTGTGGATCGATGGCCTACGTGCACGACGGGAAATGTCGTTCTTGCAGAGACTGCGGATTCAAGGATGGCGGCTGCGGCGAGTAGTAAGTCGAAGCCTTTCAAGCATTAATTTTCACCCAAAAATAAACCTTAAAGAACCTTATGAAAAGTGGAGATCCTGAACCTATAGATGATCTGTTGCTCGTGATGGCGGCGAAGCAGAGCTCGCCGTCTCGTACCTTGGAAGTCGTATCGAAATCGGCTCAATGGCTGAAAGCTGCCCTAAAGGGAGCGGGTGTGACTTTCAGCTACTCTTCTTGCGAAGAGGAAAACCATTATGGCTACGCCGCGATTAGCATCGTACGGAAGTACCGCGGCCAGCCGGCTTGTTTAGATATCAAGATAGCGGAGATTCGCGATGCGGCGTATATCTTTGCCGAGGTGCGCTCGCTGGGGAAGTTCGAGGGCACGATGTTCCCCTTTTTCGGCAATTTGCAATCGGACGACGAGCGAGACTTGCTGCTTCACTACATCGCGGACTTTGTGATCAGCGCGGACGACTAGGGGATAGGGTAGGCCTCTCGCTGTCGTCCTGCGCTGGTTGGACCGATCCGCTGTCGACGGGCGCACCCTTTTCGCTTTCACGCGGTTACGGGCTTTTTAGAGTGCCGCGTCCTGCAAAATTCAACGGCAAGAATCGAGTCGCGAAGGCTCGAGGGTGCAACTTGCAAGATAGGAAGCCTGTCGCCCCGTGTGGGGCGGCTGGCACATGAATTGCAAGTTGGAAGGCATGAAAACGACAGAGATCAATCAAACACCCGTGGACATTTGCAACCAGCTGCTCAGGGGGGAGTTGTCAGCAGTGGAAACCTATGGCAAGGCGATCGAGAAGTTTGCTCGCGAGCCGGAGGCGACGGTCTTCATCCAAATTCGAGACCTCCATGAACGCAGCGTCGAGCAGCTACGAAGCCAAGTCGAGCTGATGTCGGGAGTTCCTAGCGATTCCTCCGGATCGTGGGGAATGCTCGTCAACGCGGTGCAGGCTACCGCGAACGTGATGGGAAAAGGCTCCGCGCTCGAAGTGCTCAAGCGTGGGGAAGTCTATGGGATGAGGGATTACGAGGAAGCCTTGGGCAAGAGCGACCTAGACGAAGCATCCTCGAAGCTGATCCGCGACGTCTTGCTGCCGCGCTGCCGCGAGAACATCGTGGCATTGGACCAACTGGACGACAGCTAGAGTTTTTTTTCGCTCGGGCAGGCGGGGCTTATCGCGGCACCGTCTCGGCAATCTCGAGGTCGTCGACAAGGTCGCTCGCCACAAAACTCTACTCGGCCGCGGCGATTTGGTCGGTGAGGTCGGACCACTCTTCGTAAGCGGTTTCGACCTTTGACTTGTTGGAGTCGTAGGTCGTGAGTACTTTCTGCGACTTGTTGGCGTCCTTGTAGAAGTCGGGATCAGCCATCAGATTTTCGTATTCAGATTGCTGCGACTCTAGTTCGGCGATGAGAGCTTCGACTTTCTTGAGCTTGTCTGTGAGCGGCTTGAGCTGGGCTTGCTTCTGGGCTTTGAGTCGTCGCAGCTCCTTGGGGTTCTGGGTATTGGTGCTTGGAGTCTGGGGTGCGGGCTTTTGTGGTCGGGTTGTGGCTTCGCGACTAGGGGCGCTCCTACTTGCAAGTCGTGTTAGGTAATCGGATACGTTTCCGGGGTGGAGGGAGAGTCCGTCTTTGCGGACTTCGAGGACTTTGGTGACGATGGAGTCGAGGAAGTCGCGGTTGTGCGAGACGATCAGGAAGGTGCCGGGGAATTCGTCGAGGGCGCCGCGCAGCACGTCTTGAGAGCGGATGTCGAGGTGGTTCGTGGGCTCGTCGAGGATTAGGAAATTCGCGGGTTGGACGAGCATCTTGGCAAGGGCGACACGGTTGCGTTCGCCGCCGGAAAGGACTTTCACTTTCTTGAAGACGTCGTCGCCTTGAAAGAGGAAAGAGCCGAGAATGGTCCGCAGGCTGGTATTGTTGCCGACCTCGGCGACGCGTTCTATCGTCTCGAATATATCCAGTTCGGGATCGAGCTCGTCGGCCTGATGTTGGGCGAAGTAGGAGATGCTTGTATTGCCACCGACGATACGTTCTCCGGATTGGAAGGGTTCGACTCCGGCCAGGATTTTGGCGAGGGTCGTCTTGCCGGCCCCGTTGACGCCGACGACTGCGATGCGGTCGCCGCGTTCAATGCGAATATTTGCGGAGTGGATGACTTCGAGGTCGCCGTAGCACTTGCGCAGGTTTTTGACTTCGATGACGTTTTGTCCGGAGCGCGGAGGCTCGGGGAATGAAAATGCCACTTGGTCGGCTTCCTGCTCGATCTCGATGCGATCTACTTTTTCTAGCGCCTTGATGCGGGACTGGACCTGACGCGCTTTGGTGGCTTTGGCCCGGAAGCGGTCGATGAACTGCTGGGTTTTGGCGAGTTCGCGTTGTTGCTTGGCGTACGCTTTTTCGAGCTGGGCGCGTCGTTCGACCGACTGCGTCTCGTACTTTGAGTAGTTGCCTGTGTAGACGGTGAGGGCGCCTTGGTAGACTTCGAAGGTGCGGGTGATGAGGGAGTCTAGGAACGCTCGGTCGTGCGAGACCATGAGGAGAGAGCCGTGGTAGCGTCTGAGAAAGTCTTCCAGCCAAGCTTGGGACTCTACGTCGAGATGGTTGGTCGGTTCGTCGAGAAGCAGTAGCGATGGCTGGGCGAGCAGGAGCTTGGCGAGGGCGATGCGCATTTGCCACCCTCCGGAGAACTCGTCGGTCATGCGATGCATGTCGGTGGACTTGAAGCCGAGGCCGAGGAGTATGGATTCGATGCGGGAGGGAATGCGGGCGACGTCAAGGTCTTCCAGCTGGAGTTCCATCTCGCCGAGGAGCTCGAGGGTTTCGGCGTATTCTTCGGAGGCGGTATCCAGTTCGTTGAGACGGATGTTTGCCGCATCAATCTTTTGCTTGAGCTCGATGACGTTTGAGAAGGCGGTATGAACCTCGTCAAAAAGCGTCTTTCCGTGGGCAGCGATACCGTCCTGAGGTAGGTATCCGATGGATACGTAGTTGGCTTTATCGATACCGCCGGAGTCGTAGGCTTCTACTCCGGCGATGAGCTTGAGAAGGGTCGTTTTGCCGGCTCCATTGGCTCCGACGAGTCCGATGCGGTCTTTGGCACCGATCGTTGCGGTGGCATCGCGGAATAGGTAACGTTCGCCGTATTGAAGGCAGATGTTGCGGAGAGTGATCACTTGGGCTCTTGCGTTGCGGGCGAGGTGGCGTCGAGCGAAGCGACACTTTCACTCGTCCCTCCAGATTTGAAGGCTGCCAGGTAGGCTTCGAAAGGCAGCGTGGCGCAGCGGATGCGGCTGGGAAAGGAGAGGACGCCGCTGAGGGCGGCGAGTTCGCCGGGAAGCTCTATGGAATCTGGTTTCGACTGGAATTTGGATACGAAGACTTGGGAAAATGAGACGGCTTCAGGAGTGGGAAGCGTCGCTAGGTGCTGGGTCATCATGCTGGCGGAAGCGAGGCAGATAGTGCAGGCCTGGGCGGTGAAGGCGATCTGGCTTTTTTCGCCGTCGTTGGTTTTATGATACACTGTGATCTCGTCGCCGCAGAGCGGGTTACGCACGGTCGCAGACGCGGCGTCGGGCAGTTCGCCGTTGTTGTGCGGCTGCTTGCTATGTTGGAGCAGCGTTTGCTGGTAGAGCTTTTTTAGGTCTGAATTCAAGGGGGGATCTGGTTGTAATCGCGGCACAAGGCCGCTTCCCGCTTCGGTTTGCGATCGCGTGACAAGCACGCTCCCACAGATCGCTCCTACATGAAGAGGATGGCGGTTTTCTTCAGAGCGGCGGCGAGAGCGTCGACGTCGGCGGGCGTGTTGTAGAGCGAGAAGGAGGCTCTGGCGGTGGCGGGCACGCCAAGGCGCTTCATGAGGGGTTCGCAGCAGTGATGGCCGGAGCGGATAGCAACGCCTTCGGTATCGAGTACGGTGCCGATGTCGTGGGGATGGGCGTCGCCCATGGTGAAGGAGATGGCTCCGGATCGGAGGCGTGGATTGCCGACGATAGTGAGTCCTTCGATTTGCTGAAGCTTGGCGACGGCGTAGGCGATGAGGTCCGACTCGTAGTCGTGGATGGCCTGCAGGCCGATTCCGCTGAGGTAGTCGACGGCGGCGCCGAGTCCGATGGCTCCCTCGATGTGGGGCGTGCCGGCTTCGAAGCGGGAGGGTGGCTCCTTGAAGGTGGAGCCTTCGAAAGCGACGTGGGCGATCATGTCGCCGCCTCCCTGGTAGGGGCGCATGCCGTCCAGCAGGGAGCGGCGTCCGTAGAGGATGCCGATGCCGGTGGGGCCGTAGATTTTATGGCCGGAGGCGACGAGGAAGTCGCAGCCGAGCTGTTGGACGTCGATCGGCATGTGTTGGATGGCTTGGGCGGCGTCGACGAGGGTGGGGATGCCTTTGGCCTTGGCCTTGGCGAGGAGGGGCGCGATGTCGTTTACGGTACCGATCGCGTTGGAGACGTAGACGAGGGAAAGGAGCTTGGTCTTCTCGTTGAGGAGCTCGTCGAAATGGGTGAGGTCGAGGTCGCAGTCGTCGGTGACCGGGATGACCTTGAGCTTCGCGCCGACACGTTCGCAGAGCAGTTGCCAAGGTACGATGTTGGCATGGTGCTCCATGGCGGAGATGAGAATTTCGTCGCCGGCTTGGAGCTTGGGCTCGACGAAGGAGTGGGCGACGAGGTTGACGGATTCGGTGGCTCCGCGGGTGTAGACGATTTCGGAGTCGTCAGCTGCGTTGATGAAGGTGGCGATTTTGCCGCGAGCGGTTTCGTAGGCTCCGGTGGCTTCGGTGGAGAGCAGGTGAACGCCGCGGTGGATGTTGGCGTTTTCGTTGGCGTAGTAGCGGGTCACGGCGTCGATGACCACTTGCGGCTTCTGGGTGGAGGCGGCGTTGTCGAGGTAGACGAGGGGCTTGCCGTGCACGCTGCGTTGCAGGATGGGGAAATCGGCTCGCGCGTGGGCGAGGGCTGGGGGGATCGCTGGCGGTGTAGGCTGGCTGGTGGTTTGCGACATGATGAGGGAGGCTGGAGAGTGAAAAGTGAATTGTGAAGAGCGAATGGCGGGTTTTAGGTGTTCGTGTCTGGGATTTGTTAGCTTGCTTCCCCGTGTGGGGATTCCCATATACGCTGAATGCCATTTTCAGGACTTGGGTTATCGGAACCCATCAACAAGGCTCTCGCCGATCTCGGCTTTGAGAAGCCAACCCCAATTCAGGAACAGTCGATTCCTATCGTATTGCAAGGCAAGGACTTGATAGGATCAGCCCAAACCGGGACCGGCAAGACTGCCGCTTTTGGCCTGCCGATTTTGCAGCGCATCGTTCCTGGCAAGCCTTTCCAGTGCCTCATTCTTGAGCCGACCCGCGAGTTGGCGGCTCAGGTCGAGGAAGCTCTCAAGGTTTTTGCCAAGAACCTCGGTATACAGATCGGCCTCATTTACGGCGGCGTCAAGTACGGCGGCCAGATGAAGATGATCGAGAGCGGAGCGGAAATCATCGTCGCGACTCCAGGGCGTCTGCTTGACCATTTGAACCAGGGTAACCTTTCCCTGAAGGAGATGGACTTCCTGGTGCTCGACGAGGTGGATCGCATGCTGGACATGGGATTCTTGCCCGACGTGAAGCGGATCGTGCAGAACTACTGCTCCAAGGAGCGCCAGACCTTGCTCTTCACCGCGACCATGCCGCCGGCCATCAAGACTTTGACCGGTTGGGTGCTGAACGATCCTGCGATCGTGGAGATCGGCAAGAACCGCTCTGCAGCGGAAACGGTGAGCCACGCCTTCTATCCGGTGGTGGAGCGACAGAAGTACAAGCTGCTGCTGGAGCTGCTGGAGCGCACTCACTACGAGAGCGTCTTAATCTTCACCAGAACGAAGTTCAACGCGGACATGATCACGCGTCGCCTCGAGCGCTTGAACCACAAGGTCGCGGCCTTGCATTCCGATCGTTCCCAGTCGGAGCGCACCGAGGCGCTGAAGGGCTTCAAGGACGGCAAGTACGAGGTGCTGGTAGCGACCGACATCGCGGCGCGCGGTTTGGACATTGCTGGCGTAACCCACGTGATCAACTACGACGTGCCGCTGCACGCGGAGGACTACGTGCACCGCATCGGCCGTACGGGACGCGCTTCCCGCGAAGGCGACGCCTTCACGCTTTTGACCGAAGACGAGGTAAAGAACGCGGCAGCTATCGAGCACTTCATCGGCAAGAAGATAGAGCGCAAGAAGCTCGATGGCTTCAACTACATGTATTCGGCGCTTTTCAACGCTCAGGAGAAGTCGGCGGCGGCTGGACCTCGTTCCCGCTTGTTTGGGCGTTCCGGACGCTAGTTTGCTGTGGGCGACTGCCTAAGGATCGCCCCGGTTTAATGTCTTACGCTTCAAGCGTACCGGTTGTTCCAGCTGCTGACGAGATCGTAGGCCAGCTCGTATAATTCGGTAGGCTCGAAGGGCTTGTAGACCATGGTCACGGGCGTCCGCGCTCCGAGCTCCTGTTCGATCTCCTCCTCGGAGTAGTCAGAGTAGGCGGTCACGATAATGAAACGCATGGAGCTGTCGATTTCGCGCAGCTTCTTGATCGTTTCCAGGCCGTCCCAGCCCGGAGGCATTCTCATGTCGACCAATGCGAGGGGATACTTGATGCCCTTGGAGTGGTGGCGTTTCACTAGCTCGTAGGCCTCCTCTCCTTGGTAGGTGGACTGGATTTGGAAATTCCGTTCGCGGCGTTTCGCGGCATCTGTTCCGCTGTTGCCGAGCAAGAGGTTTTCGAGTTCGTCGAGCTTGGCCTCTCCATCATCCCGTTGGTCCGGACGAAGCACTGCGTTGTAGTCACGGTGCAGGGAATGATTGTCGTCGACTATGAGCAACGATCGGTTCTCCAGCTTGGACAAGTCGATATGGCTGTACTTCGAGGACATGGGCATGCTGACACAAGAGCGGTGCTGCCCACCTTGGGGCAGGCCGTCTTGATTTGCAATGAACTGACAGCTTTTTTATGCCTCGTTTACGGAAAATACGGGAGTTTGCTAACGCTTTCTAGAACTGGGTGTCGAGCAGCTCGGCCCGTCCGGTTTTGCGCACGGAGACGAGCGCGGGGGGGAGGGGCTTGGTGGCATTGGAAGGGTAGGGCGAAAAGATAACCGTCGCGGAATCTGGCAGGGCGCCAGGGTCGATAATGCGATGGCGGGTCACGTCATAGCGATTGTGGAGCTTGTTCCCGACGAGTTCGATTTGGGCGATGGATATGGCTTCATTGGCGGAGAGCCCGTCATCCAGGTTGATCTGGCCGAGTTCCGCCGAGATCCGCTTGAAGTCCTCGTTGGAAATACCCCCGAACCCGGCGAGCCGGCTTTGTTCGATGGTTTGGCCCAGGTAGGCGAGCAAGCGAGGGATGTCGATGGAGCTGCCGAGTCGCTTCGCGGTGCGTATCTTGAGGATCTGGCTGTTTACTCCGGCGACGTAGAGTTCGCCTTGTTTGGGAACAAGCCCCTCGGTGTACTGGAAAGTGGCGTGGTTGAACGCGGTGCCTCCGATTTTGTGAATTGTCGGAGGGGCGACTTCTAGCTGGCTGTAGATGCGCTTGGAAGTTGCGAGTTGGAGGTCTGCGAGGGCATCTTGGAAGCTCTTGCGGATCACTTCGGAATCGGTGCCGGAAGGGATGACGCTTGCTTGTAGGTCGTAGACGAATACATCGATGCGGGCCTCAGGATTGCGGTAGCTTATGGCGAGTCCCAGTCCAGGTGACTTCTCTTCGAGTTCGATGACCGGGCGACGAAAGAGCGGGCCCAGGGCCCCGGGAAAGTAGATGCCCGTGGTGTCGTCGAAGTAGGGCGCTGGTGCAAGCTCGAGGTTGGTTTGCGGATTTACGACGTTTACTTGAGTGCAGGAAGTGAGCAGTCCGGCTAGCGCCATGAGGCAGCAGACTGCGCCGAGGAAACGGCTGAGGCTGCGGATGGGTTGGGATCGAGGAATCACTGCACTGCTAGTCTAAGAGGGGGAGGAGAGCTACCTACTGGGAAACGGATCAGGCCATAGAAAAACGGCAGCTGAATTTGTTCACTGGTTTCTTTTCCTTTCTTTATCGTCGCAAGGCGGCTGCTTCGCGTTGGATTGCCCGATAGTATTGGCTGCGCACGGCTGAGCACGCCTTTCGAGCGGCGATGGGGTCTTGAGCGAGGATCTTCACGCACCAGCAGGAGGATTGGGCGAGCTGGCTGGATCCGATGCGAAACCCTGTGTCTTGCAGCTCATGTATCGCCTGCCAAAAGGCTTTGTTGTCCTCCAGCTTCTCGGAGACGAGCAAGATCGAAATGTAGAACGGGAAAGGAGCTCCCAGCTCATTGGTCCAGGCAGTAGCCGTTCCTTGGGACGGTTCAACGCAGTGCTTCTCCAGCAAAGCCAGCTTTCCGTCGTAGCGAAGGGAAAGGCGGTTGCGAAATTGGCGAAACGAGAAGGCCTCGTTGTGGGCGATGCGACCGGGAGCGATGGCTTCGATGAAAAAGAGTTCCGCCCCCTTGGCGAGCTCGATGGTCGTGCGTTGAGTGAAGGCGCTTTCGCCTTGGAGAATGAGCCACTCGGGATTGCTCTCGAGAAAGGCGTTTTTCTCGACGCGAAAGGATTGGATCCATTTCGCGTCGCTATCTCGATCCATTTTATGGATACGAAGCGAGGATGGATTGGAGAGGGTTAGCGATGCCTCCGCTTCTACGATAATCTCCAGGTCCGCTGAATCGCCCGCGAGCATCCCTGCGGTTGGACACATGAGGTTGAGCAAGAGGCTCTGCCCGTTCCAGTAGGGCTTGGAGATGTGCACGGGAGTCTTGAACTCCTTGCGGCTAAGGATGCATTTGCCGGTTTGGTCGCGCGAGCAGGTCGCGTAGAGGTGTCCGGCGACGTGCGGCCGTAGCATGGAGGGTGGCTCTTGAGTTTCCACTAAGCAGGGAGTTCCGCGATGGAAGCGCTAGAAGAGATACTCCTTTTTCAACCAAGCGATGACGTCGTCGAGGCCTTTGTGAGACTTGAGGTCGCAGAAAAGGAAGGGTCGCTCTCCGCGCATCTTTTTGCTGTCGCGGTCCATAACGTCGAGATCGGCTCCGACGTATTGGGCGATCTCGATCTTGTTGATGATCATCAGGTCAGAGTACTGGATAGCGGGTCCCCCTTTGCGTGGGATCTTATCGCCTTCCGCGACGTCGATGACATAGATGAAGGCGTCGACCAATTCAGGTGAGAAGGTTGCGGAAAGGTTGTCGCCGCCCGATTCGATAAGCACGGCTTGAGTGTCGGGATGGCGCTCGAGCAGTTCGTCGATGGCTGCCATGTTCATGCTGGTGTCGTCGCGGATGGCAGTGTGCGGGCAGCCTCCTGTTTCGACTCCCATGACGCGGTCTGCTTCGAGGGCTTTGTTGCGAACGAGGAACTCCGCATCTTCGCGGGTATAGATATCGTTGGTGATGGCTACGAGGTTGTATTCAGATTTCAATGCTTCGCAGAGGCGGAGGAGCAGCATTGTCTTACCGGAGCCAACGGGGCCACCGATTCCGATACGGACTGGACGGGAGTTGTTCATTTTCTGGTAAAGTGGTTTTTAGTTATTTGGGCCTTAGGAAATGAATAGGCGCGAGAAAGCTTGCTCGTGGCGTTGGGAGGCGATGTCAAGGTTTGGAAGGAAGGCGCCTGCGAAGTCGCGTTCGACTGGGAGCGATTTGGAAACGAGCATCTCGATGTCTTGTAGTGCGGAAGTGAGTACGCTTTGGGCTCCTTCCTGTCCGATACGGATCAACTTCAGCGAAGCGGCGCAAGGAGCGGCCAGCGTCTGGTAGGCCCAAGCCGCCAAGGTGGGCTCGAGCGGGGTGCCGAGGTCGACGTTTTCGGCGGCGAATACGGTGAGGTGGTGGGGGGTGAGCCGCTTTACGTTTTTCAGTTCCTGCAGGGTTTCGAAGAGAGGAGTCGGTCGCAGCTTGCTGATCAGCCGTAGGCGCTGCTGGCCTTGGGCGGAGCTGGCGTTCCTGAGTTCCTTTGAGGGCTTGGATGCGCCGATTTCAGCGTCCAGCTCGCAGATGATCTCGGGATCAGGCTTCGATGCCGATTCGTATAGGAACCTCAAATACGGGAGTTCGAATTCCTGAAGGTTAAGGTAGACGACCGTTTTTAGGTAGCGCAGGAGTGATTCGCCATCGCGCACCTCACCTGTCGCGCAAAGCTCTTCGAGTCCATAGGAGTGCGCGTACGACCCGATAGGGAATAGCGGATCGGTAGTTTGCAGCATGCTGGGGAGCCAAGGGAGATTCATGGTGACTAAGGTTAGGCTTAGGGGTTTTGCAAAAATCTGGTGGATCAGACCAGCTTCTTCTTACCTTGGGCCCGAGTTAATTTCCGCACTTGTTTTGCCAGGGGGAAATTGGAATCTTTTGAGGATGGCAATACTCCGAGAAGGTGCCGTTAATAAATCCCGTCCACTTGATTCGTTCGCCCCAAATGTTTCGTTTTGCCTTATTTTGCTTTTTCGTCGTTTCGATCTCGAGCTTCGATGCGTTTGCGCAGGCTTCAGCTGGCTACAGCCAGGAGCCAGAGTTGGTGCAGCGTGGAGAAGTCGTTTTCCAATCGCTCTGCGCGTCCTGCCATACGTTTGAGCGGAATGCGATCGGTCCCGAGTTGAGTCGGGTGTTCTTTCGCGCCGAAAAGCAATGGATCTTCAATTTCATCAAGGACCCGCAAGCGGTAATCGATAGCGGCGATGCTCGCGCTCGAGAGCTGCAAGAGAAGTACAGCAGCGTCATGCCCAGCTTCGGTTTGAGCGATGCCGACATCGAGGCGGTTTTGGCTTATATGTATGCGAACCGTAGAAAGCTTCGGAACAAGGAGTTGAAGGAGACTTCGAAGGGAAAGGGGCTGGAGGATCCGATTCCTGAAAAAATTGCAGACTCGGGAATCGTGCTTGAATTGGAGGCGTTTTGCGCGATCCCGCCGAGTTCTGAAACCTTGCCGGTGGCTCGCATCAATAAGCTGGCGGGCGTGCATGACAAGGGCGAGGAGCGGATATTCGTCAATGACCAGAGAGGCGTGCTGTACGAGATCGTGCAAGGCGAGGCTCGGGTTTTTCTGGATCTAGCAAAGAGGCGTCCGGAGTTTGTGCATACACCCGGTTTGGCGACCGGCTTTTCAAGTTTCGCGTTCAGTCCCGAGTTCGAAAGCGACGGCCTGTTTTACACGCAGCATGCGGAGTCCGGAGACGCTGCAGTTGCCGATATTCAATTGCCGCCAGGAAGAAAGGCTAAATTGCAGTATGTTGTTACGGAATGGCAAGTTGAGGCTGGAACCAGGGCATCCATCGAAGGCGAAGGGCGCGAGTTGCTGCGCATCGAAATGGTGGATACGTCGCACGGAATGCAGGAGCTTGCGTTCGACCCATATTCTAGAAGAGGAGATCGTAACTTCGGTTTGCTTTACATTGGAGTGGGAGATGGCGGGGCTAGCTACATCGGTCGACCGGATCTGATCGAGGGTGCTGGCCTTGTTTGGGGAACGGTTTTGCGCATTGCTCCTCAGGGTACAAATAGCGGCAATGGTAAGTATGGGATTCCAGGCGATAATCCGTTTGCGGATGGGGCGGGTGGCTTGCCTGAAGTGTTTGCCCACGGATTCCGGAACCCGAATGCGTTGAGCTGGAGCTCGGACGGGAGTTTTTACGTCGCGGACATTGGACATTGGCAGATCGAGGAGCTAAACCGCGTGGAGGCAGGAAAAGATTATGGGTGGCCGAGGTTAGAGGGAACGTTCGAGATCGACCTGTTGAACGACCAGTCCCAGGTGTATCCAAGAAATGGAGATTACGGCGATGTCGTCGACCCCTTGCTGCAGGTCGACCACGACGAAATGATGGCTATCGCCGGGGGATTTGTTTATGAAGGCTCGCAACTGCCGCTGCTGAAGGGAACTTATTTGTTTGGCGATATCGCCACGGGGCGAGTGTTGGTCGCCAGCGACTTGAATCGAGCGAAAGCGAAAGCCGAGGACGTTAAGCTTTCGATTGCTGGAAATATCACTTCTTTGACGGAGCTTGCAGGTAACGAGCGGGGTGACTTGAGAGTGGGCAGGGACGCTGCAGGCGAGCCCTACTTTTTGAGCAAGACGAGCGGAACGATTTGGAAGGTCGTCGGTGCCAGCAGACCTTAGAGGCCTGCCCAATCAGCCCAACTCGTTCGTGGCTTCGGGCGCTTTCTTTTCGCTGCGTCGATATTCCCCTTGGGTATATATCAAGGCGATAGCTGAGATTCTGAGCTCGATTTGCCTATTGCCCGCTCCAAAGCGAATAATCGGACAGTAGTCCTAATGATGATGGTGGGCGGCTGCGTTGGAAGGAGGCTGGAAAACCGCTGTAGCCTCCTCAAACGCGATGTTGGAGCGTTCGAGCATTTGCCGCACTGCGGGATCGTCCTCCGCGAGAATGGCTCCTGCTTCGAAGGCGGCGGGAAAGTGCATGTTGCCAACCATCCATCCGTAGAGGGCAGCTTGCTCAGCGTCCTCAATGGGAATCCGCAGAACGGGTTCGGGAGCTTGTTCTATGAGGTAGACCGAGTCGTCTGTTTCGTAGAATGGAGTCTCGTGCTTGAGGGGGTGAGGCAAGTCGAAGCCGAAGTCTGTTCCATCGTCAGCGGTGGCGCGGAAGCGGCGTTTCGCGAGTTTGCGGCGGTCGATTTTTAGGTGTATCCGGCTTTTGGATTCGGGAATGTTGTGAAAGTGGGTGGTGATGAGTTGCATGCGAAGAAAGTAGGAGCGAGCTTGCTCGCGAAGCGTTGGGCTTTCGCGAGCAAGCTCGCTCCTACCAATGGAATTAGAACAGGAAGTAGCGTTGGGCTAGGGGGACTTCGGTCGCGGGTTCGCAGGTCAGCAAGGTTCCGTCCGCTTTGACTTCATAAGTTTCGGGATCGACCTCGATCTTGGGGGTCGCGTCGTTGTGCAGCAGGTCTTTCTTGCTGATGTTGCGAGTGTTCTTGGTGGCGACGAGGCGTTTTTTCAGGCCGAGCTCTTCCGCCTTTCCGCTGTCGAGGAAAGCCTGGCTGACGTAGGTGAGGCAAGTCTGGTACTTGGCGCTGCCGTGAGCGGCGAACTGTTTGCGGTAGAAGGTTGGCTGAGGGGTGGGGATGGAAGCGTTTGGATCGCCCATATTGGCGAGGGCTATGAGACCGCCCTTGAGCACGAGTTCCGGCTTTACGCCGAAGAAGGCAGGTTTCCAGACGACAATGTCGGCGAGCTTACCGACTTCGATAGAGCCGACCTCGTGGGCCACGCCACAGGCGATGGCGGGGTTGAGCGTGTATTTCGCAATGTAGCGAAGGGCTCGGAAGTTGTCCGCATCGGGATGTGTATCCGAATCTAACTTACCGCGTTGGACTTTCATCTTGTGCGCGGTTTGCCAAGTGCGGGAAATAACCTCTCCCACGCGTCCCATGGCTTGGGAGTCGGAGGACATAATCGAGAAGGCGCCGATGTCGTGGAGGATATCTTCCGCCGCGATGGTGGAAGGTCGGATACGCGATTCTGCGAAAGCGACGTCCTCGGGAATCTTGGAATCTAGGTGGTGGCAGACCATGAGCATGTCGAGGTGCTCGTCGATTGTATTCACCGTGTAAGGACGCGTTGGATTGGTGGAGGAAGGGAGCACGTTGAGCTCGCCGCAAACCTTGATGATGTCCGGGGCGTGTCCTCCGCCTGCGCCTTCGGAGTGGAAGGTGTGGATGACGCGGTTTTTGAAGGCCGCGATCGTGTCTTCCACGAATCCGGATTCGTTGAGGGTGTCGGTATGGATGGCAACTTGCACGTCCATCTCGTCGGCTACGCCGAGGCAGGTATCGATGGCGGCGGGATGGGTGCCCCAGTCTTCGTGCAGTTTCAGGCCCATGGCACCTGCAGCCACTTGTTCGCGGAGGGCGTGTGGGTTGGAGGAGTTGCCTTTGCCCATGAAGCCAAGGTTCATGGGATACTCTTCGGCCGCTTCCAGCATGCGATGGATATTCCATGGACCCGGGGTGCAGGTGGTCGCGTTCGTTCCAGTGGCAGGTCCTGTGCCGCCGCCTGTCATGGAGGTGACGCCGGAAGCGAGCGCTTCGTCGATCTGCTGGGGGCAGATGAAATGGATATGGGAGTCGAAGCCGCCGGCGGTGATGATGTGGCCTTCTCCTGCGATGACCTCGGTGGAGGCACCTACTGTCATGCCTTCGCTGATACCGTCTTGGATGAGGGGGTTACCGGCGTGTCCGATTCCGGAAATGCGGCCGTTTTTGATGCCGATGTCCGCTTTGATGACGCCTTGCACGGCGTCGAGAATGGTGGCGTTGGTGATGACGAGATCGAGGGAATCTTCGGCAAGGGCTTTGGGGGACTGGCCCATGCCGTCGCGAATGACCTTGCCGCCGCCGAACTTCACTTCGTTGCCGTAGCCGCCGTTTTGAGCGATCAGGTCGCGCTCGACTTGTATCAGGATTTCGGTGTCACCGAGGCGAACTTTGTCGCCGACGGTGGGGCCGAACATTTCGGCGTACTGGCGTCTGTCGATTTTAAGGCTCATGGCAGTTCTTTTGGAATCGGGAAGCGGGTCGGATCGCGGCTTGGTTGCGCGGGAGGGGGTCTAGTTGAAGAGGAAGGAGGTGAGGGTGGCGATGGTGCGGAGGTAGTCCTCGTTGGCCTTGTCCCACTGGCGTATGCCGCGGCGATTTTCGCAACAGATGATACCGATGGGGACGAGGTCTTTCTGAATGATGAAGTCTAGGAGGGAGTGAATCCCATTGGGGATGAAGTAAGGTTCCGTGAACTCGCGGGTTGCCTGTTGGGTGCGGGCGTGAGGAGCATTGACGATGTTGTCCTCCACGATAGCCTTGAAGTAGACTGGAAAGTCTTCGCGCTTGAGGACGAAGCCCTTGGTGAAGGATTTGTCCAGCGCGTCGTAGCAGCACTGGCATTCGATTTGCGAGAGTTCGCTGTCGAAGGTCCAAACGCTGGTGCGGTCCGCATCGACGCCTTCGGCGCTGTCCTGGCAGACGGCCTTGAAGATGTCGTATCGGTCGGCACTTGCCCGTTGGGCGATGAGGCCCTTGGTGCGCAGCATGGAGGAGTGGGGCATTGGGGTGTTTGTTAGAGGTGTCCGTCGATTTTGTTGTTAAGTCCGTAAACTTCTCTTTTCCCGGCCAAAGCGACGAGTTCGACTTCCTTGGAGTCGCCGGGTTCGAAGCGAACCGCGGTTCCGGCGGGAATGTTCAGGCGAAAGCCGCGAGCGGCTGCCCGATCGAAATCGAGAGCGGAGTTGACCTCGAAGAAATGGAAGTGGCTGCCGATTTGTATGGGGCGGTCGCCGGTGTTGGTGACGGGAAGCGTGACGGTGGCAAGTCCGGTATTCGCTTCGAGCGGCTCCGCCTCGGCGGGTATGATTTCACCTGGTATCATTGGATCGGGTTGTGAACGGTTACGAGTTTGGTTCCGTCGGGGAAGGTGGCTTCCACTTGCACCTCGTGTATCATTTCGGGCACGCCGTCCATGACGTCGGAGCGCTTGAGCAAGGTCGCGCCATAGCTCATGAGTTCGGAGACGGATCTTCCGTCGCGGGCTCCCTCGAAGATCTCGTAGGTGATGATGGAAACCGCTTCCGGATAGTTGAGCTTCAAGCCGCGCGCTTGACGGCGGCGGGCCAAGTCGGCGGCGACGACGACCATGAGCTTTTCTTGTTCGCGAGGGGTGAGGTGCATAGAGGCTGGGTTGTGGTAAGGTTTTGCAGCCTAAGCTGTAGGGAAGTTTGCGAGGCTTCAAGAGCGGTAGGCGCTTTTTTGAGAGCATCAGCAATTCTCAAGCCACTGAGGAATCGGCCAGCTCAATTTAAGGGTAATACTTTTCGAGCGAAAGGTATGCTCAATATTGATCTCTTTTCATTCTTTGGATGCGTGAAATTCATGGAGTTGGAGGATTTTCACAAATTTTGAAAGGTTGGCCCAGCAGTTGCTCATAGGGTGGAACTTGCAGCGCTGTTCGCGGCGATTGCAGAGCCTTGTTCAAAAGTAACACCTAACCCTCCTATTAGATTATCAAATGAAGGATGTTAAAAAACTAACCCTTGGCCTCGCCTCAGCGGCCGCCTTGTTCTCCTCCTCGCTTCTAGCTCAAGACACCGTTAAGGTCGGTGTCCTCCATTCGCTCAGCGGTACTATGGCAATCAGCGAAACCTCGCTGCGCGACATCTTGCTTTTTGCGTTTGACGAAATCAATGCCTCTGGCGGCGTTCTCGGCAAGAAGATCGAGCCGGTCGTAGTGGATGGCGCATCCGACTGGCCAACCTTCGCCGAAAAGGCGGAACAGCTGCTCGCTCAAGACGAGGTAGCGGTTACTTTTGGTTGCTGGACTTCCGTGAGCCGTAAGTTCGTGCTTCCTGTCTACGAAAAGTACGACGGTCTGCTTTTCTATCCCGTTCAGTACGAGGGCGAGGAAATGTCTCCCAACATCTTCTACACGGCTGAGGCGGTTAACCAGCAGGCGATCCCCGCGGTGGACTTCCTTCTCGAGGAAGGCTACGAAAAGTTCTACTTGGTAGGCACGGACTACGTTTATCCGCAGACTACCAACTTGGTGCTCTTCGAGTACTTGAAGTCGAAGGGCATCCCTGAAGAAAACATCGGTGGCGGACTTCGTAAGGAAAACGGCGAAGTGATCTCGGCTGGCAAGTACACGCCATTCAGCCACACCGACTACCAGCAGATCGTTGCTGAAATCAAAAACTTCTCCGCTGGTGGCGGGGCAGCGGTGATCAACACGATCAATGGCGACTCGAACGTATCCTTCTTCAAGGAGATTGCCGCTTCCGGTATCACCTCCGACACTACGCCGATCGTTTCTTTCAGCCTCTCGGAAGACGAGTTCCGCGCCCTCCCAACCGACGACCTCGTTGGTCACCTCGGTTGCTGGACTTACTTCATGTCTCTCGACACGCCTGCGAACAAGAAGTTCGTTGCGAACTTCCAGAAGTGGTTGAAGGAAAAGGCTCCCAGCAGCGTCGAGAAGGAAAACCGCGTGACCTGCTCGCCAATGGTTCTCTCCTACAACGGCGTGTACCTCTGGAAGGCCGCCGTAGAAAAGGCTGGAACTTTCGATTATGCGGAAGTTCGTGACGCGCTTTGGTCCGGCGTTTCCTTCGACGGCCCAGGCGGGACGGTTACTACCCAACCGAACCATCACCTCACCAAGAACGTCTACATCGGCGAGACGCTCGAAAACGGCCAGTTCGAAATCCTTGAGTCTTTCGACAACGTCTACGGCGAGCCATTCTTGAAGGGCACTTTCGAGTAAGCTCCATTTTCGCACTCTCTCGGGCTCGCTTTGGTACTCCTCGTTCCAAGGCGGGCCTTTCCTCTGCCCTCCTATTATTCAGTTGATCTGAACTTCGATTATGAAGAAGTCTCTTTTCGTCCTCCTATTTACCCTTGTCGCCAATCTTTGGGGACAAGACGACCCCAGAGTACGGCAGCTTCTTGAGGATCTTGCTCTTGAACGAGCGGATGACCAAGACGCGCTGCTGGATGAACTCGCTAATTCGGGGGATTCGTTTGTTACCAGCTTTGTCGATGCCTGGCGCACTGGCGAAGTTTATCAATACGCTCCAGATGGGAGCGACCCTATCATCGTTATTAAGGTATCCGAAGCTTACATACAGCTTTCGACTTGGGAAGAGCTCGAGTTAACGCCCAGTCAAATCGAGGAGATCGAGGACAACAAGAGCCGTCCGTCTCGCCGTTTGCGTCGCACCCTTTCCCGCGTCACGGATACAGTGGATTTGGCCTCCAAGGATGTCGGAACGCGAAAAGCTGCCGCGTTGAAGTTGGGTCAGAGCCAGAACCAAGAGTATTTAGAAATTCTCAGGGCTCGTCTCGAGAAAGAGGAAAACAGCTCTGCTGCCGAAGCCTTGCGAGAAGCGATCGCCATCAGCTTGCTGGCAAACTATTCCAGTCCGGAAGAGCTGAAGGAAGCGATTGCGGCGCTCGGCGAGTTCCGCTCTATCGGGGCGAAAAGCAAAATAGAAACCATTCGCGACAAAGCCCTGGAAGAAGGGGATGAGGACCTTGCGGCGATCGCTACCCAATCCGTGAAGTATATCGAAGACCACGAAGCGATACTGCGGCACGCGGGCAGTATCTTCCGAGGGATTAGCACAGGTAGTATATTGCTAATCGTAGCGTTTGGTCTGGCCATCACCTTTGGCTTGATGGGGATCATCAACATGGCTCATGGCGAGTTTGTAGCGATCGGTGGATACACCTGCTACGTGATGAACCAGTTCTTTTCCGAAGCCTACGGGACTCAATCGGACGCGTATCAATGGTTTTTCTGGTGTTCGATTCCGCTTAGTTTTCTGGTTGCGGGAACGCTAGGCTGGCTGCTTGAGATCAGCTTTTTCCGCTTTCTCTACAAACGACCGCTCGAGTCGCTGCTAGCGACTTGGGGCCTCTCAATGGTCATGCGCCAGATGTTCCGACTCATCTTCGGAGCGGCCAACGTTCAGGTTGGAAATCCGGAAGTGCTATCTGGCAACGTCGAGTTCTGGGGCTTGGCCATGAGCGAGGCGCGTATCTTCGCCATCGGTTTCGCCGGTTTCGTGGCCCTGCTGACCTGGGCCTTGCTCACCAAGACGAATCTAGGACTTTTCATCCGGGCGGTGATGCAAAACCGCAACATGGCTTCCAGCCTTGGTATCCCCGTCAAGCGAGTGAATTCGCTCACCTTCGCATTTGGCTGCGGCTTAGCGGCGATGGCCGGCGCGGTCTTGTCGCAGATCGGAAACGTTGGCCCTGAAATGGGGCAAGCGTACATCGTGCAAAGCTTCATGGTGGTGGTCGTCGGAGGCGTTGGCAACCTGCTGGGAGCAGGACTATCGGCCTTGGGCATTGGCGTCGTCGACCAGATCCTGCAGCCTTTGATCGGTCCGATTATGGGAACGATCGCGGTACTGTTTATCATTATCCTGTTTCTTCAGCGGAAGCCCGGCGGGCTTTTCCCGACGAAGTCTCGCAGCATGGAAGACTAGAAAGGAGCGTACCATGAAACTTTTCGATAATAAGATAGAATTCGGTGGCTTCTTGATGGCAGGGCTAGTCCTTGTTTTCGTGCTGCCTCTCCTGAACGCCTACGTGCCGGAGGGAAGCGCGTTACATTTCTCCGAGTATCACATCGGTCTTTGGGGAAAGTATATTACCTGGGCGATCTTGGCGATGAGCCTGAACTTGCTTTGGGGCTACACCGGGCTGCTCTGCCTCTGTCAGGCATTGTTTTTCGCTTTGGGCGCTTACGCCTTTGGCATGTACCTGATGCTGCACGCTGGAGTGGATCCGGTTTATAATACGGCTTTGCCGGACTTCATGGACTTTCAGGGCTATACCTCGCTCCCGTGGTACTGGAAGCCTTTTGGCAGTGGAGCGTTCGCTATTGTCGCCTCTATGGTCATCCCGGGATTGCTTGCTTTGGTTTTTGGATACCTTGCGTTCAGTTCGCGAATAAAAGGCGTCTATTTCTCGATCCTGACCCAAGCTTTGACGTATGCGCTGTCGCTGTTCTTCTTTATGAATACAGCTACGATCTTCGGAAAGAGCTTCATCCTTTTCGGAGGAAATAACGGGCTGAACAACTTCGGGGAGATCTTTGGCTTCGGCGTAAACGAGGCGTCCACCAAGCGCACGGTGTTTGTTGGAAGCGCCTTGTTGCTGTTGGTCGTTTATTTGCTGATCGCTTGGTTGATCAAGACGAAGTTTGGCATGGTCCAGCAGGCGATTCGCGATAGCGAGAACCGCGTACGGTTTTCCGGGTATTCGACAACGAACTACAAGCTTCTCATTTTTGTGGGGAGCGCGATGATCGCCGGCATTGCGGGAGCGTTCTACGTGCCGCAGGTTGGGGGTATCAACGCGAATGAAATGGTCCCTGCCAAGTCCCTTGACGTCGTGGTTTGGGTGGCCCTCGGCGGTCGCGGAACCAAGTTCGGCCCAGTGATCGGCGCTATTGTAGTGAGCGTGATAAAGAGCTATGCCCAAGTCGAGTTTCCCAACTCTTGGCTGATCATACTCGGGGCGATCTTCATGTTCGTCGTGCTGTTCATGCCGAACGGCCTCGCCGGATTGCCCAAGCAATTGGCTCCGCTCTGGGCCCGTATCCGCGGCAACGCTTCAACCTCGGCAACCCCTGTTTCCTAATGGCTCACATCCCTCCGGAAAAGCACACTCCACTTATTCTCAGCGTTGAAGGTGTCGACAAGTCTTTCGACGGTTTCAAGGCAATCAACGACCTGAACTTCTATCTCGAAGAAGGTGAATTGCGCACGGTGATCGGACCGAATGGCGCGGGCAAAAGCACCTTCATGGATTTAATCACGGCCCGCACCAAACCGGACGCGGGCAAGATCCAGTTTCACTTGGACAATGGCCGAGACGTGGATTTGACGCGCGTTCGCGAGCACGACGTGAGCCAGTTGGGTATCGGACGCAAGTTCCAGAATCCGACCGTGTACGGGTCTCACACGGTGTACGACAACCTGAAGCTGTCGCTAGCTGGCGAGCGTGGAATCTTTCACTCGCTCTTCTCTCGAGAGACAGCCGCGGATCGGGACAAGATTTTTAGCGTCCTGGAAACGATTCGTTTGGACAAGCATGCAGATTATTTGGCGGGTGCTTTGTCGCACGGTCAAAAGCAGTGGCTGGAGATTGGCATGCTGCTGGCTCAGGATCCCAAGATCATGCTGGTGGACGAACCTGCTGCCGGCATGAGCGACGAGGAAACGGAGCGAACGGGTGAGCTGTTGCTGAGCCTGCAGGGCAAGCACAGCTTAATCGTGATCGAGCACGACATGGAGTTCGTTCGGCAGATCGCAAGCCGTGTAACGGTGCTGCATCAAGGTCACGTTCTGAAGGAAGGCAGCTTTGATTTCGTCAAGAGCGACCCTCAGGTGATCGAAGTTTACCTCGGCCGCCAAACCCGCAAACACTAGGAGATTCAAAAGATGGATACACAAGTTCAAGAGGCGGCGCCTGCCGCGCCGGCGAGCGATTCGATGCTCCTGTCCGTCAAGGACGTTTACGCTGGTTACGACGAATCGATGATTTTAAAGGGCGTGTCGATCGACGTGCCGGAAAAGAAGGCGGTTGCCTTGCTGGGACGTAATGGGGTGGGAAAGACTACCTTGCTCAACACGATTCTTGGCATTGTGGCGACTAAGGCTGGCTCGATCGAGTTCACGGACCGTTCCATCGAGAAGATGGCTCCTGATGTGCGGGCTCGTCTGGGGATTGGATACGTGCCGCAGGGGCGCGACATCTTCCCGGGGCTGACGGTATGGGAAAATCTCAACGTCAGTTTGCGGGTCGCCAATGCGGGCAAGGACGCGGAGGCTCGCTTGGAGTCGGTATACGAGCTTTTTCCTGTTCTCAAGGACATGCTCAAGCGCAAGGGCGGGGTTCTCAGCGGCGGCCAGCAACAGCAGCTTGCAATTGGCCGCGCTCTGCTGCTGAAGCCAAAGCTCCTCATTCTGGACGAGCCGACGGAGGGTATCCAACCCTCCATTATCGACCAGATCGAGGACGCGATCTATGCGATTCGCAAGAAAGGCGAGATGAGCGTGATCTTGGTCGAACAGTACATCGACTTTGCCCGCAACGCTTGTGAAAGCTTCTACATATTGGAGCGCGGTTCCGTGGTGCAGAAAGGTGAGATTGCGAAGCTAGACGACGACATGGTCGCAAAGTACCTCACAGTCTAAGCGTATCCAGATATTGGTACGAAGTGAATTGATAGCCTTTGCCTAGGCTCGAACCGTTGCAGCCCCATGGCAGGAGGCTGCAGCTGCTGAGTTCCGGATTCCTCTAGAGGTCGATGCCTTGGCTCTGGAGGGTGCTGCCTTTGACTTGGTGGTAACGGGCTACGGCGATGTTGTAGTTGGCGATCGATTCGAGCTCGCTCACTTGGGCGGCGGTAAGGTCCTCTTGGGCTTCAAGCACGAAGAAGGTGGTGCTTTGCCCGAGGTTGAGCTTGCGTTCTTCGGCTTCGAGGGAGCGTTCGGCGAACTCGCGACCTTGGCGGGCAAGCTCGCGGCTTTGGGCCTCGGACTCGATGCGGCGGGCGGCGTTGTCGAGCTGGATCGCGATGGCTTGCTGGAGCTGCTGGCGCACGAGGTGGGCTCTGTCTTTGAGGAGGCGGGCTGCAGCTCGGTCTGCTCCGGCGCTGCGGTTGAGCAAGGGGCGGCTGAAAGTGACGCCTACGAAAAGGTCGGTTTCGGCGGAGCTGAGTCCTTTGTAGCTGGAGGTGAAGGAGTCGCCGAAACTGGTGCGGAAGTAGCGGGCGTTGAGGTCGAGGGAAGGAAGCGCCCCGCTGTTGGCCGTTTGCTCGTTGATGACCGCTTTTTCGATCTCGAGCAGGGCTTGTTGGTAGTCAGGACGGTTCTGCAGGGCGTATTCAAAATCTTGGCTCAGGTTTCCGCTCCAATCTTGGGGAGCGGGCATGGCGCCGATCTCTACCTGCCAGTCGAGCAAGGGTAGCGCTTCGTTGGATACGAAACGTTTTAGTTCGTTGAGGGTGTCGAGATAGAGGCGTCGCTGCAGCACGACGTTGGCTTCGCGTTGGGCGAGGCGGGTCTCGGCGACTTCTACGCCTCGGGCTTCGATTGTTCCAAGCTCGGCTCGTTTGCGGGTGTCGGCTACCAGTTGGCTGGCGAGCTGGCGGGATTGCTCTGCGACGCGTAGTGAGTCCTTGCGCAGGGCGGTTTGGTTATAGAGGGTGATGGCGTTGGTGACGGTGGTGATGGCTTGCAGGCGGAAGCTTTGCTCGGACTGCTGGTAGCTGCGTTGGGCGATCTTAATGAAGCTGCGGGAGTTGGCTCCGAAGTTTTTTAGCAGCGGTTGGTAGAGGGCGATGCCGGCGTTGGCCGCGTGAGTATCGGGGCCGCCGAAGTTGTTCTCGAAGCGACCGGTGGCAGCGTCGAGGGTGAGGCGTCCACCGGTGGGAATATTTTGGGAGATGGAGGCGGAGCTGACCTCGCCTTCCTGGGAGTTGAAGGACGAGGAGGCTCCCCCGCCGCCGCCTAGGGCTCCGTCGGAATGAGTGGCACCGATTGCGGGATCCCAGTAGCCGCGGGTGCTCCTCAGGTTTTGAGCGGACACATCCTTGTCGAGCTGCACGATGCGGATCTGGAAGTCTCGCTGGAGAGCGAGGGCGATGAGGTCCGGCAAATCGATCTCCTCGGGCACGTTGTCGGCGGCCCGCAGGGGGGGCAGGGCGAGGATGAGAGAAAGCAAGAGGGTTGAAGGACGAAAGGTAAAATTGCGTGTCATTTTATGGGTCCCAGGTACCGGGATTTTGCGGAAATCGATGAGTGGATCGGCTTGGGAAATGTGATCGGGTTGATGCGGACGGCGTGGAAGCCGTCCCTCCATTTGAGCTAGTCGCCGCGGAGGGTTTCGCTGAGGTTGGTGTTTACGACGTAGCGGGCCGGGGTGTAGATGGCCGCTGCAGAGACGGCAAGAATGAGGGCGATCGGGAGGAGGAAGATGAGGGGATCGGCAGTGGGCCGTGCCATCTGGTTTTCGGCCATGATGCCGAGTATGGCGTAGCCGAGGGCGCATCCCAGTCCGAGCCCGAGGGCGATTTGCCAGCTGCTCATCTTGAAGATATGGCGGAAGATGGTGGCGGGCCCAGCTCCAAGGGCCTGGCGAATGCTGAATTCTTGGAAGCGTTGGCGTATCGAGAAATCCATGACGCCGTAGATTCCAATGGAGGCGAGGATGAAGGCGGCGATGCCGAACATGCCGAAGAGGTTGCGAAAGAAGATGGGGCCAAACTGGTTTTCTTTGACGGCGGTCTCTACGGTTTTGACGCGGTAGAGGGCGAAGCTCTGGTCCTCCTCGTGCAAGATGGAACGGATGTGGCTGGCTTGCTCGGTGGGATTGCCGTTGGTCTTGGCGAATACGGTTACATTGGCTTGAGGGTCGCCGCTCATGGGGCGGTAGACGCCGCCGAGCTGCTCGTCAGTCTGGTTGGCTCCGGGGCCAGCCATCTTGGTGTCGGGCACGATGCCGATGATGGTGAACCAGGGGGTGCTGTCGGAGTACTCGTCGCGCAGTTGCTGGCCGATGGCGTCCTGGATGTTGTCGGGCCAAAGGCGTTTGGCGAGGAGCTCGTTGATGACGCATACCTTTTCGGCGTTGGGACCTTGGTCGAGACGTTCGAAGCCGCGACCGTAGAGGATGGGGATGTCGAGCAGTTCGAAGTAGTTGTCGGAGACGATCTCGTTGCGGGCGCGGAGCTCTTCGCCTTCGGGCACGGCCCGTCCGCGGACTTGCCAGCGGGAGTTCCAGTTGTAGAGCATGTCGACGGAGCTGGTGAATCCGACGCCTTCGAGGGCGGGATTGTTTTCCATGAGCGTTTGCAGTCGATCGAGTCCGGCGGCGCGTTGGTCGCCCGGGTAGTAGTTTTCGGGCAGGTCGAAGCGAGCGGTCATGACTTTGGAAGGGTCGTAGGGCGGCTCGAACACGGCGGCGTCCTTGGCGCCGCTGACCATGGCGGAGGTGGCGATGAGCAGGGCGCAGGAAACGGAGAGCTGGGCGAGCACGAGCAGCTTTGAGAAGATGCCCATCTTGAGGCTGGAGGCTCCGCGCGAGTTGTCCTTGAGGATTTCGTTGACATCCGTCTTGGAGGCGCGAATCGCGGGCACGATGCTGGCGATGATGCTAGCCATGAGGGTGATGAGCGCGAGGTAGCCGACCGTTTGCAGGTCCACGTCCATGTTCATCCAGATGGGCGGATTGGCTTGTGCGGAGGCGAGCACGGAGGCCCAGATAGCCCGGCTGGTCCAGATGGCGATGATGAGTCCGCCGAGGCCGCCGAAGAAGGCGATGGCGAAGCCTTCCACGACCATCTGCATGATAAGGCGCTGGCGCTTGCCGCCGAGGGAAGCCCGGATGGCGAGCTCTTTGACGCGGGTGGTGGCACGGGATAGGGTGAGGTTCGCCACGTTGGTGCAAGCGATGAGCAGGACCATGAGAGAGCAGGCGAGCAAGAGGTAGACCATGCGGGGAAATTCGTCACCCATGAAATTCTCGCCGAGGGTTTCGATCTGCAAGGCTATGTACCCTGTATTTGTTTTTGGATACGCATCGGCCATGGTTTTCGCGATCGTGTTCATGGCTGGGATAGCGGAGCCGAGGGTTTGCCCATCTTTCAAGGTGGCGAGCACGAAGAGACCATCGCCGTCGGCGCGGGACATTTCGACGTGGTTGGTGGTATCGTTGAGCCAGACGTCGTGGCGTGAGGGGAAGTCGACTCCCTCGGGGGCAACGGCAACGATGGTAGTGGGGATGCCGTTCATGTTGAACGATTGGCCGATAACGGACTCGCGGCTATCGAAATGGTTCTTCCAGAGCTTGTAGCTGATGACGGCTTTCTTTTCGGCATCGGGCAGGTCGTCACCCTCTTGGAAGAAGGTTCCGATGTGGGGTGTGAGGCCGAGGGTTTGGAAGAGTGTTGCGGAGACGTAGCTGCCGTCGAAGCGTTCCGCGTACTTCTTGATGACCACGCTGATGGTGGTGTTGGGCCGCATGAAGGCGAAGTGCTCGAAGACGTCCTGCCGCTCTTGCAGTTCCCGGAAGTCCTTGTGGCGAATGAATCCAAACTGAGCGCCGGACTCCCAGAGGTGCTCGGTGCTGGGGTCCCACTGGATGGCGTAGACTTTGTCGAAGTCGATGTCTTCCGGATGTCCCTTGATCACGCCGAAAACGAGGGTGAGCATGAGGCCGACGAGTCCTAGTCCGAGGGAGAAGGCCATGATGGCGAGCAGCATGCTGCCGGGGTTGCGGCCGAATTGGCGGACGCCGACTTTGAGATCGTTGGTAAAGGACATATTTCTGGGAGCTTGTTTTTTGGGGATACAGGAAGTCGGCGGACGGCGTGGTACCGAACGAAATGGCACATTCAGCCGTCCCTCTGAGGGGAGCTTTTGTGGACTCGAGCTTAGTGGACGGCGGGAGCGGTGGCGACGGTCTCGTCCACGACCTTGCCGTCGAAGAGGTGCACGGTGCGGGATGCTATCTCGTTGTAGCGCTCGTCGTGGGTGACCATGCAGATGGTGGCGCCCTCCTTGTTGAGCTCCTGGAGCATTTCCATGACCTTGGTGCCGTTTTTGGAGTCGAGGTTGCCGGTGGGCTCATCCGCGAGCAGGATGCGTGGGGTGCCGCCAAGGGCGCGGGCGACTGCGACGCGTTGCTGCTGTCCGCCGGACAGCTGGTGCGGGTAGTGGTTTTGTCGGTGCGACATCTGCACCTTTTCGAGGGCTTCGACCACGCGGGTTTTGCGTTCGGAGGCCTTAAGGCCGCGGTAGACGAGGGGAAGCTCGACGTTTTCGTAGACGGTGAGGTCGCCGATGAGGTTGAAGGACTGGAAAATGAAGCCGACATCCAGGTTTCGGATACGGGAACGCTCGTTGTTGTTGAGGGTGGCGACTTCCTTGCCGGCGAGTGAGTAGGAACCGGAAGAGGGCGAGTCGAGCAGGCCGAGAATGGAGAGCAGGGTGGACTTGCCGCAGCCGGAGGGGCCGGAGATGGAGAGGAACTCGCCCTCCATGATGTCGAGGTTGATGCCTGAAAGGGCGTGGGTTTCGATCTCGTCGGTCAGGAAAACTTTTGAGATGTCAGAGAGGTGGATGAGGGCTTCGGTGTTCATTTCGTGGATGTTGAGTTTATTGGAAATCGATTTGGAACCGCAGATGGACGCGGATGTGTTTTTTGGGTTTTTGAGGGGGTTGGTTTTGCTGGATTGCTCTGATGAGCAAGGTGGCGTTGGTTGGAGGGGTGTATTGGCAATCGCGAGACAAGCACGTTCCCGCGGATTTTATTGTAAGAAATTATTGGATACGGATTTTGTCGTAGTCGTCCCAATCGGACATGTCTGAAAGGATGACGCGGTCGCCGGGCTGAAGTCCTTGCACGACTTCGATTTGGCTGACGGAGGCTTTGCCGTAGGTGATGGGGACGCGCAGGGCGATGTCGGAATCGGGAGCGAGCTTGAAGATAGTCATCTGCGCTTCGGGGCGGCTGGAGGCGGGGCGTTTGACTTTGACGACGTTGGCGAGGCGTTCGAACTCGACGACGCCCTCGACGGTGAGGTCTGGGCGAGCCCCGTCGGGAAGCTTTTCGCTGAATTTGATGTCGACGGCTACGGTGCCGTTTTCGACGTTGGGATCGACGCGGGAGATTTGGCCGCGGACTTTTCCGTTGCGGGTATCAACTACGGCGGGGAGCCCGATGATGAGGTCCTTGGCGTTTATCTCTGCGATTCGGACTACGGCTTTGAGGTTTTTCGGGTCGGCGACTTGGGAGAGGTTTTGTCCTATGCCCACCTGCATACCCTCTTCGACCGTCTGCTTTTGCAACACGCCAGCCACTCCGGCTACCACGGTTAGGCCGTCGTATTGGTCTTGCAGAAGGTCGAATCGGGCTTTGGCCTGGTTAACCGAGGCTTTTCGCGCAGACAACTGAGTATCCAAATTTTTCTGACTGAACTCGAGGCGTTGGCGCTCGATGTCGAGTCGGGTGGTGAGCTGCTCGTGTCGCAGCAAGGAGCGTCGCATTTGCAGGTCCGAAACGAGTCCTTCCTTGTTGAGCTCGGTGTCGATTTCGGCGTCGAGGGCGGCTTCCTTTTGCTGAGCCTCGAGCTGGGCGAGATTGGCTTTGAGCTGCAGGATGTTGTTTTGCAGCTGGACGTCGTAGGTGAGGTAATCGGCCTCAGCGGCTTCGAAGGCGAGGCGGGCGTCGAGCGCTTGTTGCTCCAAGGTGGGATTGCTGAGCTCCATGATAGGGGTGTCGGGCTCGACCCACGCTCCAGGACGCACGATGATACGCTCCACGCGACCGGCGGTTTCGGAGGCGATCCAACGGAGGTCTTCAGGAACGAGGGTGCCGATTCCGCGAGCTTCGCGCATCATTTCGCCCTGTTCGACGTCTCCGAGCCAGACTCGCTCCTCTTCGACAGTTGGAGTGGAGACGTCGAGCCCCATGAGCCACCAAACGGCAACGGCTACCACGAGAGCAGCGCTTGAGCCGAACAGGATGCGGTTGCGGCGTTTCTTCTTTTTGATGTCGGAGCGTACGATGTCCATGGGAGGGAAGCTGGGGAGGATAGAGGGTGAGGGATGATAGTTGCGGTCAGTCGTTTCCGTTGTGGTAACACGTGGCGTGCCATATTGGTTACATAGTGTTTTAAGTCGTTGATTATCAGTTGTAAAAAATGTTAACCCGTTTCGGTGGGAAAGGCGCGCTCTTTTATCTGTCCCGAAGGCGAGACGGGGGGAATCCCAGTTTTGGGATTGGCGGGAGTGGGGAACGAAAGGGCAAGGAGTGCGGCATGAGGTGGCGTGATGCTTGCGATTAGAGCTGCGAATAGCAGAGAAGGAATCGTCCTCGCTCCTTGACCGAGATCTAATGAAGAATAAAAGGTAATTTAATAATCTAAAGATTGCTTATCATGACTAAACCAATAACTTTG
Source organism: Pelagicoccus enzymogenes (assembly GCF_014803405.1). Classification (NCBI taxonomy): domain Bacteria; kingdom Pseudomonadati; phylum Verrucomicrobiota; class Opitutia; order Puniceicoccales; family Pelagicoccaceae; genus Pelagicoccus; species Pelagicoccus enzymogenes. The sequence continues at coordinate 227,565 of NZ_JACYFG010000051.1, forward strand.
ATGGCGGCGGCGATGGCTGCTGCGAGTCTTGTTTCCCCGATCGTTTGGGCAGCGCCTGCTGGAACAATCGAAGTGAAATATCGTATGGCCTACTTGGATACGGCCAATGAATCGGACGCTTTCTCCGCTCTCGGAATCGATTTTGCGTCGGATGCGGTAACGGTAGAAAGCAAGTGGATTCCCGAGTTGGACATTGCTTATCATTTCACCGAGAACCTCGTTGGAGAATTGGTTTTGACCGTTCCGCAAAAGCACGACGTGTATTTAGCGGGAGTGGGTAAACTTGGCAGCTTGGAGCACCTTCCTCCAACCCTGAGCCTCATCTACGAGTTCCAGAACGAGAGCGGTTTTGTCCCGTACGTTTCGGGAGGTCTGAATTTCACTTGGATCACCAACAAGCGTCTCGCCGTTGCAGGCGTGGAGCTCGACCTTGAAGACTACAGCGTCGGCTTGGCTCTGGGGACTGGCTTCAAGTACGAAGTCAACGAGAAGTGGGACTTGGATGCGAGCGTTAAGTGGATTGACCTAGAATCGGATGTGATGGCTGGGTGAGCTCGTTTGACCACGGCTAAGCTAGATCCGCTTCTTTGGAGCTTTGGCGCTTCGTATCGATTCTAGCAGTACGAAAAAGAATTCCCCTTCGTTTTATATTCCAGACGGGCTGCCTTCTTCGGAAGGCAGCCTTTTTCGGCTTCGCCGCTATCGGTCCGTCACTCTAAACGAAGGGCGACGGAAGGAAGGATCTTGCTGGCGGTGGTGGCGGGCCTCCAGCAGGCGGCGAGGGTGATGAGCAGGGTTAGCAAGCTGACTACTGCAAGGACGATGGGGTCGTAGGGCTCCACTTGATACAGGATGAAAGCGAGGTAGCGACCGATTCCAATTACGGCTACGATGCCGATGACTAAGCCAATCGCAGTTAACTTGAGCCCGCGTTTGAAGATCATGCCCACGATTTCGTTGGGCAGGGCGCCGATCGCGAGGCGGATTCCGATCTCTCGGTTCCTCTGCTCGACGAGGTAGGACATTAGGCCATAGATGCCGGTGGCGGCGAGGATGATGGCGATGCCTCCGAAGATGCCGATAAGGGTGACCATGATGGTGCGGCCTTGCAGGGACTGTTTGACTGCTTGTTCCAGGGTTCTTACGCGGTCGATCGGTTGCTCGGAATCGACGGCAAGGACGGCTTCCTTTATCTGGTCCGTGAGCTGAAGGGGAGGTAGTTGCGTTTTGACTACATAGCTCGTATGCCAAGGCCACTGAATCATCGGCTTGTAGACCATGGGTTGTTCGCCGCTGTCGAGGCTGAATCGGCTGATGTTTCCGACGACTCCTACGACCTGCCATATCTCGTTGTCGTGGTGAATCATTTGCCCGAGCGGGTCGAGCCCGTCCTGAAACTTGTCCTCCACCACCTTTTGATTGATGACGACGACCTTGGGCGAATCCGGTTGCTGGTCGCGTTCGTCGAAGATACGGCCTTGTAGCAGCGGGATGCCCAGCGTCTTGAAGAGGTTTCCGTTGACGGAATCGAAACCGGTGAAGTAGGAGTTCGCCGTGTCAGGTTGGTCGTCTCTCCAGAAAGGGGCGCCGAAGAACTGGTTGCCGTTCATGGGGGTGGAAGATACCATCGCGACGCTTTCGACCCCGGGCAGCTCTCCGATTCTTTCGATGACGGCGCTGGAGAAACGGGTTCTGTCCTCGGGAGTGGGAGAGCGAGTGCCGCTGCGTTCGATCTCGAATGTGAGTACGTTTTCGTCGCTGAAGCCAGGGTCGGTTTCGAACGCCTTGAGCGAGCTTTTCAGTAGTAGTCCTATGGATACGAGTAGCACCACGGATAGGGCGATCTCGGCGACGATGAGGGTGGACTGTAGCTTGTTGCCTTTGGCGCTGGTTGCGGAACGGGTCGAGTCCCGCAGGGCGGCGGCGGTGTTGAGGGTTTTGAGCGCGGGAAAGATTCCGAAGAGGATGCCGGTAAAGATGCTGATTGCTAGGGTGAAGAGGAGCACTCGCAGGTCGATGGACAGGTCGATGTTTGGCAGCTCTGCGAATCCGACGAGCTTGGCGAGTGGTCTGAGGGAAACGATGCCGATGAGCAGGCCTATGGCGGCTCCGACGAGGGAAAGCATGGTGCTCTCGACGAGGAGCTGGCGCACGATTTGCCAACCGGAAGCTCCCACGGAGGTGCGCACAGCGATCTCGCCTTGACGGGCGGTCGCGCGGGCGAGCAAGAGGTTCGCTACGTTGGCGCAGGCCACGAGGAGCACCATGGCGACTGCGACGAGAAGGATGACGATGTAGGGGGTGGAGGAACCGAAGTAGGCGTCTTGCAGGGTGCGCACGGCGATGGTCCACTCCTTCATCATGTCAGGGTATTGCTCGTTGAGGCTGGCTTTGATGGCTTGCAGCTCTGCGGTCGCAGTGGCGGGGGTCGCTCCCTCTTTCAGTCGGCCGACGATGGAGCAAACGTAGTCGTACTTTCGCAGCTGCTTCCATTCGTTGGCCGCGATGGCGGCGGGCACGAGGAAGTCGACGCCAGTCGTCATGAACGTATTCGGCTTCAGAATACCGGAAATGGTGTAGCTCTGGTAATCGAGAGTGATGTTGCTTCCGACGATGGTTGGGTCCTCGCCGAATTGCGTCTTCCAGGCTGAATCCGAAAGCAGCACGACGCGATTGTTGCCTCCAGCGCTATCGTTTTCGGGCGTTATATCTTGGCCGAGGGCGACGGAAAGTCCGAATATTTGTAGGTAGGAGGCGGATACTTCGTAGCCATTGAGGCGAACAGGTTCTTCGATTCCGGTGAGATTGAGGCTGAGGTTGCGGAGGACGCTGAGGCTTTCGAATTGCTCGCTGGCGTTTTCGATATCGAGGAAGATGCCTCCGCTCATGGGGGCGAACGCGTTGGGGCCTTGGCCGGTGTCGAGATTGAGTTGTACGATCTGGTCGGATTGCTCGTAGGGCAGGGGCTTGAGCAGGAGGGCGTTGATGAGGGAGAAGATGGCGGTATTGGCTCCGATGCCGAGGGCGAGGGTGATGGCTGCGAGCAGGGTGAAGCCGGGCGAGCGGACGATTTGTCGGAAGGAGAAGCGGAGGTCGTTAAGCATGGGAGCTTGGTTGGATTATTGGACGAAGGACGAGAGTGGAAGAGATTATCAGGTATTGCGCCAGTGGTCGCTGGGGCGGTGTAAGCTTTTGTTTGTCAGACTGATAAAAGATCGGGGAATTTCGAGGTCACCAAGCCCGGTTCGATGTTCTCAAGTTTGGGATGCAGCGGATCCCAAAATTGGGACGCTGGTGGGATGGGAGGCCCGTGGAGAGGGCGCTTCTGCTGGTCGGAACAGGGCCTCCGCGTGAGGGCTTACTGAGCCTTGGCTTGAGGTGCGATTCCCAGTTGGATGGTCACGCGACAGCCGGAGCGGTCTTGGCGGTTTGCGAGGGTGAGAGTACCTCCGACGGCTTCGATGATTTGCTTGCTGAGGGCGAGGCCGATACCGCTTCCTTGTGCCTTGGTGGTGTAGAAGGGGACGAAGAGGTTGTCCGGATTGGAGATGCCGGGGCCGTCATCTTCGATGCGCAGCAAGGAGATGCCGGCGATGGCTTCGATGGAGCAGGTGACGCTGCCGGGGGCGCCGCTGGAGGCTTCGGTGGCGTTCTTGAGCAGGTTGATGAGGGCTTGCTCGAATTGCGCTGGATCGATGGATACGGTGGGGTTGGAGGACGAGGGAGCGAAATGGACCGTTTCGCCGAAGAGCTGGCAGGCTTTTTGGAAGAGAGGCGAGAGGGCGACGGAAACGGTTTCGGGCTCCGGAAGTTTGGCGAGCCGGGTGTAGTCGCCCATGAAGCGGATGATGTTTTGGGAACGGTTGGTGATGGTTTCGAGTCCGTCGAGCAGGTCGGTCTTGGTTTCCTCGTCGATCTCGGCGGTCTTGGTGATTTTGGAGAGGGTGGAGGAGAGGGACGAAATGGGGGCGATGGAGTTGTTGAGCTCGTGACCGAGCACGCGCAGGAGGCGTTTCCAGGAGTCGCGCTCTTGCTCGGAGGCGGCTCGGGTGATGTCGGTGAGGAGGATGAGGTCGAAGCGTTCTCCATCGAGGATGAAGATGCCACGGCGGCCCTCGAAACGACGGTTTTGGTCGACGAAGGAGAAGCGTGAAAAATCCTGGGAGGACTGGTCGAGCACGAAGGAGATGTTGAGCTCGTCGACGGTTTTAAGCTCGGGAATGGAATCCCAATGGTTAATGGAGGAGATGAGCCTTCTGGCGGCTTCGTTGGCCTGTGATACGACCCGATCTGAGCGCACGATGAGAGTGGCGACATCGATATTGGCGGTAATCTTGTCGATTACTTTTTGGGTTTCGATGCTGGTGAGTCGCGACTTCTCCATGAGCGCGGCGATGGCGTTGATTTCTTCATACAGCTCGACGATGGTGCCGGAGGCCTCGGAGATGCGGCGGGACCGAAGGGTAAAGTCGCCCTCTCGGATGGAGCTAATGACGTTGGCGGCGACGCGGAGGGGGCTGCTGATCCAGTTTTGCAGGCTCCATGCCATGAAGGGAAAGGGCAGGAGGATGAGGGTGAGGCAAGTGACCCAAAGCTCCCAGTTGGCGTCGGAGTGGATGAGCAGCGCCACGGCGATGACCGTGGCGGGCAGGGCGCAGAGGGCGGCCCGGATGACGATGGTCGCCTCGTAGGAGAAACGGGAGGGGGTGCGGGGAGGTTGGGTCAAGGGATGGTGAAAGGTGGAAGATTTGCTCGAGTTGATGCGGACGGGGTGGTGCCGAGCGGAGCGACACGTTCACCTGTCGCTCCAGGTTTGCCTATAAGCCGTAGCGTTGCATGCGACGGTAGAAGGCGGAACGGCTGAGGCCGAGCTCTTTGGCTGCATCGTTGGCTTTGCCGCCGCAGCGGGAAAGGGTACGGCGGATGAGGTAGGCTTCGACCTCCTCGAGACTCATGTCGTCCAGGTTGCTGCTGGCGGGACTGGCGGTATTGGCGCGCAGTCCCAGTTCGGGGACGCCGATCTCCTCTTTGCGGCTGGTGAGGACGGCCCGTTCGAGGCAGTGGTCGAGCTCGCGGATGTTGCCGGGCCACTCGTAGCTTTTCATGGTGTCGAGGGCGGTGGCGGAAAACGCGAGGCCGGACTTGCGGTATTTCTTCGAGTATTTCTTGAGGAAGGAGTTGGCGAGGGGCTCGATGTCTTCCACGCGTTCGCGCAGAGGCGGGAGGTGGATGGTAATGGTGTTGAGGCGGTAGAGCAGGTCCATGCGGAAGCGACCGGCGTCGACTTCGGCTTGCAGGTCGGCGTTGGTGGCGACCACGAGCCGCGCATCGAATTTCTGGGTACGGGATGAACCTACGCGTTCGAACTCTCGAGTCTCTAGGGCGCGGAGCAGCTTTTGCTGTTGGGCGACGGGCATGTTGGCGACCTCGTCTAGGAATAGGGTCCCGGAGGCGGCGAGCTCGAAACGGCCGATACGGTTCTCCTTAGCGTCGGTGAAGGCCCCTTTGACATGCCCGAAAAGTTCGGATTCGAAGACTCCATCCGGTATGCCTCCCATATTGACTGAGATAAAGGGGTGGTCCGCTTTGCCGGACTGCTGGTGTATTAGGTTTGCAATGACGCCTTTGCCGGTGCCGTTTTCGCCGGTGATGAGAATGGACGCGTCGGAGTCGGCCACGGATTCGATGAGTTCGAGAACGGGGCGCATGGCCCGTGACTGGGCGATGAAGCCGGAAGCCTTGTTGGGACGGAGGGTACGGTTTTCTTCTTTGAGCCTCTGGGATTGGAGCTGGGCTTGGTTGAGGCGTAGCTGCGTGCGCACGATGGCGAGCAGGCGCTCGTCGTCCCAAGGCTTTTGTAGGAAGTCGTTGGCCCCGTTTCTCATGCACTCTACAGCGACGTCGATACTGGCCCAAGCGGTCATCACGACGACAGGCAGGTCGGGTTCTTTCTCGCGAATCTTGCCGAGGAGTTCGATGCCTTCCTTGCCGGAGGTGGTATCCAGGTGGTAGTTGAGGTCGATGAGAGCGGTGGCGTATTCGTTTTGCTCGATGCGCTTGAGGGCGTCGGCGGGGTTGCTCACGCAGTCGGCCTGATAGCCCTCGGATTTCAGGGCGAGGCGGATGGCCTGGAGCACGTCCTTGTTGTCGTCCGCGATGAGGATTCGCTGAGTCGCTGTATTTGGCATTTGGATAACCGGGGGATGGGGGCGAGGAGGAAGGTTGAAATAAAGGGGCTCTGAGCTGCTGTGATAGAAGCTGCTATCATTTCACGCGCCAATTGTATTTTGCTTACGAGTAAATTACTGAAGTTCAATTGTTTATGTTTTCGATTGGCAGCGCGTCCTTGTTTTGCCCGGGAAGGCGTACCGAAAACGGCACGTCGCTGATCCCAGTTTTGGGACAAAGGCGCCGCGTTCCGCTTAACTGCGTAAGCCAAGTGCGGACTTGAACGGGCAGCAGAAATGGGATCGTATTCAGCCCATATGCCCACGATCAAGTCACTCCCCTTGGCGCTTGCGTCACTCTCGATTTTAGTTGGCAGCCTGTCGGCTGCGCCGAAGCTTGGATTGCAGTCCTGGACTTGCAGGAACATGAGCTTCGAGGAAACGGTGGAGTTCGCGGCAGCGAACGGCATCGAGTACGTACAGTTTTTCAGCCGTCATTTGGATCCCAACGATTCGGAGGAGGCGAACCTCAAGAAGCTGGCATTCCTCAACAAGCATGGCGTGAAGGCTTACACCATTGGAGTGAGCCGCACGACTTTGGAGAAGGAAGACAACCGCAAGCTTTTCGAGTTGGCCAAGCTTTTCGGCATGGAGCTGATCGTGGTAGAACCTGGCGACCAGATGATCTGGGGAAACCTTGAGGAATTGGCGATCGAGTACGACATCAAGGTCGTGGTACACAATCATGGCCGTGGTTCGACCTATGGAAACCCTTCCACGGTGAAGCATATTTTAGCGGAGCGGGATCACCGGATAGGAGTGTGCATGGATATCGGCTGGGTTACGGCTGCAGGCTTCGACGCGGCCGCGACGTATCGGAATTATGGGGACAGGATCTACGACATGCACTTGAAGGACAAGCGTTTGGACTATCCAGAAGGAGAACTGAAGTTGACCGATACATTCATTGGCTTGGGCAACAGCAACTACGACGAGCTTTTCGAGGAGATCTTGGAGGATGGCTGGTCAGGCGTGATGGCGATCGAAACGGACAGCAAGGAGTTTGCCGAAGACCCGACTGAATTCGTGAAGGCGGCCAAGCTCTTCTTCGAGTCTCACGTGCACGAGCACGCGCACTAGGAGCCTTGAGGACAGGAAACATTTGGCGGCGTGCTTCCAGTGGGGAGCACGCCGTTTTTTGGGGGGCGAGAAGTGGGAGTGATACATGACGCCCGCGGAGCGTCCGTCCCACCGAAGCCGCGTTGCTGTACTGTTACTGTTTAGAGGGCAGCCTTCCGGAAATCTGCGTTGCGATTCTATTGTGTGAGAGAAGGGATGACATCTGGGGTTGCTATCAAAGCTGAATGGGAGTTCTAAGCAGTTCGGATGCGCTCTCTTAACGCTCAGTTTTTTCTTTTGTTCGGCTCCTTTGCGGCGGTTCAGCCGTATATCGCTTTGCTGTTCAAGGAGCGCGGGTTGCACGAGGAGCAGATTGGCTATGCTCTGGGGATTTCCGGCTGGGCGATTATGTTGAGTCCAGCTTTGGTAACCTTGATCGCGGACACTCGCGTATCGCCGGGGCGGCTTCTAGCAGGCTTGAGCCTTTTGACGGCGGGCACGGTGGTCGCGATGCTGTTGTCGACAAGCTATTGGATGCTGGCGGCTTGTTACTTTGCGATGACTCTTTGTGTTACGGCCATGATGCCCTTGCTCGACGGAGTGACCTTCGGCATTCAGAAACTGCAAAGGGAACTGGGTGAGAAGCCATTGGAATACAGTCAAGTGCGGGTGTGGGGAACTTATGGATACGTAGGGATACTTGCCTTGCTGTTTTTTCCGATCCGCATGACGGGAGATGTTAGCTTGCCGATTTGGGCGGGCGTTTTTTGCTTTGGCATCCTTTTTGTGAATACGTGGTTTTTGCCTCAGCGGGGGAAACGGGAATTGGCGAAGCGTTCGAAGGGGCTTCCCACGGGAGAGGCGTTGAAGGCATTGTTCAGCAAGCGTTCCGCGTCGTTCACGGTCGCAATGTTTTTGCTGCTCTGCGCTTCCGCGGGCTATCATACGATGTATCCCGTTTTTTTAGTGGAGGACCTGGGGCTTGCCCGGCATTGGCTGGGCATCGTCATTTTGTCGGGCGCATTGATCGAAGTGTTTTGCATCCTGGCCCTCACTCGTCTGGAAAAACGTTGGGGCTTGCGAGCGGTCATGTTGGGAGGGGTCGCGTTCACGGTCGTTCGTTTTTCGTTGATGTACGCTTTCCCGGTTTTGTGGGTGGCGATTGGCGCCCAGGTTTTTCACGGGGCCATGATCTGCTCGATGATGGTGATTCCGCCAAACGTTGTGAACGGGCTCGCGAACGAATCGAACCGGAATTCGATTCAAGGCGTTTATACGATGCTGGTGGTGGGCAGTAGTCGTTTTGTGGGTACGGCGATTTCTGGCCATGTGGCCGGCGTCGATCAACGCCTGATCTATCTCATGTGCGCTGGTTTGGCTGTAGCTGCCTTCGCTTTGCTATGGAAAGGGTTTCGGCCGCAGGCGGCGTGAGCCGGGCAAATCCGAAGGGGGGGAGGCTGTTAAAAAGCCGCTGCCTTTTGGGGGCTGCGGCTTGCTTGTCGCCCGCGGAGCGGCCGACCCACCTTGGATCGATTTAGGAGGCTTGTGCCTTGAGGGAGTCGAGAGTGCTTCTCAGGGCGTCTGCGACCTCGCTGTCTTTCGCATCGGATTTTTGGATACGGTCGATGGCTTCGGCCACTGTCTTCTCGGCGGACTGGCGCATGACGGGGTCCGGATTTTCGGCGTCGAGGTTCTCTTTGATGAACTCGGGCAAGAAGTGAGGTTGTTGGGTGCAGTAGAAGGCGCAGCCGAGGTGGAAGAGGTGTTGGGCGGCTTGGCGAAGGCCTTGGGCGCCTTTTTCTTCCCAGAATGCGACGAGCTTGAGGCCGTCTTCGAGGAGGTCGGAGGCTTTGTCGTGGATCTCCGCTTGGGCTTCCGGCGGCTGGTTGCCGATGAGCATGCCGAAGGCGTGGCAATAGGAGCGGCGAGCGCTGAGGGAAATTTCCGCGGCGCCGAGATGGGTCTTCTCGTTTGGTTCGGCGATCTTGAGGGCGAACTCGGAGGACTTGATGGTTTCCTGAACGGTTTCGTTCGTCGGTTGGGCCCTGCTGAAAAGGTTGGCTCGGTTGGCGTGGGCGGATCCCATCTCGATGACGAGGCGCGGGTCTTTCTTTTCCTTGATGCCGGCGAGCACTTTGATGGTTTCGTCGAAGGAGGCGATGGCGAGCTTGAGGTTGGAAGCGTCGGCGCTCCACATGAGAGCGCGGCCGAGGCTGGCGCGCACGCTGGCCACGAGGGCCCCGATGGGAGCTTCTTCGACGGGGAGGTCGCCAATGACCTCGAGGGCTTTTTCGTAGGCGTCTACAGTGCGTTGCTCCGGTTTTTGGGGATTGCTCTGTCGGGCGTAGACGTTGCCGAGGTTGAGGTAGGTAGCGGCGAGCTGGTGGCGGTAGCGTGGGGTTTCCTTCCAGGGGAGTTCCTCGAGGATGACTGCGGATTGGCGAAAGCAGTTGGTTGCCTGTTCGAGCGTTTCCTTTGCGGGGACGCGGGATTGGGTGTGCCCGATGTTTCCCCAGACGGCGGCGATGTCGGCCTTGTGGGAGTCCTTTTGGTCCTCGATGGACTCGAAGTGCTTGAGGGCGACTTGGTAGCCTGCGATGGCCTTCTCGATACCTTCTTGGGTGTCGGAATTCGAGTAGGCGTTGGCTTTGCCCATCTCAGCCCATCCGGATAGGTGGCGTTTGGCGTCGGACTCCTCTACCTCGGGGGCGGCGAGGAGCTCGAGGGCGTGGTCGAAACCTTTGACGGCTTCTGCGTAGGCGTTGCGGTCGCGCTGGGCGATGGCGTCGGCCTTGGCGATGGCCTCCTGCACTGCTGCCAGTGGGTGCTTGGGAGATTCGTTGGTGTTTGGGTTTTCGGGAGTTTCCACGGCTTTCTAAAAGGGTTCGGTTTTCGAAAGTCGCAGAGGCTGGGGCGGAAAGATTGAAAAGTGAAGGGTGAAAGTTGGCGCGGTCGCCCCGGCTGGTTTGCTTTGGGGCAATGGGGACTGGCGCGCTAGTCTTTCGGGTGGACCTCGATGGTTACGTGCACGATGCCGAGGTCTTGCGGAATGCGGGCTTTGTAGATGTTGGGCGTGGCGGGGCGCTCGGCTACGATGGTGAGCATGGCGCTGTAGATCCCTGGACCGATGGACCACAGGTGGAGGTCGGTTACTTTTTCGGTTTCGGTTTCGATCGCTTGACTCACGGCGTCGATCGCCTCTTGCGGGGCCTGGTAGTCAAGCAAGGTACGGCTGGAGCTGCGGATGAGCCCGATTGACCAGTTGGCAACGAGAGCGGAGCCGATGATGCCCATGACGGGGTCCATCCATATCCAGCCGAAGTATTTGGCTGCGAGGAGGGCGAATATGGCGGTAACGGAGGTCAAGGCGTCGGCCATGACGTGCAAGTAAGCGGAGCGCAGGTTTTGATCGTGCTCGTGGCCTTCGTGATGGTGGTCGTGGTGATGGTGCCCGTGGTGATGATGGTCGTGCCCATGCCCGTGGTGGTGGTGATGGTCGCCGAGGATGAACATGCTGGCTCCGTTGACGACAAGACCGATGATGGCGACGCCGATGGCCCAGTTGAATTGGATTTCTACTGGGTTGAGGAGTCGGTCGACGCTCTCCCATGCCATCATGAGGGCGAAGCCTGCGAGCAGCAGGGCGCCGGTGAAGCCGCCTAAGGAGTTCACTTTGCCGGTGCCGAAGCTGAACTTTGGATTGGCGGCGTTCTTGCGAGCGTAGATGTAGGCGAAGGCAGTGATGGCGAGGGCGGCGCTGTGGGAGGCCATGTGCAGGCCGTCGGCGAGCAGGGCCATGGAGCCGAAAACGGTGCCGGCGGTGATTTCGACAACCATCATCACCAAGGTGATGGCGATGACGACCAGGGTGCGTTTCTCGCCGGACTTTTGCTTGTCTTGTCCGAAGGTGTGGGTGTGGGTGAGTGATGGGACGTGGTTGGCCATGGCTTGGGTCGAGTCTTTGGTAGACGGTATGGCGCGGGAGTTCGGATTGGCAAGGTTTGCTCTGGCCTTGCTCGGCTTGGCTATCTGGGGCTGGGGAGAGTTCCTTAGTCGGGGCGATTTATTCGATAAGAGCTTGTTAATCGATTGCTTGAGGGGTGGTGGCGGTTTGATTTCGGGCTTTCGTTTGTCGAATGGTGGAATGTGCTCGGGCGGTCTTTGTTGGGACCATTCGGGAGGCATGCCCTGTTTTTTTACCCCAGAGATGATTGATAACGGAAAGGATTACGGAGCTCCCGACGGGGGTGTGTGCGGTACGGCGGATGCTCGCTTGGTGCAGTGTATGAGTTCGCTCTTGGAAGGGCGGGGCGTATTAGGAGACAGTTCCTTGGGGCTAGTTTTTTCTTATCCGGACCTGAGGGTCGCCTTCGTGAACGCGATCGGGCAGAAGATTTTGAGCCCGGTTTTCGAGGGCGGTAGCTTGTCGGAGGATTTCGTTTTGTCGGATGTGGTTTCCTTACAGTCGCGGCGGATCTTCGACTCGCAGGTTTTTCCGATGCTGCAGGTTTCGGGAGCTTGGAGCGGAACGCTTACCTTGCGGGATTTGTGGGGCGGGGACATTCCGGCGGAGGTTACTTTTTGGCGGAATTCGCCGGATGACGGGCTGGAGGGGCGATACCTTTTCCTGCAGGGAGAGCCGCTGACGCATTCGACTTTCAAGACGATGAGAGGGTGGAAGGAGAGAGAGCTCTTGTTCGCTCTGCTGGGGCACACGAAGGACGCCATTTACTTCAAGGACAAGGAGAGCCGCTTCCTGCGGGCGAGCGATAGCCTGATCCGGCGCTTCGGGCTGAAGTATCCGCACGAGGTGATTGGCAAGACTGACTTCCATTTTTTTGGGGTGGCCCATGCGTCCGCTTCCTACGAGGACGAGCAGAGGATCCTCGAAACGGGTGAGCCGATACTGGACAAGGAGGAGAAGGAAGTCTGGGGGGACCAGTCGGTCACTTGGGCTTCTACCACGAAGCTCCCGTTTTACGATGCGGAAGGAAATCTAGTGGGGACCTTTGGCATTTCGCGGGACATCACGCGCAAGAAGTGCGAGGAGGAGGTACGAAAGGACTTGGAACTTCGATTACAGCTGGCCCAGCGATTAGAGGCTATCGGGTCTTTGGCGGCGGGTGTCGCCCACGAGATTAACACCCCGACGCAGTTCGTTGCCGATAACGTGAAGTTTCTGGGCGACGCATTTGCGGACATCGGGAACGTGTTCAGTTGTGTAGATAGTTTGCTGAATCGCGTGAAGGGTATCCAGGAGGTGGATGCAGAGAGGGTGGCTCTGGAGGAGGCAATGGAATTGGCCGACATGGGATTCCTAAAGGAGGAAATTCCACAAACGATCGAGCAAAGCTTAGCTGGACTGGGGCAGATCGCGAAAATTGTTGGATCGATGAAGGAATTCTCGTATCCGTCCTCTCCGGAAAAGACTAAGTCGGACTTGAATCGGGCGATCGAAAACACCTTGAACGTTTCGCGGAATGAGTGGAAAGGAGTGGCGGAGATCGATCTGCAGTTGGATGCGGATTTGCCGGAGGTTTCGTGCATTGTAGACCAGGTTAATCAAGTGGTGTTGAACTTGCTGGTGAACGCGGCCCACGCTATCGCGGCGACGGATTCGCGGGTGGGCGCTATTGGTCTAAAGACGCGGGTGGAGGGAACCTGCGTTTGTATTGAAGTGAGCGATACGGGGATCGGGATGGCGGAAGAGGTGAAGTCACGCATCTTTGAGCCGTTTTTCACTACGAAGGACGTGGGCAAGGGGACAGGGCAAGGGCTTGCGATGGTACGTAATATCGTAGTGAATACGCATGGGGGAAGGATCGATTGCGAAAGCGAAGTGGGCAAAGGTTCCACCTTTCGGGTGTTCTTGCCGATCGAGGACGTGGATTCGAGCGCAGTCTGATTTGTTATTTGGAGAGGTAGCTTTATGAAAGTGCTTTTTGTAGACGACAACGCGAGTGTCCTGGCGGCCTTTCGCAGGAACTTGCGCAAGCGATTTGATCTGTCGATGGCTGACTCGGCCAAGGCGGCCTTGAAGATTTTGGAGAAGGAAGGACCCTTTGGGGTGATCGTTTCCGACATGAAGATGCCGGGGATGAACGGTATCGAATTTTTGGAGAAGGCGATCGAGATGTCGCCGGATTCGGCTCGCATCATGTTGACGGGCAATGCGGACCAGGAGACGGCGACGGAGGCGGTGAACCGTGGGCACGTGTATCGGTTCTTGAACAAGCCTTGCTCGGTTGAGGATTTGATCGGTGCGATCAACGATGCGGGGCATCACTACGAGTTGATGAAGCTCGAGCACAATGACCTGCAGCGCACGGTGGCGGGCTGCGTGAAGGTGTTGACGGACGTTTTGGGGATGGTGGCTCCGTTTGCCTTGGGGCGGGGGCAGAGGCTGAAGGCGAGTTTGATTCCGTTTATGGAAGTCTTGAAGATGAAGAGTCCGTGGCAGTACGAAGTCGCGGCGTTGTTGTCTTCGATTGGATACACTTCTTTGCCCTCAGAGCTAATTTCGAAACTGGAGTCGGGCGAGAGCCTGACGGGACACGAGTCTAGTGTGGTTCGAGGTGTTCCAGTTATTGGATACGATTTGGTTTCGGGAGTGCCGAAGCTTGGGAAGATCGCCAACATGATCAAGTACCAGCGGAAGAACTTCGACGGGACAGGCTTTCCGAAAGACGAGGTCGCGGGGCAGTCGATTCCTTTGGGGGCTCGTTTGCTGCGGGTATTCGAGGATCGGATGGAGCTGGAGCGGGAAGGCGTTTCAGGTGCCGCGGCACATGAAAAGATGCGTTCGCGGACGGGGCATTACGACCCGCAGGTTCTGGAGCTTTGTTTCAAGTATTATCCCGACTATCTCTCGACTTCGATCTCCAAGGAGAAGCCAGTTCATTCGCTGGAGCTGGACAGTTTGAAGCCGGGGCATGTGGTGCTTTCGGACATCTACACGGTGAACGGCGTGCTCCTGGTGGAAGCGGGGAATTGGCTCACGGCAGCGACGATCCAACGTATTCGCAACTACGCGGTTCTCGAGCAGGTGTCCGGTCCGTTTTACGTGCAGGTCGAGGAGGAATCCTGAGAGGCTAGGGATTACATTTTTGTAATGTTGGCTTTTGCTTGCAACGGCTTGAGTTGAATCGGGTCGGGTGGGGGATGAAATCTCCTCTCGTCTTTCTCTGTTTCGTTTTTTTGTCTGGGGCTTTGTTCGCGCGGGCGGACGAGCCGTTTGTGGGCCGTATCGATTATGCGGTGAACAGTGCTGGCATGGATATGACCTACACGATTTGGCTGAAGGGGCAGTCTTGGCGGTCGGAGCTGCGGAGCGGGCCTCAATTATACGAGTTGCGCATGGGAAATCTCGAGACGGGCGAGGCCTATTTGGTGAACGAGGGCGGAGAGAGCTATCGTCGCTTGGGCGGGATGCGACGGATGGGGCCGGGAGGTCCGCCGCCGGGGGGCATGAAGAAGAAGGGGGAGAAGGGTTTGGATCTTGGCAAAGCGCTTTCGCGAGATGAGGAGCCGGTGACTTTGCTCGCCTTCGAGCTGGCGGTGGAGGAATTGCGGGGACCCGGCAAGAAGCTGCTTTTCGCTTGGACGGATGAGTTGGGGGAGATTCCGTTTGAGGCGTTGCCTCGATTGCGTGGTTTTGAGGGCAAGGAGCAGTTGTTGGCCCTTTACTTCCGGAGGCGGGAGGGAGGAATCCCGCTCTCGATCGAAGTTCCGAAAGGGAAAGGCAAGAACGCTTTTTCGATCGTTGCCAGCAAGGTGGAAGCCTTGGAGCTAGAGGTGTCGTTTTTGACCTTGCCAGGTGCTTACAAGCAGGAGGCGGGCGGGCGTCCTATGGGAGGCGGCATGGGTGGCGGGCGTAGGCCAGGTGGCGGCGGCAGTCGTGGTGGACCGGGGGCGGTCCGCCTCCGATGTAAAGAAAAAGCGCCGCTGGCGGGCGGCGCTTTGAATTAAATGCTTTGAGTTCGGTCGCTGCGCTTATTCGGCTTCGGGGGTGCGTTCGCCGGCGAGGCGGTCCAGCATGAACATGGCCTCCGTATTGCCCTCGGCTCGCTTCAGCTTGTCGATCATGTCGCCGACGCTCTTTTCCTCTTCGACCTGTTCGTCGATGAACCACTTCAGGAAGGAGACGGTGGCGTAGTCGTCGCAGCTGTGGGCGATCTTGTAGAGCTTGTTGATGGAGGCAGTGACTTTCTTCTCCTGGGCGAGGCTGGCCTCGAAAACGGAGAGGGGAGTGTCGAAGTCCTTCTTTGGCGCTTCGATGGCGGGCAAGGAGACGGTGGCTCCGCGGTCGAGCAGGTAAGCGTAGAACTTCATGGCGTGCACGCGCTCCTCGTCGCTCTGGGTGGACATCCAGCTAGCGAAACCGTCCCAGGCGTTGGCTTCGAAGTAGGAGGCCATGGAAAGATAGGAATAGAAGGCCTGGAATTCCATGCCGATCTGTTCGTTGAGGGCGTCGGTAAGTTCTTTGGAAAGATTCATGTTCTCAGGGTGCAACGAGCCGGGCGGCTTGTCGAGTGCTCGGAAGTGAATCTTGCGCGGCTAGGCGCTGAGCTTGCGGGCCTTGCAGAGGTGGCTGCCGCATCCGGCGACGCGGGCGCACTTGCTGCAGACGTAGCGCGGACGGGCGACCAGAAGCTGGATTTCTTCGAAGTGTTCTTTGATGGCGGCTTTTTTGAGGCCGCAGAGTGACTTGATTTTTAGCTTCATCTCAGATGCTAGAATGGACGGTTCGCGCCAACGAACCGTCCCCTCTAATGACATAGTGTTTCCGAAAAATGTGAGTGCAGTATGCCTGATTTTTTTGGGTCTCGCCACCCCGAGCGGGATTTGGGCAGCTCCGAGCGGGATTTTGGGCAAATAAAGTCGGGGTCATGGGATTAGCTAGCGATGGCTTCGCTGGGGTTGATGCCGAAGGCTTGCTTGAAAGCGCGGGCAAAGTGGCTGGGGTTGGAGTAGCCGACGGCGTTGGCGGTTTCGATCACGGAGGCGTTGGGGGATCGCAGCATCTCGCGGGCTTTTTCCATGCGGACTTTGCGAAGGTAGCCGAAGATGGTGGTGCCGTAGTGTTCCTTGAAGCCGCGCTTGAGCTTGAACTCGTTGAGGTGCACGGCGCGGCTGAGATTGGCGATGGAATGTTCCTCGGAGTAGCGTTGCTCCATGAGGCGAGCGGCGGCGGCGAGGGCGTTTGCCTCGCGGGCGTCGCGCAAGGGAGCGATGGCCCGGCAAGGGGAGAAGACAGGTTGGTCGAGAATGAGGGCTAGCCATTCCAGCGACTTGGACTCGATGAGGAGGCGTTCGCGGGTATTGTCGCCTTCGAGGGCGGCGAGCTCCAGGGCGATGGAGAGGAGTCGCCCGGTGCTGGGGTGGTTGCTGAGGTGTGGGGTGCTGGAGTCTATCAGCTTGGGTGAAAGCGTGTCGGAAAAGCCGGTGAGCCCTTGGCTGGCTTGCTGGTCGAAGCCGATCCAGAGCAGCTGAGTGGGCTCGAGGGGGCGGAACGTCAAGGGGACCTGCGCTGGCTTGATGAGTAGCCAGTCGCCTGCCTGGCAGCTCTTTTCGTCCTCGCCTCCTTGGAGGACAAGGAGCGAACCTCGCGCCACGAAGGCGATCTGCAGGAAGGAGCGGGCGGGCCAGTCGATGGCGGTGGCGAGCGCGTCGGAGACGGTGGCCCGCACGAAGCTCATGCCGGGCCGTTGCTCGAAGCGCTTGAGCTCTACGGGCGAACCGCTCGAAGGGGCGAGGGAGCGCGACGGAGCCTTGAACGGGCAATAGGTCGTCTCTTTGGTCAAGGCGCTCTGAATCGGTTCCTCCATCTCAATTTAGCGAAAAAGCCGATGTAGCTTGAGCCGAAATTACTGTCAAATGCAAATGAGACACGTTCGCAAATAGGACGCCGTTCTGGTCTGAGCTCCGCGTGCGGGAAGGGGGAGGTGGCGAGGTTAGGATGCTTGCTCCTCGCCAATCGCTGGGAACAGTTGGTGGGAGGTATGGGTGTTGCGTGGGTGGATGGGGGCCTGGCGTTTTCGTCTGCCCTGTCCTCGCTACGCTCCGGGTGTAGGCAAATTCTGCTTGAACATATCTCGGTGGATAGGCATTTGGCATAGCGCAAATGGACTCGTATACAGACTACCTAAAGGAGATCGAAGAGCGTAAGGAACAAGGCTTGAGCCCCAAGCCGATTGACGGTGGGGAATTGCTTGCTGAGATCATCTCGCAGATCAAGGACTCCGGTCACGAAGCGAGGGAGGATTCTCTCAAGTTTCTCATTTATAACACTTTGCCTGGAACAACGAGCGCTGCGGGCGTGAAGGCGAAGTTTTTGAAGGAAATCATCCTCGGTGAGGTGGAGGTCGCGGAAATCACGCCTGCCTTCGCTTTCGAGTTGCTCTCGCACATGAAGGGTGGGCCTTCGGTGGAGGTTTTGCTCGATCTTGCCTTGGGCAGCGACGAAGCGATCGCTCAGGAGGCGGCTGCGGTTCTCAAGACTCAAGTGTTTCTCTACGAGGCCGACACGGATCGATTGAAGGCAGCCTATCAGCAGGGCAACCCAGTGGCGGCTGACATCCTTGCCAGCTACGCCAAGGCGGAATTCTTCACCAAGCTCCCTGACGTGGAGGAAGAAATCAAGGTCGTCACCTACATCGCGGCGGAAGGCGATATTTCCACCGACTTGCTCTCTCCCGGCAACCAAGCCCACTCCCGCTCGGACCGGGAGCTGCACGGCAAGTGCATGATTTCTCCGGAAGCCCAGGCGGAGATTCAAGAGCTGCAGAAGGCGCATCCGGGAAAGCGCGTGATGCTCATCGCGGAAAAGGGAACCATGGGGGTCGGTTCCTCGCGCATGTCTGGCGTCAACAACGTGGCGCTCTGGACCGGCAAGCAAGCCAGCCCGTACGTTCCCTTCGTGAACATCGCCCCGATCGTGGCGGGCACGAATGGCATCTCGCCGATCTTCTTGACGACGGTCGACGTGACCGGCGGTATCGGCCTCGATCTCAAGAATTGGGTCAAGAAGCTCGACGCGAATGGCAAGCCAGTCCTCAACGAGGCGGGCGACCCCGTTCTCGAGCAAGCGTACTCCGTAGCGACCGGAACCGTTCTCACTATCAACACCAAGAAGAAGAAGCTCTACAACGGCGACCAGGAGCTGGTGGACATTTCTTCTGCTCTTACTCCCCAGAAGCTCGAGTTTATCAAGGCAGGCGGCTCGTACTCTGTTGTATTCGGTAAGAAACTACAGAGCTTTGCCGCGTCGACCTTAGGCGTTAAGCCAGAGCCGGTCTTCGCTCCCTCGAAGGAAATCTCCCACGAGGGCCAAGGCCTCACCGCGGTAGAGAAGATCTTCAACAAGAACGCGGTCGGCGTGACCAAGGGCGCTGTTTTGCACGCCGGTTCCGACGTTCGTGTAAAGGTGAACATCGTTGGCTCGCAAGACACCACGGGCCTCATGACTTCCCAGGAGCTCGAAGCCATGGCGGCGACGGTTATTTCGCCGACAGTGGACGGGGCTTACCAGTCGGGTTGCCACACCGCATCGGTTTGGGACAAGAAGGCTCAGGCCAACATTCCGCGCTTGATGAAGTTCATGCACGGATTTGGATTGATCACGGCCCGCGACCCGAAGGGGCAGTACCATGCCATGACCGACGTGATCCACAAGGTCTTGAACGACCTGACGGTGGACGACTGGGCGATCATCATTGGTGGCGATTCCCACACCCGCATGTCCAAGGGCGTGGCCTTCGGAGCGGACTCCGGCACGGTGGCGCTTGCCCTGGCCACGGGCGAGGCGACAATGCCGATTCCCGAGTCGGTCAAGGTTACCTTCAAGGGCGACTTGAAGGACCACATGGACTTCCGTGACGTGGTTCATGCGACCCAGGCCCAGATGCTCAAGAAGTTCGGGGAAAACGTTTTCCAAGGTCGCGTGATCGAGGTGCACATCGGCACATTGCCAGCGGACCAGGCCTTTACCTTTACGGACTGGACAGCGGAAATGAAGGCCAAGGCATCGATCTGTATTTCCCAGGATGATACATTGATCGAGTCGCTGGAAATCGCCAAGAGCCGTATCCAGATCATGATCGAAAAGGGCATGGATAACGACAACCAGGTCCTGCAAGGTTTGGTCGACAAGGCGAACGAGCGAATCAAGGAAATCAAGACCGGTATCAAGCCCGCTTTGACGCCGGATGCCGATGCCAAGTACTCCGCGGAATTCGTGGTGGATCTCGACTTGATCGAGGAGCCAATGATCGCGGACCCGGACGTGAACAACGAAGACGTATCCAAGCGTTACACGCACGACACGATTCGCGGCGTTTCCTACTACGGTGGCGAAAAGAAGGTGGACCTTGGATTTGTCGGCTCCTGCATGGTGCACAAGGGCGACCTCAAGATTGTCGCTCAGATGCTCAAAAACTTGGAAGCGGAACAGGGCAAGGTTACCTTCAACGCTCCTCTCGTAGTAGCGGCTCCGACTTACAACATTATCGACGAGCTCAAGGCGGAAGGCGACTGGGATATCTTGCAGAAGTATTCAGGATTCGAATTCAACGACGACGCTCCCAAGGGCAGCGCTCGTACCGAATACGAAAACATGATGTACTTGGAACGTCCCGGTTGTAACCTCTGCATGGGCAACCAGGAGAAGGCGGCCAAGGGCGACACCGTGTTGGCTACCTCCACTCGCCTTTTCCAAGGCCGCGTGGTGGAGGACTCCGAGCGCAAGAAGGGCGAGTCGCTGCTGGCGTCGACCCCGGTTGTAGTGCTTTCCGCGATACTTGGACGTATTCCCAATATGGATGAGTACAAGGTGGCCGTTGAAGGCATCAAGCTGACGAAGTTCGCTCCCCCGCGGGAAGCTTTGATCAGCTAAGCGATCGAAAATCGATTTCGAAACGGAGGATGGCGTTGGTTCGCCATCCTCTTTTTTTTGTTTGGGAAGTAGGGTGGGTTGTGGGAAGTGGCAAAGGTAGCGCCGCGCTTTAGCCGGCGTTTCGCGCTGAATGATCCGACCACTGCGGTCGCTGGCTGAAGCTCAGCGCTACGTCGCATGCGACATTCGACGCTTTCCACGGGACTGACTAGCGGAAGAAGCGGCGGTAGCTGAGGGCGAATCCGGTGTATACGAGAACCAATGACGCGGCGGTGAAGAGGCTGGCGATAACTTTGCCCCAGAAGCCGAAACCGGCGCCGGTGTGGATGAAGCGTACCCAGACGCGTGCTCGCAAGCCGGGGCTGCGTTCGTAGAAGTCAATGGCTTTGAGAATCTTGCCGGTGTAGGGATCAACCTCCACAGGAGTCCACGCTCGGTTGGGCATGTAGTCGGGCTCGACGAGATTGAGGGTGACGGGGCGGGAGACTTCGCCATCTGCAGCGGGCTTTGGGAGGGCGAAACCGATGCTGGTCCACTCGGGGTAGGCGTCTTTGGTGGATTGGATGAGCTGGTCGAGTGGGATGGGCTGCGCTCCTTCGGGAGGCGTTGGGGTTTGGGCGGGTTCGGCTTTCATCATGTTGAAGGCGCGGCCTTCGGTGGCTTCTTCGCCGAAGAGGGCGAAGGGGATTTTATGGCCCCATTCGTAGGAAATGACGACGGCGGTGGCGGAGAGGACGACAAGTCCAGGCAGGCTCCAAAACCCGAATACGTTGTGCCAGTTCCAGTCGCGGGCTTTTCCGGAGGACTTCTTTTTGAGAAAGAGTCCGTTTTTGAAAAGGCGCCACTTCAGGACGCGGGGCGTCCAGAGGTAGAGGCCAGTGAGGCAGAGGAGAAGAAAGGCGAGGTTGGCGGCTCCGTTGATGTGGCGGCCGATGATCCACGTTTCTTCGCCGTGGAATCCGAAGAATCGGTGGAGGACTTCCATGACTTGGATGATCTCGTGTGCCGTCTCGGTTTTGGTGTAGGCGAGCTCTCCGGTGTATTGGTTGACGTAGAGCGGGTCGCCGTAGCTGACCATGAATTGGTAGGCGGCGTCCGAGGCGCTGGGCACGCGGATGTAACCTGTTTTAAAGTCGGGCTCTTTTTCGGCGACGATTTGCAGAAGATCTTCGAGAGGCTTGGCCTGAGCGTTGGCAGGCGCTTCGACTTGGGAGATGTCGCGGTCGATCCAAGCGAAGATCTCCTCCTCGAAGGCGATGCCGATGCCGGTGATGGACATGACGGCGATAACGATGCCGGAGATCAAGGCGGATACGAGGTGTATCCAGAATATGGTTTTTCGGAACATGGAGGTTACTTGGACAGAGGATATCGCGTGGCAAGCACGCTCCTACAAGGGGTTGAAAAAGCCGCCTCTAAGTCGAGGCGGCTTGGGATCAATGAATACAGCCTAATCTGTTTCTCACTAGAACTTGTAGGAGGCCGAGAGGCGGATGTCGCGGCCGGGTTCGTAGGCTCCGATGATGGACTCGTAGTCGGGGATGTGGGAGAAGTCTTCCATGCTGCCGTGGCTGCGGTAGAGCTTGTCGAAGACGTTCTTCACGGTGAGGTTGAGCGTCACGTTTTCGACGAAGCTTGGCGTCCAGCCGAGGTAGAAGTCGTGGGTGCTGTAGCCGGGCTTGTCGATGCTGCCGGTGGTGTCGCCGTAGGCGGTGGAGGGGATCAG
This sequence comes from Pelagicoccus enzymogenes, assembly GCF_014803405.1. Classification (NCBI taxonomy): domain Bacteria; kingdom Pseudomonadati; phylum Verrucomicrobiota; class Opitutia; order Puniceicoccales; family Pelagicoccaceae; genus Pelagicoccus; species Pelagicoccus enzymogenes. The sequence goes on from NZ_JACYFG010000051.1 coordinate 249,469, forward strand.
GACTTGGATGTCGTCGACTCCTTCCACGAGGCGTACGTTCCAGCCGAGGTCGAGCTGCGGGCTGGCTTTGTAGAAAGCGTCGAGGACCCAGGTGCTGCCCATGGTGGCGGCGATGGAGCCGTACTGGTAGCGGGTGGCTTGGTGTCCGTTGACGGTTGTATCCGCATTGTCATACAGGAGGCTTATGTTGTAGTTGTCGGCGCTGTAGCTGGTGCGGGCGTAGAAGCCTTCGGTCTCGAGTTGTCCGAGGTTGGTGTAGAAGGTGCCCCAGGGGACGGAGCGGAGCGCGTCCTTGTCGGCTTCTTCGGTGTTTACGATGATGTCGTCGATCTTGTTCTTGAAGAGTCCGAACTCGAAGGAGAATCCGTCCTTGGCGTAGTTGATGGCGACTTCGTTGTTGCGGGCCGACTCGCCTTTCAGGTCGGGGTCGTTGTTGGAACCGTAGCGGCCGTTCCATTCCCAGAGCTTGAAGGCGTCGTTGATTTCTGGACCGCGGAAAGCGCTGGCTGAGCCGGCGGTGATGGTGACTTCGGGCGAGACGGTGTAGACGACGCCGAGGTTCGGGCTGAAGTCGTCGTTGCTGATCTTCTGGCCTTGCAGGTCGTTGAGCTCGTAGTCGTCGAAGCGGGCTCCGAGGGTGACGACGAGGTTTTCCGAGGCTTGGATGCGGTCTTGGATGAAGAGGCCTTTCACGTCGGCGTCCTCTTGGCCGTCGAAGCCTGCTCCGAGGGTGCCGGATACGATCTTGTCCTCACGGTAGTCGAGGCCGTAGGTGAACTCGTGGATGCCGGCGTTTTGGGAGTTGGCGAGGTAGAGCTGCTTGCTCTCGATGTTGCCGTGGTAGGGGTCCTCGGCACCTTGACGGATTTCGCCTTCGGTGAAGCTGAGGCGGGTGTCGAGGTTGAGCCATTCGTTTTGCTCGGAGTCGAGCGTGTAGCTGAGCACGGCGGTGTTGCGCTCGGATTCGAGGTAGAGGAGTGGATTTCCTGGGCCGACGAAGGACCATTCGGGGCGGCGGAGGTGGTCGCCGGACTCGAGGATGTTTTCGTAGCTGAACTCGAGGCGCTGGCCGTTGCTGAGCTCGCCTACGATCTTGCCGAAGAGGACTTCCTGCTCGGAGTTGGAACCGGGGGAGGCGTTGCCGTCGGCGTCTTCGAGGTCTTCGTGCTCGGAGGTGACGTAGCTGGCGAGTCCGCTCCAAGCGTCGTTAAATTGTCCATACACGGTGCCGCTGGCTTTGAAGCCGTCGGTGTTGTCGAAATAGCCGTACTTGAAGAGGCCGCCGAACTGCTGGTCGTCGCGGAGGAGGTCGGACGGGTCCTTGGTGACGAAGCGGATGGCTCCGCCGAGGGCGCCGGGGCCGTCGGTGGCGTTACCGATGCCGGACTGGATTTCGACGCGCTTGAGCAGCTCGGGCTCGAGCACGTTGCGTCCGAGGTGGTGGAAGAGGGCTCCGGATTGGGACGCGCCGTCCACGCTGACGTTGAGCATGGCTTCGCCGATGCTGCGCACGTAGATTTTCTGGGCGACGGCAGTGGAGCCGCCGACGGTGATGCTCGGGTCGAGCGAGAGGGCGTCTTCCAGGTCGGTGGCCTGGCGCTGGGAGAGGTCGCGCTCGGTGATCTGGAGAATCTTTTGCACGCCATCGGCCTGGACGGTGAAAGGAGCTAGGTCGAAGACCTCGTCGCTCTGAGCGGAAAGAAGATTCGAGAAGCCGAGCAAGGTAGCCGCTACGAGAATTGAATTGTATTTATAGTTTGGTGACATCTGTTCAGTCATGTGGGATTGGTATCCCACTAGACTGAACTATCTTGTGCGCTTTCGCTACCCCGAGCGGGATGAACTACACTCCGATCGGGATCTTTTCTGCTGCGGTTTTCCTGGCTTCAGTTTTAAGCTTCTTTCGTTTTGGAAAAAAGCGTCTCCAGCTGAGGGCTAAGCCCGTGTAGACAAGTACGATCCCGGCGAGGCAACCGAGAAAGGCGATTGTTTTGCCGGGTAGAAGTCCGGCTTCGCCAGTGTGTATGGCCCGGATGGATGACCGTAGTTTGGCGCTCAATGGCCACTCGGAGGCGCGATCTTCACCGAGGATTTCTCCAGAACGCGGGTCGATGAGGATGCGCGAAGGACTGAGGGGGAACCAATCGCCTGCTAGGTCAATGGAGATCGTTTGGCCGGAGGCTCCTCCGCCACCGCCGCCGCGGTTTTGGTCTTCAACGCTTCTATGAGAGTGACCTCCGCCACCTCCGTGAGAATGGCCGCCTTCACCCGCTCCTTGACCGCCGCGGCGATCTTGGCCGCCTGCAGCTCCGCCTTGACCTTCTCCCCCTCTGCCTTGTCGACTCGAGGAAGTGGGAAGGGTGATGCTCTCCCAGTTTTGATTCCAAGACTGGGCGATCTGGTAGCGACTCTCAAGCGAGAGTGGACGCCCTCTCTGGGGCGCGTCCGTTTCCGATGTTTGTTCCACCGGGGCTCTTGATCGTGAGGGGCCAAGCAGATCGGTTGCTAGATCGCGGGCCCAACCGTATGAAAAAACGGTGCCGGTGATGGCCATGATCAGAATGGGAATGAGTGCCCAGAATCCGAATACGTTGTGCCAATTGAAATCACGTGCCTTGCCTTTGGCGGAAGTCTTGAGCAGGAGTACGGAGCGAAAAATTCGCCATTTCCAAACTTTGGGGAACCAAAGGTAGAGTCCTGTGAGGCCAAGTCCGATGAAGGAGAGGTTGGCGATGCCGGTGATGGCCTTGCCGGTGGAGCGGTGCTCTTGGCTGGAGGTGAGCCAGCGGTGCCATGCGAACATGGTTCGGAAAAACTGTCGTGTTCCGGTGGCGGGCGATTCGAAAAGCTCTCCAGTGTAGGGGTTGAGGTAGCGGAAGTCACGGCGTCCGAGCTGGATCTTCCAGACGGTGTTGGGATCCTTTTGGGCGACGATTGCGGAGAGGCTTGCGGCTAACTCGGGGGCGAGCTGCTCTTTAGCGCGAGATAGAAGTTCGTCGATCTCGAGTGGCTGGCTGTCGGGCTGTGGGGGAGCGATGCGGGTGACGTCCCGCTCTGCCCATGCGATGACTTCGTGTTCGAAGGCGAGAGCGGCTCCAGTGGCGCAGAGGGCGCCGATGATGAGGCCGGATACGATGCCGAATGCTAGGTGTATCCAGAAAATTATTTTTCGGAAGTTCACGGAATTGCGTTAGTTGTTCGGAAAGAGAGAAAAGGCAGAAACGTTGCTCCTGCCTTCAGTGAGATTGGCGGACCGACTTAGAACTTGTATTCGAAGGCGATCTTGGCGTTTCGTCCCATAGCGGTATCCAAGGTTTGGTACACTTGGTAGGACTTATCGGCGAGATTATCGACGCGAGCGCTGACCTTGGTGGTTTCGTTGAGCTGGTAGCTGGCGAACAAGTTAACGAGCTGGTAGGAGTCGCGGACCATGCGCTCGACGACGGTTGGATTCGTCTGGTCTGTCATGTCTTGCTCGAAAGCTCCGGAGAATTTCGTTTCGGCGCCGATGGTGAGCTTGTTTTCGGCGAGTCGCAGTCCGGCGAAGAGGAAGGCGGACCAAGGTTGGTTTTGGATGGGGTCGCCGGGTAGGCCAGTGCCGACCTTTTCACGGTCGCGCTTGTCGTAGGTGGCTCCGAGGAAGTAGCGAGGAGTGGAATAGCGTAGCTCGAACTCGATTCCTTCCAGAGAGTCTGAGCCAACGTTGGACAAGGTATTGTACTCGGGGTCGTCCGTAGCGACGCTACCGATGAGATCGAGGATGTCTTGCTGGTAGTAGGCGATACGGGCTCGCAGCATGTCCTCGTTGGTGAACAGTCCACGCACGAGGCGTTGGATGCCGAGTTCCCAGGTTTCGGAAGTTTCGGGATCAAGATTGGGATTGGGCTTGGTGCCGGGCGATAGTTGTCCGCGACGCGTGCTTGGCTCGGAGGACAGAAAGGCTTCGCGGAGGGTAGGGATGCGGAAACCGGTTCCGTAGCTGGAGAAGAGTGTCAGGTCCTTGAGTTTATCGCGGCGGGAGAATGGCGAGTATTCGACTCCGAAACGCCCGGAGAGGTTTCCCCCAGAGAGTTCGACTCCGCTGTTGTCCGACATTTCGAAATCGTCGTAGCGGAGCCCTGAGAATAGGGATAGGCTCGGATTGACGATATGGCTGGTATTGAGAAATAGCCCCGCTTGCTGGCGAGTTCCGCCAGGATCCCTGCTGGCCTCGGAGTTTAGGGATTCCTCGCCTTCGAGCGATACGAGATCGTCGTGGAAAAGGTCGAAGCCATAGTTCAGGTTGTGCGAGACTTGGCCTGGTTGGAGGCGGGAAGAGTTGTGTAGGCTGAAGCCGTAGGTTTCGATGTCGTGGAAGGTTAGGGCTCCAGTGTCGAGGCGCTCTTCCATCCGCTCGTTGGTGGTGTGGTAGGCGTTGGCGTTGAGGTCGAGCCACTCGATGGCGTCGCTGGTGGCGGAATAGTTCGCGGTTAATGTTTTTGTGGATACGTCTTCAGCGCTGGTGTTTCCATAACGCAGTTGGCCGCGGGCGTAGGCTCCGCTGCCTTCGTACTCTGCTTCGTTGTTTTGGAAGCTGAGTTTGAGGCTCTGTTGATCGTTTGACTCGAACTCTGACTTGAGGAGCAGGCTGTTGGATTTCGATCCGGAGGCGAGCACCTCTTCGCCTTCGCCGTTCTCGTAGTTACCGAATTCGCGGGCGGAAAGTGCTGCGAGGAAGGACCATTTTTCGTTGGCTTGGATGGCGGATGCGATAGTGCCGTGCTTACCATCTCCGTTTTGCTCGTAGCCGCCTGAAAGGAGGCCGCCGGTAGCGCGACCGCGAAGCAAGTCGCTGGGATCGATGGTGCGGAAGGAGACGGAGCCGGCGAGGGAGCCGCCCCCTTTTTTGGAGGAAGCGGGGCCGCGGATGACGGAGGCGGACTTGAGCAGGGCTCCGTCGACCATGACGCGGGTGGTGGCGGAGCCATGGTTATGGTCGATCTGGTTCTGCAGGGCGCCGTCGACGTCGATGGCGACGCGGCCGGAACCTTCGAGTCCGCGCACGTTGATACGGAAGGCTTGGCGTCCCCCTTCGTTTAGCCCGGTGACACCGGCGGTGTAGTTGAAAAGGTCGACAGCAGTGGTGCCTTGTTGGCTCTGGATGAGCTCTTGGTCGAGATGAGTGAGGGCGTCGGTATCAGCCAAGCCTGGATTCTGGTCGGCTACAACTTGGTAGGGATCGAGCTCGACGACATCATTCTCTTGAGAAAAGGCCAGAGGCGCGAGGAGGAGGGCAGCTGCGAAACTCGTTTGTTTGATGTAGGAACGGTAGCTCATGTTTTGCGGATGGAAATGAGCGTCACATCATGTATGAAATATGGCGAGAGTTCTGCCCCGAGCGGGATTTTTGGCGCCCCGAACAGGATTATCGTTTTCGCTCAGCGAAAAAGAGAGGCGGCTTCGCCGCTAGTAGGGAGCTAGAGTGAATCGCCTGTTCCGCTGTTTGAGAAGGGCTTGGAGCAGGCCCGTCCGTTGCCTTCGGCTATGGAGGGTAGACTGCTCCACGGTACAGATTCGGCTGAGGAGCGGAGCGGGGCTTAAATCTTCTCGATGCCGCGTAGGGTGGTGAAGCAGGTGTCGCGGTTGAGCTTGAGGAAGGCTTCCATGTAGGCGAGTTGTCCGCGGGATTTGTCGGTAGCCATGTAGAGGTTGGCGAAGAGGCCGTTGCGGCGGATTGGGAGTTGGGCAATGTAGTTGCTGTCCAAATACGGTTGTACGGCCCAAGTGGCCATGGCGGCGATGCCGCGTCCGCTGGCCACTAGCTGCAGGATGGCGACGGTGAGTTCGGTGGTGCGGCGTTTGGGAGTGACGCCAGCGGGACCGAGAACCTCGCGAAGGATGTCGAGGCGTTCGCAGTCGATGGGGTAGGTGATGAGGGTTTCGTTGCGGAAGTCTTGGGCTGTGAGGTAGTCCTTTTGCAAAAGCGGGTGTTGGTGGGGAAGGAGGGCCCGCACCTCGTAGCGGAAAAGGGGATGGTAGGCGATGCCTTTGCGGGGCTTGGCGTGGGAGACTATGGCGAGGTCGGCCTTGTCGGCGTCGATGAGATCGACGGGGTCTTCGTGGAAGCCGCCGATGAGGTCCATCTCCACTTCGGGCCAGTCGTGGCGGAAGGCGTCCATGGAAGGCATGAGCCAGTCGAAGCAGGAGTGGCACTCCACCGCAATGCGGAGTTGCCCGGCTTGGCCGTCGCGCAGGCGGGCGAGGTCCCGTTCGTTTCGGTCGAGCGCCGAGAGGACGTTGTAGGCGGTTTCGAGCAGGCGGAAGCCGAGCGGGGTGAAGCGGATGGGCTTTGTTTTGCGTTCGAAGACGAGTCCGCCGGCGTGTTCCTCGATGTCGGCCATCTGGCGGGAGACGGCAGGTTGCGAGAGGTGCAGTTCGCGTCCGGCTCGGGCGAGATTGCCGGCGTCGGCGAGTTTGGTGAGGAGGTGAAAGTGTCGGATTTCGAGCATGGGAGGAGGCGATTGGATTCTATTAACATGCGCTTAGCGCATGAGGAACATAGAAACAAACGATTTTGCGCATGAGGGATTTCGCGATAGTATATTGGCATGTCACAGGATAGGATTTTGACGCATAGTCTTGGATACCCTCGCATCGGGAAGAAGCGGGAATTGAAGTTTGCCCTCGAGGCTTATTGGAGGGGCTCATCTTCGCTTGAAGATTTGCAGGCGACCGCTGGCGAGCTCCGGCGGAGGCATTGGGGGGAGCAAGAGAGCCTCGGATTGGTTCCGGTGGGCGACTTTTCTTTGTACGACCAAGTTTTGGACATGAGTGCCACTCTGGGGAATCTGCCGCAGCGCGTGCAGGGCTTGGGTGGAGATCCGCTCGATAATTACTTTCGGGTGGCACGCGGGCGTGCGGCGCAGGGGGCGGGAGCACCCGAGGAATGTGGCTGCGGAGGTGGCGTGGCTGCGGGCGAGATGACGAAGTGGTTCGATACGAACTACCATTACATCGTGCCGGAGTTCGCCGAGAACACTCGTTTCGAACTCGATGCGAGTCGACTGATCGCACAGCTGGCGGAAGCGACGGAGGCGAGAGTGTCTGCGAAACCAGTGATCATTGGGCCGCTGAGCTATCTGGCCCTGGGCAAGTCGAAAGACGGTTCGGATAAGCTGGGGCTTTTGTCCCGCTTGTTGCCGGTGTATTCAGAATTGCTTGACGCACTTGCGAGGAGGGGAGCGGAGTGGGTACAGGTTGACGAACCGATTTTGGTGACGGATCTCGACGAGAGATGGCAAGAGGCGTTTCGGGTGGCTTATGCGGCTCTGAGAGCTCGTCCTGTAAAACTGTTGTTGGCGACCTACTTTGGGCGCTTGAAGGAAAATTTGTCCTTGCTCGCGGACCTTCCAGTGGAGGGGGTGCATCTGGATGCAATCAATGGTCGCGAAGAAGTGAATACATTGATCGAGGCCATGCCCGAGGAGAGCGTGGTATCTCTGGGAGTGATCAATGGCCGAAACGTTTGGAAGACGGATCTTCAGGCGACTTTGGAGTGGTTGGAACCGTTGAAGGCTAGGCTAGCGGGACGGCTTTGGTTAGCACCGTCCTGCTCGCTCTTGCATGTACCGGTCGATCTGGATTCGGAGGATAGGTTGGATGCGGAGATTCGTTCCTGGTTGGCTTTTGCCAAGCAGAAGCTGAAGGAGTTGCGGGTGCTCGCTCTTGCTTTGAACGAGGGGCGAGACGCGGTGCGTGAGGAGCTGGAGGACAATAGGAAGGCGATTGAATCGCGGCGTAGCTCCGAGCGAGTTCACAATCCGAAGGTGCAAGACGCGTTGCAGGGAATCTCACCCGAGCTGGGTCGTCGCAAGCGTCCCTTTATGGAACGTGCTCCGCGACAGGCGAAGATCTTGAAATTGCCGGAGTTTCCTACCACGACGATTGGGTCCTTTCCGCAGACTAAGGAAATTCGACGGGCTCGCAGCCAGTTCAAAAAGGGCAAGATTGGCCGTGATGTATATCTGAATACGATGCGAGAGGAGATTGCGAGTTGCGTGCGGCAGCAAGAGGAGCTCGGCTTGGATGTGTTGGTGCACGGGGAGCCGGAACGCAACGATATGGTGGAGTACTTTGGGGAGCAGCTCGACGGTTATGCGTTCACGGATTTTGGCTGGGTGCAGTCTTACGGTTCGCGTTGCGTGAAGCCACCGTTGCTCTTCGGTGACATCGCTCGTCCCAAGGCGATGACGGTCGAGTGGATCAGCTACGCCCAGTCCCTGACCGAGAAACCGATGAAGGGGATGTTGACGGGGCCGGTGACGATTTTGAATTGGTCTTTTGTGCGCGACGACCAGCCGCGTTCCGTTTCTTGCTACCAGTTGGCCTTGGCGATCCGGGAAGAGGTTCTCGATTTGGAGCGGGCGGGTGCCCAGGTGATCCAAATTGACGAAGCGGCGTTGCGCGAAGGACTGCCGTTGCGGCGTTCGCAGTGGGGGGAGTATCTCGACTGGGCGGTAGAATCGTTTCGCATCGCGGCCAATGGCGTGCGTGACGAAACGCAGATTCACACTCACATGTGCTATTCTGAGTTCAACGACATCATCGAGTCGATAGCGGCGATGGATGCGGACGTCATCACGATCGAGACTTCGCGTTCCGACATGGAGCTGTTGGATGTATTTGACCGCTTCCGCTATCCCAACGAAATCGGACCAGGAGTCTACGACATCCATTCGCCGAATATCCCGACCGTTGAGCACATGGTGAGTCTAATGAGGAAAGCGGCTGAACGGATTCCGAAGGAGCGACTTTGGGTGAATCCAGACTGTGGGCTCAAGACGCGCGGGTGGAGGGAAGTGGATTTGGCCCTCGAAAATATGGTTGAAGCCGCCAAGCAATTGCGGGCCGAGGTCGCTGTATCCGTTTAGCGGTCGCGAAATCTTTGAACTTTAGGCGGGGCGTTTAGGAGTGGTTTTTCGGTTTCAGAAGAAGCGGCGGTAGCTGAGGGCGAAGCCCGTGTATACAAGAATCAATGACGCGGCGGTTGCTAGGGTTGCAACGATCTTGCCGAAGAGGCCGAAGGCTTCGCCGGTGTGCAGGAAGCGGACCCAGACGCGGGCTTTCATGCCAGGGGAGCGGTCTTCGAAGCGGGTGGCTTGCAGGACTTCTCCGGTGAAGGGGTCGACGGAAACGGGGGTGTAGCGTTCGCGCTCGAAGAAACCGGGCAGGTAGAGACCGACGTTGAGCGGCTGAACTGCTTGGCCCGGCTGTAGCGGACGAGGGAAATTGACCCAGAGCAACTGGTAATCGGGAAAGGCCGCAATCGCTTTGTCAGCGATTTCCTGATACGGAAGCGGTTGGGCGTCGGCGGGGTGCTCGGGCATGGCGGGGGCTTTGACCATGAGCATGCGGAAGTCGCGGAATTGGGGCGGTTCTTCGCCGAAGACCTGGAAGACGAGCTTGTGGCCCCAGTTGAAGGAAATGACGACCCCGGTGGCGACGAGAACGATCAACACAGGCAGGTTCCAGATTCCGAATACGTTGTGCCAATTGAAGTCACGGGCTTTGCCTCGGGCCTTTTTGTTGAAGAAGAGAGCCTTTTTGAAGAGACGGCTCTTGAGGACTCGGGGGAACCAAAGGTAGAGGCCGGTGAGGCAAAGGATGAGGAAGGCGAAGTTGGAGATGCCGGTGATGAGGCGTCCTGTGGAGTTCGTACCCTCGCTCGCTCCCAGCCAACGATGCCAGTCTTCGAGCCTGTGGAGAACGTGGTGGGCGGGCCCAGCTTGGGACTCGGAGAACTCACCGGTGTAGGGGTTGGCGTAGAGTATGCGGTCGCGGCCTTGGAGGAACCTGTAGGCTTGGTCTTCCGCGGGGTAGGTTTGGAAAGCGGTGGTCTTGAAATCTGGGTAGGCCTCGGGGATGCGAGCGAGTAGCTCGTCGATGGTGAGTTTGGTGGAGGCGTCGGCTGGGACTTCGACCTTGCTGAGGTCGCGGTCGACCCAGTCGAGGATTTCTGTCTCGAAGGCGATGGCGATGCCGGTGGCGGACATGATCGCTATAACGGCGCCTGCGATCAGGCCGGAGAGGAGGTGTATCCAGAAAATGGTTTTGCGGAGCATGTCATTTTACCCACGAAGGGCACTAAGGGACGCGAAGCTGATGTTTGATGGAAAAGCCGCCTCGGAGGGCGAGGCGGCTTCGAAGATCAATGAAAAATTGTGTCTGTTTAGAACTTGATGGAGGTGGAGAGGCGGATGTCGCGGCCGGGGGCGGCGAGTCCGGCGACTCGGGCGAGCTGACCGTTGTAGCCGGCGGTGGCTTGGTCGACGTAGTACTTGTCGAAGGCGTTGTCGATGGTGAGGGTGATGGCTATGTTCTCGTCCTCGCCGGTGACCCACTGGGCGTAGAAGTCGTGCACGGAGTAGGAGGGCTTGTGGGCGAGGGGCTCGGGGGATTCGTCGTACTTCTCGACGAGGTTGAGGGACCAACCGAGGTTGAGCTTAAGGTCCGGGAAGGCGTAGGCTGTATTGACGTTCCAAGTACGGCCGTAGGAGCTGCCGAGTCCGAAGTCGGTGTCGACGAGGGCTTGCCCGTTGAGCTCGGGGTTGGAGTGGGAGACGCCGAGGCTGGAGGTGAGCTCGCCTTGGCGGAGGCCCAAGGTGAAGTCGTAGCCGTCGACTTCGAGGTCGCCGCCGTTGTCGCGGAAGGTGGCGCTGCCGCGGGGCAGGCCGGTGAGGATGACGTCTTCGATGCGCTGCTTGTAGAGGGTACCGTTGGCGAAGTAGGTGCCGTTGTCGTACTGGAAGCCGATTTCGGCGTTTTGGGCCCACTCGGGATCCATGGAGTCGTGGTTGGTGACGCCGCCTTCGTTGGCGGTGATGAGGTCGATGGGCGTGACGCCGCGGAAGGCGGTGCCGTAGCTTACGTTGAGGTCGAGCTCTTCGGTGGCGGCGAAGCTGATGCCGAGGTTGGGCGAGAAGCCGGAGTCCTTGAAGCTTTGGCCGTCCTTGTCGTTGTACTTGTATTCGTCCCAGCGGATACCGAAGGAGGCTTGGACTTGGTTGGTGACTTGCCACTCGTCTTGGGCGAAGAAGCCGAAGATCTCGATGGTTTCGTCAGGGATGGTGTTGTACACGAGAGGTGGGAGGAAGTTGGAGAAGGGCGGGCGCAGGGTGGTTTGGCCCTTGCCGGTGAAGTAGGCGGTGTCGTCGCGGTAGTTGAGGCCGTAGTTTACGGTGTGGTCGCCGTAGGCGGAGGAGTTGGAGAGGTCGAAGCCGAGGCTCTCGTAGCCCATCTCGTATTGGCCGGTGCGGTCGATGCTGTTGTCGGTGTGGTAGAGCTTGGCGTTGAGGTCGACGTTGCGGTCGCTGGCGACGTAGCCGTAGCCGAGGGTGGCGGTTTGGCGGTCGAAAGCCATGTAGACCGGGTCGTTCGGGGCGCGCGGGTGGTTGAAGTCGCCGTAGAAGTTAGGGCGGTGTCGGAAAGTACCTTCGTTACTGCGGTCTTCGAAGCTGAAGTCGAGCGTCTGGTTGGCGTCGATCTGGGAGTCGAGCTTGAGGAAGGCGCGGTTAGTGTCGCTGCTGGTGAGCTCTACGGTGTCGCCGTTGCCGTCCTTGTAGTCGTTGGATCCTGAATACGTGTAGGCGAAGACTCCGGAGATCGTGGAGCTGAGGTTTCCGTAGAGGGCGCCGGTGAGCTTGATCTGGTCGCCGTTGCTGCCGTAGCTGGCTTTGGCGAAGGAGCCGAAGGTGTCGTCGCCTTCGAGGAAGTCGGCGGCGCCCTTGTTTTCGAAGCGGATCACGCCAGCGAGGGCGCCTGGTCCGGCGGAAGCGGCTCCGGCGCCCGGCTCGGCTTCGGCGAACTTCAGGAGCTCGGGCTCGATGGAGTACTGTCCCTGGTGGTGGGAGAGGTAGCCCGCTTGGGTGGCTCCGTCGATGGAGACGTTGAGCATCTTGTCTTCGATGCCGCGCACGTAAATTTTTTCGGCGGCGGAGATGCCTCCGCCCACCATGATGGAGGGGTCTTGGGAGAAGATGTCGGCGAGGTCGACGGCCTGCAGGCGCTCGAGGTCCTTATCGGTGACGTGTACGATCTTCTGGGCTCCGAAGGCGTAGGTTTCGCCGGAAACGACGAAGGGGGCAAGGTCGATGACCTCTTCGGAGCCGCTTTGGGCGAAGCTGAGGGTCGCAGCGCCGAGGAATCCGCAAGCGGTCGCGAGAGAGTTGAATGCGAGTTTGGTAGTCATGATTTTAGCCATGTGGGTTTTCAAGTCCACCATTATGGGCTAAAGGATGAAGCAGTTCAGCTCCGAGAGGGAATATCAGCGCTCCAAACGGGATCTTTTGCTGGCTTGGACTAGGCGTTGGCGCGGAGGCCTTTAGAGCTCTATCGAACGCGCCCAGTCGGTTTGCGGGCTGCGTGAAGGGCGAAGCGAACCGCTCTTGAGGGTGGCGTTCGAAAGCTCTTTAGGGAAAAGGAAGAGTGAACCGAGCAGAACTTGAGAGCTGGGAATTCCCATCAACTCGAACACTTCTGGGCTACGGAGAGCCCCTCCGCTAGACCAGTAGTTTGGGATCTCCAATGCGGTGGCTGCCAGAAGCATATTTTGGATGGCTGCGGAAGCTCCGGCGATGTGCTCCATGTTTTGGATACTAGGTTCGAAAAGGGTTTCCTCGGGAGATTCCTTGGGGTTGGGAAGCCATGTCGCTTGTATCAAGTAGTCGGCTACGGCGAGGAGCTTGGGGATCTTTGTGGTGTCGCCCGCATCCAACAGATGTTGGCGCAGCTTGCGGCATTGTCGGGCGTCGAGGGTGTAGCAACGCCATGGCTGGATACCCGGCAAATCGATTTTACGAAGGTCCCTTGAGGCAGGTTTGTGGAAAGGAGCCTCCCCTGCAGCGGCGATGATCCGATCCAGAAGCTGCGGATCCTGCGGGGGAACTGGCCAGGCTTGCTCGTCCATCGCTTTGGTTGTTACCCGTTGGCAGAGGATTTCGTTTAGGTTCTTGAGTCTGGTGTTTGTAGGCATGTCGGATGGCTTTTAGACTCATTGAAGGACGAAGGTTGTCCGATGAGTCAATTCGATTGAAACCCCTTAGACATGCAGGAGCGCCATAAAAATGAACAATAGGCATAGCGGGCCTAGGTAGCAAAGGGCAGTTCTTCCCAAGGTTTCGTAGCGGTCGGGCGGGGTGTTCATGCGTTTAGCGCCGATGGAAGTTGGTCTTTGGGAACAATGTGAGTGCTCACCCCGGCTTGAGGACAAAACGAGGCGATACGGCTGGCGAGTTTCCAGATCGTATGTTGGGAAAGGGCGAATTCGATATCCACGGTGAGGGTAACGTGAGGGCTTCGTCCGACGGTTTCCCGTATGCTCAGAGGATTGGGCAACTTCAGGTCGATGGCGCAGTTCTTGGCGATCTTGCCGATGTCGCGAGCAAGCGAGCGCTTTGCTGACTGGATAGTGCAGTGTATTCTAGATTTGGGTACGGTATTCTGCTGGCTTGGCTGGATCATGAGGGTGATCTTAGCGCGAAGCATTCAGGAGCGGCTACCCTGCGCAGGATTCAGCCGACCCCGAGAAGGATTATTGGGATCTAATTCTTTCCGGAGTAGGCAAGGCACCAGCGATCTACGGCGCCTTTGAGGGCGGTGGTCTTGAGGGGCTTGGTCAAATAGTCGTCCATGCCTGCTTGCACGCAAATTTCTCGATCGCCTTCCATCGCACCGGCTGTGATGGCGATGATGGGGATACGTTTCTTTTCCCCGCTGCCGGGCAGTCCCTGTTCGGATTCGATTTCGCGGATCTTGCGGGTCGCTTCCAGACCGCCCATTTCCGGCATTTGGCAATCCATGAAGATGGCGTCGTAGCGATTGCGGGTGGCGAGTTCGACGGCTTCGATGCCGTTGTTGGCGATTTCGATATCGCAATCGATTTTGTTGAGGAGGCGCTTGGCCAGCTTTTGGTTCACCGGATGGTCCTCCGCGAGTAGGACCTTGAATTTTTTGGCGGTCTCTTCGGCTAGCGGCTGGCTGGGCTTGGGGTTCGCCTTTCGCGATGTGGTCTTGGTGACTTTTCCGAGGGGCTTCGCGTCGGAGGCGAGGGCTTGGGTGAGCGCTTGGGCCAGAAGGTGCGGACGGATGAGCGGTTTGAAGAGGTGTGATTGGAATCCGTTCTCCAACATGCTCTTGATCTGCATTCGATAGGCGGTGGATCCGAGCGCGATGAAGAGCGGGTTTGGGATTGTCTCTTCTGTATGGATACGCTCCTTAAGCTCGTTGCTGTTTATGTCTGGAAGGAGATAGTCCAGGATCGCGATGTCGAAGGCTTTGCCTTGGTCAGCTGCCTTTCGCAAGGCGTCCAATGCTTCCTCTCCGTTCGCGGCGGTGACGGATTCGATCGACCAGTCTGTGAGTTGATCTTGGAGCAGCTTGCAGTTGATCTCATGGTCGTCGACCACGAGCACTCGAAGATCTCGTAGCTTTGCAGGAAGTTCGATGGGAGCTTGCTCCTGAGGGGCTGCGTTTTTTGGGATGGTGAACCAGAAGGTCGAGCCTTCCCCTTCGGTACTGACGATGCCGATGTCTCCTCCCATGAGCTTGACAAGGTGTTTGGAGATGGCGAGTCCGAGGCCTGTCCCCCCGTAGCGCCGCGTCGTGGAGGAGTCAGCTTGGGTGAAGCTGGTGAAGAGCTGTTTTTGCTGCTCCTGGGAAATTCCGATTCCGGTATCTTCAATTTCGATGCGTATTTTCTTTTCGTCTCCCGTATCGGTTCCAATCCTGATGAAGACGTGGCCTTTTTCGGTGAACTTGACCGCGTTGTTCGCGATGTTCGTAATGACTTGTCGAATACGACTGGGGTCACCAACCACAGCGGGACAGAAGTCCTTTTCGAATTTGACGGCCAGTTCCACTCCCTTGTCCTCGGCTGCTGGCGAGAGGAGGATTGCGACGTCGTCTATGGCCTGGCGTAGGTCGTAGTCGATGTTTTCTACGACCAGCTTGCCTGCCTCGATCTTCGAGATGTCGAGAATGTCGTTGATGATATTGAGGAGAACGTTGCTCGAGTTTTGGATCGAGGTGGCGAATTCTTCCTGCTCGCTGTCGAGGGAAGACTCCAGGAGGAGGTTGGTGAAGCCGATCACACCGTTCATGGGGGTGCGAATTTCGTGGCTCATGGTTGCCAGGAATTTGCTTTTGGCGATGTTGGCGGATTGGGCTTCCTTTTCGAGTCGTTTGGATTCGTTGAGAGACTCCACGAGAAGCTCGTTGGCTTCCTCGACGGCTTCCTTGGCGGCCCGCAGTTCGGCTTCGCCTTTCTTGCGGTCGTCGATATCGAACATCACGCCGCGGAGCAATACGGGCTTGCCCGCGTCGTCGGTTTCGACGGTGACGAGGTCCTGCAACCAAACGTAGTTTCCATTCTTGGTCAGCAGCCTGTATTCGAAATCGTGCGACTCGCCGTTTTCGGTGTGCTTGCGGCAAAGGTCGACGATCTTCTCCCTGTCCTCTGGATGGAGGTGGTCTTGCCAGAAAGTGGGACTCTCGGTCCAGTCGTTGATGGGGTATCCCGCTATGCGTTCGGCT
The DNA here is from genome assembly GCF_014803405.1 of Pelagicoccus enzymogenes. Classification (NCBI taxonomy): domain Bacteria; kingdom Pseudomonadati; phylum Verrucomicrobiota; class Opitutia; order Puniceicoccales; family Pelagicoccaceae; genus Pelagicoccus; species Pelagicoccus enzymogenes. The sequence continues at coordinate 265,036 of NZ_JACYFG010000051.1, forward strand.
TGCATGCTGACGAAGCTGAACTGGAAGGTGTGTGGATCTGCCTCCCATACGATACCGTTGATGTGGTTGACGATGTCGGAGAATCGTTTTTCGCTTTGGCGAAGTTGGGTGGTGCGTTCGAGTACGATGCGTTCGGTGCGCTCGTGAGCGTTTTCCAATTCAGCTTGCTGGTGGGCTTGGATTTTCATCTCGCGGATGCTTTCGATGCAATTGCGAAGGATGAAGATGTCCTCGAAGATTACCCATGCGGCGTGCTCGACCCAACGCCAGGGCGAGGAGGTGAGGATGCCGAAAACGGAACTGGGCCACCAGACGCCGCGCACGAAGTGGTCGACGGCGATAACGAGGGTGGCGGAAACGATGACGCGCCAATCGCGGTAAAAGCTGAGGAAGGCGAGGGAACCGAAAACGTGAAAATGGGTTTCCAGGCGCCCACCGGTGAGGTGGATGAGCAAGGCGGAGAAGAGGGCTTGCGATACGGCGATGACGTGCCGAGTGGAAGTTTCGCCGGGGCGAGAGTAGCTGAGGTAGACGGGGAGGCTGGCGATGGCTCCGCCTAGGAATATGGCAGCCCAGACGTTGATGTGGATGGCGCTCGCGTCTCCCGTCCATTCGAGTGGCGTAAAGATGAGGGCTGCGATGACGCCGCCGACCCACTGGGCTATCATGAGCTTGGCGAACAGCCGGTCGGTTCGCTTGAGGATGGCCAGATGGTTTTTCTGGAAGATCCCGTGAGCCTGGTCGTCGATCCGTTTTTCTAGGGCTTTGGTTGTAGGCATTTAGAAAGGGATAGAGTCGTTTTCGAGAGCGCAGCCGAAGGTAGGCGTTGTGCAGAGTTCCAGCGGAGCGGATTGTCGGGCGATGGATTCCAGCTCGGTGAGGGCGTGGCTAGGCCCGGCGTGGCCTCGGGAAGCCGTCAATCCGCCCTGAAAGCGAAGGTTGCCCGATTGATCGTAGGCAATGGTGGCGCCCGACGCATGGGTACCAAGCAGGCGAGCGAGAGTTCCGTTTGCGTCGGCCACTGGTTGGGCGTTTGGCATAGCCGACAAGCGCTTCCAGTAGGTGCCGGTTTGGAAGTCGTGCTTGGAATGGGCTGCGGATTCTTCGCCACCCCGGACCAAGCCGACAAGGCGAATGGAGTCTGGATTGCGGGCGATGAGGCGGTCGACTTGCTCGAGGCTGGCCCCTGTGCAAGGGCAGTCGGGATGCACGGCCATGAAGAGGGTGATCGGCTTCTCCGCGGAGGCGAAGGTTTGAAGCTGCGGAGGGAGGGAAAGGGGGGCGTCGTTGGGCTCCGCAGAAGAGTATTCATGATTCCACATCGCAATCGATCCGGCGGCGATGCCCCCAACCCAAAGGCTTGCGACGAGAAGCAGGGTCGCGGGGGTTCGCTTCTTGTTTTTTGCGGTCATGCTCGTGGGATTGCGGTGTCAGGATATTCGTGTAGGTTGGCGGTTCCACGCTGCTCATAAGGGTGGACATTCAGTGATCGGTGCTGCCTGCCCTAGATTTAGCGATATTTTTAGGCAATAGGGTGAATTCCTCTGAAGCGCTTCGGATTCGAGATGCGCGAATTAGAATTCGGGTGTTTGTACGGAGGTAATAGCGCGGGCTGGTTGTCGTTTTTCGCGTATAAAAAAGGCGTCCCGTCGTGTGGGACGCCTTGGCAAGCTGTTCAGGAAACGAGCGCTTTCGCTCTTTCCGGCCGCGTTTCTTCGAGCGAGCGTTTCTTCTTTTTGCGGCGGCCGCGCTTGAAGAACATGATGGTGCCGGTGAGGGAGAGGGCAGCGGGGCTGAGTCCGGCGAGGCACCAGACGATTTGCGAGCCGAGGCCGGCGAAGCTGCCGAAGTGCAGGGGCTCGAAGGAGTCGAGGACTTGGGCCCAGAATCCGGCTTGGCTGAGGTCGGAGGAGTGGGTGACTTCGCCGCTTTCCGCTTTGACCCAAACGGAGCTGCCGTAGGGGCTGTTGAGGACGCCGGCTCCGGGGTGTTGGCCGTAGAGATAGAAGGTGGGATCTTCTTCGGTGGGGAAGTAGATGTAGTTGAGGGAGTAGCCGGGGATGCTGTTGTCGGCGATAGTTGCGAGGGACTCGAGCTGGTCGGCTCGGCCTGGGTACTCGACGGCGATGGCGTGCTCCTCTTCGTGGGCGTGCTCGATGAGCTCGTGCAGCACGTGGCTGATGTTCCAGTAGGCGCCGGTGATCCCGAAGATGAGGTTCATGGGGATGGTGGCGATGCCGATGGCTTTATGCAGGTCGGAGCAGAAGATGCGGGCGCTGGCTCCCCAGCGGAGCTTGAAGAGGGTTTTGAAGAAGGGGCGGTGCAGGTAGATGCCGGTGATCGCTAAAAAGAGGAAGCCGAGGGCAAAGATGCCGGCGATTGCCATGCCGACGTGGTCGGCGAAGAAGGTGTAGTGCAGGTTGATGAACCAGCCGTAGAGGGTCTCGTTGTAGCCGTAGGGGCGCTCCGCGGTTTCGCCGGTGTAGGGATCGACGTAGAGGATGTGCCACTCGTCTCCGCCGCGTTCCATAACGTAGGCTTTGTCGCGGTGGGGGGACTGGTGGTTGAAGAGCCAGCCGCGTATCCAGAAATTGGGGAACTTGGACTCGACGGTTTGGGTGAGCTGGGTGACGGGGAGGCGTTGGGCGTCCGGGTTGTAGTTTTGGTTGAGGGTGGTCTCGGGAGCGAGGGCGTCGGAGATTTCCTGGTGGAAGACGAGAACGCTGCCGGTGAGTCCGATGACCGTGAGGGCGAGGGCGCAAAAGAGGCCGATCCAGGAGTGGAGTTTCCAGATTCTTTTTTTCATGTGTTTTCGGAAAACAGAAGAGTCCACCCGCGGAGGACGCGGGTGGACGGGGGAGAAGTTGTTGAGCGTGGTTCTGAGAAGGGCGTCTTCGGAGAAGCCGCGCCACCTTGGTTGAGATTACTTGGGAGCTAGTACTTCCACTTGAAGGAGAGCAGGAAGTTTTGCGGCTCGCCGAATTGCGGGTAGTCGAGGTTGGCGAGGTAGATCTCGTCGAGGGCGTTCTTGGCGCTGAGGGTGGCGGAGAAGCGCTCGTTGATGGCGTAGTTCACGTGGAGGTTCACGAGGGTGTAGGCGCCTTGGCTGATTTCTACGTTTCCTTGGCCGGGGATGAATTGGCTGCCGATGATCTCGCTTTGCCAGGTGGCTCCGCCGCCGATGGCGAGGCGGCTCCACTCTCCAGGGAACTGGTAGTGGGTGGAGAGCTGCACGAGGTCTTCGGGGAGGTTGGTCCATATGGGGTCGCCTGCATGGCGATTGGTGTTGTTGTGGGTGTATCCAAAAATCATGGACCAGTCGTCGGTGACCTTGCCGCTGAGCTGCAGTTCGAGGCCTTCGGCTTTGGTGCCGTCGACTCCGATGCTGGGGAACTTGCCGCTCTCGAGGGGATCCGGGTTGAGCGGGTCGGCGACGGCGAAGTTGTCTTGCTCGGTTTGGAAGAGGGCGGCGGTGAAGGTGGCGCGACCTTCGGCGAAGCTGGACTTGAGGCCGATCTCGTAGTTGTTGCCTTCGACGGGGCCGAGGATGTTTCCGGACGCGTCGACGCTATCCTGCGGCTCGAAGATGGTGGTGTAGCTGCCGTAAAAGGTGAAGTTTTGATTCAGGTCGTAGGTGAAGCCGACGTAGGGAGTGAACTCGTTGTCAATCTCGTATTGGCTGTTTACGAAGGCGGTTGCTCCTGCGTCGTCTCGTCCGTAGTCGATGGTATCCCATTTCGTGATACGGCCGCCGAGGACTGCGGAGAAGGCGTCGGTGAGGCGGAGGCGAGTGGAGGAGTAGATACCGGTTTGCTTGGTGCGGACGACGCCTTGGCCGGGAAGGTAGGCGAGTTCCATGGCGGGCTCGGCGCTGCCGTCCCAGGTGTAGAAGTTGTCTATGGCGTAGTTCCAGGGAGTGCCTGCGAAGCCGGAGGCGGTGTTGAGGGCGATGCTTTCGTACTCGGCGTGGCTGGTGCCGAAGACGATGTCGTGCTCGCGCTCGAAGAGGTCGAATTTGCCGTTTAGGTAGAGGTCGATGCTGTTGCGCTCGTCGGAGCTGTCCCAGGAGTAGCCGGTGATGATGACGCCGGAGCCGTCTTCCTTGTTGAGCCAGGTTTCAGCGTAGGCGTTGGCGTAGGTGCTGAGGCTTTCTTCGTCGCCAGTGGTGTGGTTGAGGGCGGCCTTGAGCTGCCAGCGGTTGTTGAGCTGGTGCTCGAGGTTGACGAAGGCGGTGCTGGAGTGACGGTGCCAGTAGGCCCAGTCGGTGGCGAAGTTGGTGGTGTGCGGAAGCTCGGAGGGCGTGCCGTCGGCCGCCAGCGGCGGAATGGTGCCCCAGACGGAGGCGGTGGGCTCGTTGTCTTGGCGTTGGAAGCCGAAGGTGAGGGTGGAGTTTTGTGCGAGGTCGGCGGAGAAGGTGGCGAGGTAGGCGAGCTTGTCCTCGTGGTAGCGGTCGCGGAAGCTGTCGCGGTCTGTTAGGGCGGCGACGAAGCGGCTGCGGAATTTGCCGTCAGCGGTGATGGGGGTGTTCACGTCGACTTGAGTGCGGAAGTAATCCCAGGAGCCGACGGTTTGCGTGACGGAGGCGGCGAAGGTTTTGCCTGCTTGCTTGCGGTGGAGGTTAACGGTGCCGGAGGGCTTGCCGGAGCCGCTGAAAAGCCCGTTGGCGCCGCGGAGGATTTCCACGCGTTGGTAGAGGGCGGTGTCGAACTCTTGGTTGGTGTCGCCGCTGTAGGTGGGGATGCCGTCGACTTGGAAGTCGGTGATCTGGAAGCCGCGGGAGAAGTAGAGCGGGCGTTGCGTGTCGTACATGGAGACGTTGACGCCGGTGACGTTGCGCATGACGTCGTCCATGTTGTACATGGATTCCGCTTCGAGGCGGGAGCTGTCGATCAGGCTGATCGTTTGCGGCGTCTCGCGGTCGGAGAGCGGGAGGCGGGTGGCGGCTCCGATGGTGTCGTAGTGGTCGCCGAAGACGGTGAAGCCGCTGAGCTCGAAGGCTTGGTCGCCGGTGACGGGCGCGTCGACGCTGTTTTGGGCGCTGGCTGTGGCGGCGAGGCCGAGGGCGCTTCCTGCGAGGAGAGTTTTCAGGTAGTTCATTTTTGAATCCAGTTTGTGCTTGCTTGTGTACGGCGGCGCTGGCGTGCGCAGCGGGACAAGAGGCCGGAGAATAGCGCAAGGGGTGGCTCGCCCGCCGCTCCGTCAGGGATTCTGAATGCTCCAAGAGGGATTTTTTTGGTTCGTTCGCAAATCAAGTGAAGGCCAGGGCTAGACTGCTCCTATCCTTCGAGTGGCGGCCGGTGCCGGCTTTGTCTGTCGTCCAACTAAAGAAAGGGGAGTTGCTGGTGGAGCTCGCCGAGGCGTTGGGAGAGTTGGGCAAGGCTGTCTTGATCCTGGGGGCTGGTGTGCGGGGATTTGGCGGTTTTGCTGATCTCTTGCAGAGCCAGCTGGATGGCTTCTCGCGATGTATTGATGAGTTGGGTACGCGTTCTCTCATCTTGAAGATCTTGGAAGTGGTGGGCGATGAGGTGGGGGAGTTCAGCCGGGAGGAGAGTAGCGAGGAGAAGGCAGCCGAAGTGGAATAGGCGTTGGCTGGCTTGGGCGAAGGGTTCGTGGGGGAGGTAGGGACGTAGAGCGCGGATGTGGGCGAGGGCGCTTTGCGAATGCTTATTCGCTTGTTGGGCGAGCCTGTCTTGTTCGGGTGGAGGGAGTGTGGGAAGGAGTTGACCGACCGCGTCGCAGTAGGAACGGGCGGCTAGGACCGCGAGTTCGGTGTCGGTCGGGTCGGCGTGGCGCTCGAAGCGAACGGTTTCGATGGCGGTGTTGGCAACATGGAGGGCGTCGCTGGGGAGTTGGAGGTCAAGCAGCAGATTGGCTTGGTTGAGAAGGACGCCGTTTAGGTTGCGGCGGGGCCAGGTGGCTCGTTTTAGCGGGGTGAGCAGACGGGCGGCTCGTTGGAAGTCTTGCAGGGCGCGTTCGGCTTGTTCGAGACCGTGGCATTGGTGCAGCAATTGCCCACGGTTCATAAGGGCGGCTCCGAGGGAATTGCTCGTTTCCTGAGAAGGGGGGAGCGTATCGAGAATTCGGATAGCTTCTGAGTAGGCGTCTATTGCTTCGGCGAGGGCAGAGGATGTTGCGAGGGAGTGGCCGCGGTTCATGGCGGCTTTTGCCTCTTGGTAGTTGGAAGAAATCGCGTCGCTCCTTGAACTATGGCGGACTTGCGAAGGCTGCTTCCCTCCCGTTGGTTGCTCTACATCTCGGCCCATTGGCGGAGGAGGTTGTGGTAGACACCGGTGAGCTGGACGTTGGAGGGATGCTCGGGGTGGTCGGCTCCGAGGCGTTGGATTGCCATGTCCATGTCGAAAAGCATGGAACGTTGGCTGTTGTCGCGGACCATGCTTTGTATCCAGAAAAAGGAACAGAGGCGGGTGCCTTCGGTGACGGGAGTGACGTGGTGCAGGCTGGTGGAAGGGTAGAGGATCGCGTGCCCGGCGGGGAGCTTGACGCGTTGGGTGCCGTAGGTGTCTTCGATGCAGAGCTCGCCGCCTGCGTATTCGTTGGGGTCGGCGAAGAATACGGTGCAGGAGAGGTCGGTGCGGATTTGTTTTTGGGTTCCGGGGATGACGCGTATGGAGCCGTCCACGTGAGTGCCGAAGGTTTGGCCGCCGGAGTAGCTGTTGAACATGGGAGGCAGGATATGCAGGGGCAGGGCGGCTGCCATGAAGAGGGGATTGCTGCCGAGGGCATGGAGGATGAGGTCGCCGACTTGCTGGGCGGCTGGGTCTTCGGGGAGGAGTTGGGCGTTGTCTTTGACCTTGGCCCCTTGGTGGCCGGCGGATGCTTTTCCGTCGACCCAATTGGCGGTTTCGAGGAGCCGGCGGGAGGTGGCGATTTGTGCGAGACTGAGTAGATTTGGGATGGAGATGAGCATGTGCTTCGGGCGTTGGAGGGAGAGGGGAAGAACGAAAGGGGGCGCCCTGAGTGACCAGGGCGCCCGTGTGCTTTCTGAGATGTGAGTGTTTCTGGGCCTAGAATTTGTAGTAGGCGGAGAGCTTGGCGGAGCGGGAGGCGCCGGGGACGGAGCGGTTGGAGCTGCCGCGTTCGATGTATCGCTCGTCGGCGGCGTTGTCGACGTTGAGGCGGAAGGAAAGGCGGTCGTTGAGGACGTAGCTTGCGGTCAGGTCCATGAGCCAGTAGGAGGCGTCGTCAGGGGCTTCGACGCTGGAGCTGTATGCTTGTGAGCCGGAGTAGGTGGCGCCGCCGCCGAAGCTGAGTTTTGGGGTGGCCTGATAGTCGAGCCAGAGATTGAAGGATTCGGAGGGCGAGTAGGAGAGTTCGGTTCCGATTTCGTCGAGGTTTGGTGAGTCGGTAATCTCGGTGTCGAGCTGGCTGTATCCACCGAATACGGACAGGCGGTCGGTGATTTTGCCGGATAGGCCGAGCTCAAAGCCTTCGACACTTTGTTTGCCAAGGTTGGTGTACTCGGTGCCACGACCGCCGAGGCTGGCCCGGGCGTTGTGCTTTTCGGACTGGAAGACGGCAGCAGCGAAAGAAGCTCGGCTTTCGAAGAGGTCCCATTTGGTGCCGAGCTCGAGGGTTTTGGTTTCCTCCGGATCTAGGTTCACGTTGGAGCTGGAAGTTTCGGAGTCGCTAAGCGAGAAGTTTTCGGCGGTAGGGTTGAAGGAATTTCCGGCACCGAAGTAGAGGCTGCCTTCGCGAAGGGGCTTGTAGACGAGTCCGAAGCGGTAGCTGGTCATCTCTTCTTTTTGGGAGAGCTCGGAGGTGGCGACGCCGTTGGTGGAGTCGAGGTAGTCGGAGTCGAAGCTCTCCCAACGCAAGCCGGCGTTGGCTTGCCATTTTTCTCCGATGGAGAGGGTGTCGAAGGCGTAGAGGGAAATTGTATCCGATGTTCCGCTACGGACGCGTCCGCTACGCTCGTTGGGAGTGAAGGTGAAGGGGCCGTCGGAGTAGGGATCGATGGCATTGCGTTCGGGGTCGGGCGAAATGGAGTGATGCGAGAAATTGTCGGCGGTTTCTCTGTTGAGCTCGATGCCAGTGGAGAAGGAGTGGGTGAGCTCTCCGACGCGGAAGGATCCTGAAAGGGTGGTGTGGTTGGCGAGGTTTTCGTTGTATTTGTCCTTCGCCTTGTCGCTGGTGCGGATGTAGCCTTCGGTGGTGCTGTCGTTGGGCCCTGCGGGCGCGGTATAGATTGCGTCCGTCTTCGAGGTGTAGTGGGAAGACACGTTACGCAGGGTAAGGCCGTTGGCGAAGTTGTGTCCGATGGATAGGGTGGCACGGTCGTTGTCTACTTCTGAAAAGTCGCGATCAGGATAGCCATAGAAATTTGAATACGAGACTTGAGGGTTGCCGAACAAGCCGGTCCACATGCCGAAGTCAGCCATGTCATCTTGCTTTAGCTTTTCGTAGCTGAGGGTAACTTGGGTGTCTTTACCGAGGCCGAAGGAAAGGCTGGGGTTGAGGGCCCAAGCTCTCTTGTAAACGAAGTCGCGGCCGGGAACGTCCTCGTCGGTAGCCATGCCGGTGAGGCGGAAGGCGATGCCGTTTTCCTTGTCGAGTACGGAGTTTGTGTCGAATACGAGTCGCTTATGGTTGTGGGTGCCGAGCGAGAGCGAGAGGCTGTCGGATTCGCTGAGGTTGGCCTGTTTCGTTACGAGGTTGACGGATCCGCCGGTGCTGCCGCGGCCGTAGGTGGCAGAGGCTGGGCCTTTTGAGACTTCGACTTGTTCGAGGTTGTATGCGTCGCGTGAATACTCGCCGCGATCGCGTACGCCGTTTACGAAGATATCATTGGCGGCGGAGAATCCGCGCACGAAGAGGTTGTCGCCTGGGGCCGCTCCGCCTTCGCCGGCCCGGAAGGTGATGCCCGGGGAATTGCGCAAGACGTCCTGGAGGCTTGTAGCTCCTTGCGCTTCGAGGATTTCCTCTGGGATGACGTTGATGGTCTGGGGAGTGTCGCGGAGGGCGACGGTGAACTTGGGCGAAGAGAGAGCGAAGTTGTCGCCTTTTACCGCGAATGGGTCGAGCTCTACGGCGTCGGTGTCTTCGACGGCAGCGTTCGTTTGCGCGTTTGCGGCTCCGGCGACGAGGAAGGTCTGGGCGATCGCGGTGGCGCGGAGTCCGAAGTTTTGAGAAGGAGAGGTGGTCAGGTGGGAGGTCATGGCTCGTTTCAGTTGGGGCCTTCTGAAGGAAGGCTTCCCATTGGATTAGGAGCCGAGACTATAGTCGGAATAGGATGGAGAGTCTGCCCCGATAGGGATTAGGGGCGCCCCGAGCGGGATTTTTTGGATTTGGAAGAAGGGCTTGGACAGCGTTGCTGTGGCTACCAGCTCAAACCCGCCCGGAGGATGACGCTGCGGGGAAAACGGGGACCATAGAAGTAGGTGGTGTCGCGGTCGGGGCCGGAGGTGATGTCTTGTTGACGCTCGTCGAAGATGTTTTTGACGCCTGCCATGAGATCGATGTGTCGTTCTTTTCCGAATACATCGAGGTGGATGTGCTTGGTGGCGGTGAGGTCGACGACGAAGAATGACTCAGTGGATTCGTTGAGGGTACCTTCGACTTCGCGGGCGGCGATCATAGGGCCGGTGTAGACGAGGCCGAGGAAGAGGTCGAAGAGCTCTTCGTTTTCGTATTTGAGTTTGGCGACGCCGCTCCACTGAGGCGTTTCGAGGTAGCGTCTCTCGAAGATGCCGGGGAGGACTTCTGGGGCTTCGTCGAAGGTAGCGTCGACGTGGGTAAGGCCTAGGTCGGCTTTCCAGCGTTCGCTGAGGCGGTAGGCGGCGTTGAGCTCGAAGCCTTGCACGGTGGAGCCGCCGGCGTTTATGCGTTCCTTGTAGGCAGTGCCGTCACTCGCGGTGTATACGATATCGGATACGTTGAAGGTGTCGCGCAGTTCGGTGCGGTAGAGTTCACCCTCCAACTGGAATTGGTCGTCCGCGAAGCTTGGCGTCCAGACGAATCCGGCGGAGTAGGAGATCGACTTTTCTTCTTTGAGACCGTGGGCGTTGCGGGTGCGGGTGGGGTCGTCGAGGATTTCGATGTGAAAGTCTTCGTCGAAGATTTCGGGAGCTCGAAAGCCGGTGGCGATCGAGGCGCGCCAGGTCCAGTCCGGGCTGGAGCTGTGGCGAAGGGCGATACGGGGCGAGAGTACCCAATTCTCAATTTCGGAATGCTTGTCTAGCCGGAGGCCGGTGATGAGGGTAGTGTCTTGCTTGTGTATCCACTCGTCTTGTACGAAGAAACCAAGGTTGTCGAAAGATCCGTCGGCGATGGGGTCTTGGCCGCTGAAGTCGGCGAGCTCTCCGTTGGAGCGGAGGGCTTTGCCGCGTTCGTTTCGCTTTTCGTCGAAGACATGGTCGAGCTGATACTGGGCTCCCCAAGAGAAGTGGTGCTCGCCGAAGCTTTGGGAAAAGAGCGTGTCGAGGTAGTAGCGCATCGTATCGGAATATCCATACAGCAACTTGGAGTCAGCGAGGGCTTCTTGGTAGGCTTCGTCATCGAAGTCGGATTGGCCAGGCAGGGCGACGGAGCCGACGCCGCCGTAGTAGCTGTTGCGGGTCACGTAGGAGGCGGAGGCGCTGAGGCGGTAGTCGATTTCGTTGAAGGAGCTGTCCCATGCGATGCCGCCGCGGTGCCAGCGGTGCTCGAGCTGCTCGGTGGTTTGGGCTTCGTGGGGGAGGAGGTCGAGAGCGTTGCCGCCGCGTCGTTCTTCCCAGCTGTAGGAGTAGTTGAGGCTGAGTTTGCCTGTTTCGGTCGGGTAGAGCCAACCGTTGGCGCCCAGGGTATGGAAGCGTTTTTGCGTGATCTCGCTGAAGCCGTCGCCGTTGATGTCTACTGCGTCGTTGTCGTTGAATTGTCCATACAGAGATAGAGCCAGGTCTCCGTCTTCGGAGGACCAGTCGCGCAGGAGGGAGGCGCTGCGGAACTGTTCGCCGTCCACGCTTTCGATAGAGGTGTCGTAGCGTTGCTTGTTGGTTACGGGCTCCTTGGGCAGGATGTTGATCACACCCGCTACGGCTCCGGGGCCGTAGAGGCTGGAGGCTCCGCCCTTGACGACTTCGACGCGGGAGATGAAGGCGGTGGGCACGTGTTCGATGCCGTAGACGGAGGCGAGTCCGGAGAAGAGCGGTTGGCCGTCGAAGAGCAGGCGGTTGTAGCCCGAGCCGAGCCCGAGCATCTTGATTTCGGCGGTGCCGCAGTTCTGGCAATTGGCCTCCGTGCGGATGCCCGACATGTACTCGAGGGCGGAAGCCAGATCGCGGGAGCCGGAGGCGAGGAAGAGGTCGGCGCCCAGCAGCTCGGTGCGGATGGGTAGTTCGCGGGCCATCCGTTCGCTGCGGGTACCCGTGGACACGACTTGGAAGGCGTCCAGCTCGATGACCGGGGATCGGTGTTCGTGCTCCTGCCCGGACCGAGGGAGGGCGCTTTGCGACAAGGCGAGGAGTATGATGGCTGAAGCGAGTAGTCGAATTTTCATTTTAGCAAAATCAAGCAATATACTTTGAGTAATCAAAATTAATATTTGGAGGTCAAGCGTCTTTCATGCGGTTCCTCGAAGGGGCGTGCTTCGATTCCCTTGCAGGGAGGCTTTTTTTGGGGGGGCTGGGAGGGGGCGACCTGCGAGGGGCTTGGGCTGGATCGCGGCTCTATTCCGCTTGGATTACGAAGTAGTCGAGATTCTGACGCTCGTTGCGAATGGCTTTGAGGGAGGAGCGGGAGCGAGCAGGTAGGGAGTGGGTGAGCAGTTCTCGGATGTCGTCCACGATGCTGGCGGTTTCGACGAAGCGTTTTATCGGGTCGGGCCGTTCTTGCATGGCGGAGGCGACTGCATTTGAGAGGCCTCGAGTGCCCGTGGAGTGCGCGATGAGGGAGAGCTTTTCAGCTTCGGTGTCATCGGCAACTTGGAGGAGGAACTCCTTGAGGTGCGAGTAGGTCCAGTTGGCGTTGGTTTCGTCGTGGGGGTAGGAAGTGAGGGGGATTTCGCCTTGGGAAGGCCGGCTGAAGAAGATGGGACCTCCGTCGAAGTTGAGGTCGTGGTGGGTTAGGGCGGTGCGTCGGGCGGCATCTTTGAAGCTTACGTTGTATCCATGAACGAATACGAAAGCGTTGATTCCCTCGGATTGCTAGAGGGGGCCGTCGATCTATTGGCTGAGCTTGCTCCAGTCTGAGGGCGCGGGTGGCGCCATGGAAGACCTCTACCTCATGGTATCCGCGTTCTTCGGGGGAGAGCACGTGGGAGCGGACTGCGGCTTGGCTTGCAGCGGCTCTGGTTGTTTTTGGGAGCTGCGGGCGGCGAGGAGCACGGAAGGGGCGCTGTTAGATCGCGGCTCGTTGGCAAGGGTTGCGGATATGCGGCACTTGGATGGCGGGCAGCGATGTGAAGCCCCAATTAGGGAAGTTGGTCGAATTTCCCGAGCTTTTCGGGGTCTGGGGCTCACTTTCGATTTGCCCCGCATAGGGATTGCTCAATGCTTTTCGGTTCCTCGTTAACATCATCCAACGACAACACATCAAGACTATGGCTATAGCGACAGGAACTAAGGCACCGGATTTCACTTTGAAGAGCAAAAATGACGAAGGCCTGGCCGACGTCACGCTGAGCGCAAACTACGGTTCGTCCGCGACCGTACTTTTGTTTTTCCCGCTTGCCTTCACCAGCGTATGCGAAGCTGAGCTTTGCGACATCCGCGATTCATTGGCGGACTATTCCAGCCTCGATGCCAAGGTTTACGGCATCAGCGTGGACAGTCCTTTCTCCCAGGAAGCTTTTGCGAAGGCGAATGGCTTGAACTTCCCGCTCTTGAGCGACTTCAACAAGGAGGTTTCCAAGGCTTACGACGTGCTTTTCGAAGACCTTCTCGGTTTCAAGGGCGTTTCGAAGCGTTCCGCCTTTGTGATCAACAAGGAAGGGGAGGTCGTCTACTCCGAGTCGAGCGACGATCCCAAGAAGCTTCCTGACTTTGCCGCAATTAAGGCAGCCCTCGCCTAAGGCGCGGATTACGCTTTGACCGGGGCGGCTCTCCACTGGGCCGTCCTGTTTTTGTAGGCACGCATTTCCACAATTCCATTCCGAAATAAAAAGACCGACGCGATTCAAATGAGCGAACTTCCGAACCCGCTGAACTCCCTGAAATCTTTTGACTCTGGCCTCGACGGCAAGTCGTACTACTACTCGCTTCCGTCTCTGGAGGAGAGCGGAATCGGCCCGATTTCCAAGCTGCCGGTATCCATCCGGGTCGTACTTGAATCGGTGCTTCGCAATTGCGACGGCAAGCGGGTCAAGGAGGAGGACGTCAAGACCTTGGCTAACTGGAACGCCGCAGATCCTGCCAAGGTTGAAATTCCATTCGTGCTTTCTCGCATTGTCCTGCAGGACTTCACGGGAGTGCCGCTTTTGGTGGACTTGGCTGCCATGCGCTCCGCGGTGGCGGATCTCGGCAAGGACTCGTCGATGATCGAACCGCTCGTGCCAGTCGATCTCGTGGTTGACCACTCCGTGCAGGTGGACAAGTCCGGCACGGCGGACTCGTTCCTGCAAAACATGGCCATCGAGTTTCAGCGCAACATGGAGCGCTACGAGTTCCTGAAGTGGGGCCAGCAAGCGTTTGAGACCTTCCAAGTCGTTCCGCCGGGGATTGGCATCGTCCACCAAGTCAATCTCGAGTACCTTGCGAAGGTTGTTCACGCCAAGGAAGTGGAGGGAGGGCAGGTCTTCTTCCCTGACACCCTTGTGGGAACCGATTCGCACACGACCATGATCAATGGACTAGGGGTCGTCGGCTGGGGCGTTGGCGGTATCGAGGCTGAGTCCGGCATGCTCGGGCAGCCGGTCTACTTCCTAACTCCGGAGGTGATTGGGGTGAATCTCAGTGGCGAGCTGAAGGAAGGCGTCACCGCGACCGACCTGACGCTGCGTATCACCCAGGTGCTGCGCGAGCAAAAGGTGGTCGGCAAGTTTGTAGAGTTTCACGGAGCTGGGGCTCGCAACCTATCGCTGGCCGACCGGGCCACCATCGCCAACATGGCTCCCGAGTATGGGGCAACCATGGGGTATTTCCCGGTAGACGAGAAGTCCTTGCAATACTTGGAATCCACCGGGCGAGACCCTCGGCACGTCGCTTCGGTGAAGGCTTACCTCGAAGCCCAGGATTTGTTTGGCATTCCGGCTGCGGGCGAGCTCGACTACACGCAGGTGGTCGATATCGATATGTCCTCCATCGAGCCAAGCGTGGCGGGCCCGAAGCGTCCGCAAGACCGGATCGACGTCAAGGATCTCAAGGGAGCCTTCGAACGTCTCTTTACCCAAAGCGCGAGCGACGGAGGTTTCGGTCGCGATGCTGCGGATCGCGACGTGAAAGTGACTGTCGAATCTGACGACGCGATGAACGGTCATCAGATCGGACATGGGTCCGTGTTGATCGCGGCGATCACTTCTTGTACTAATACTTCGAACCCAAGCGTCATGTTGGCTGCGGGCCTGCTGGCGAAGAAGGCTGTTGAAAAAGGGCTTTCCGTCGCTCCCACGGTGAAGACCTCCTTGGCCCCGGGGTCGCGCGTGGTGACCGATTACTTGGCGGAGACTGACCTTCAATCCTCGCTGGACGCGCTCGGATTTAACCTGGTGGGCTACGGTTGCACGACTTGTATCGGCAATTCCGGACCGCTGGCCGATCCCATCGAGACGGCGATCGCCAAGGGCGAGCTGGTGGCGGCATCCGTTCTCTCGGGTAATCGCAACTTCGAGGCTCGCGTGCACGGTTCCATCAAGTCGAACTTCCTCATGTCGCCCCCTCTGGTAGTGGCCTACGCCCTAGCGGGGCGGGTGGACATCGATCTCTTCGAAGACCCCCTTGGTGAGGACAAGGATGGCAAGCCCGTCTACTTGAAAGAGATTTGGCCGACCAATGCTGAAATCGAGGCCGAAGTTGCCAAGGGGCTGAAGCCGGAGATGTTCCAGCGACAGTACTCGGACGTGGCAAGCGCCAATCCCGAGTGGCTGAAGATCGAGTCCTCCACTGGAGACCTTTACGATTGGGACGACAGCTCCACCTATATCCATCGCCCGCCGTTCTTCGATGGATTTTCCATGGAAGTGGGCTCCATCCAGCCGATCAAGGGCATGAGGCCACTTGCAATCCTAGGCGATTCGGTCACGACCGACCACATTTCTCCGGCGGGCGCCTTCAAGGCAGAAACGCCGGCCGGCCAGTTCCTGCAGTCGCGTGGCGTGGAGCCCAAGGATTTCAATTCCTACGGCAGCCGTCGCGGCAACGACTTGATCATGACTCGGGGAACGTTCGCAAACGTTCGCGTCAAGAACCTCATGGCGGACGGCAAGGAAGGCGGATTCACCAAAGTCATGCCGGAAGGCGAGCCGGCCACCATTTTCGACGCCAGCAAGGTTTACCAGGAACGGGGCACGCCCTTGATTGTATTCGCCGGAATCGACTACGGCATGGGCAGTTCGCGCGACTGGGCGGCGAAAGGGACGAACCTGCTAGGCGTCAAAGCGGTCGTGGCCCGTAGCTACGAGCGTATCCACCGCTCGAACCTGATTGGCATGGGAGTGCTCCCGCTCGAGTTTTTCGACGGGCAAAGCGCCCAGTCATTGGGGCTGGACGGCAGCGAAATCGTTTCCCTTCCGGGCCTCGGCGACGACCTCAAGCCAGGGCAGTCTCTCACCGCAGTTATCGAACGCGCCAACGGCGACGTCGAAGAAGTTGAAATGAAGGTGCGAGTGGATACAGATATTGAGGTAGAATATATTCGCAACGGTGGTATTCTCCCGTATGTTTTGCGGGACATCATCAAAGCGGCCAACTAAACATCACATAGAGTCGTCACCTGCGTTACCCATATTGCGCGTTTGAAGTCATGCCTGAAGACAATCCTGTTTTTCTAGTCGATCCTTATTCATCCCCCGTCGCCGTACGGATCGCTGGTCGTGCCTCTTTCCAGAACGTAGTTCCTCTCAAGGAATTCCTCAAGAACTCCTACGCGGCTGGCAAGAGGGACTTCGTCTTCGATTTCAGTCAGTGTACGGGAATGGACAGTACCGTTCTTGGCGTATTGGCGGGTTGCGCTTTGGAGCTGCGACGTTTGGAGCCGAAGGGGTCGCTGGTGCTTTCTCGGCTCAACGATAGGAATCTCGAGCTGGTGAAGAATCTTGGCCTGCATCGGATTGCCACAGTCGATGCGGGTGAGGAGGGGCTTGCGACGGGAGTTGGCGCTACGACCGCTCTCAGCGCGAAGCAGCTCAACGAGTTGGAAAACGCTCGCCTCTGCCTCGAGGCTCACGAGAACTTGATCGCTGCGGATTCGGAGAATCAGGAGAAATTCCAGGACGTCATCGCCTATTTGAAGAACCGGGTCGAAGACGAAGCCTAAAGAGGCTTTTCCACTGTTTGCGGGGCTGCGGGCTCATCCGCGGTGGCGCGCAATTCAGTTTCGCTTTCTCTCGACCTCATGCGATCGGCTGTCACGCTCGCAGGCTGTCAATTGCACCCCAATGAGCCTGCTGTTTCCCTTCGTTTTGCTTGTCGTCGGTTGCCTGTTTGGCTGGCTCTACTTTCGCGAGGTCAAACGGAGTTCCGAATATTTGGAGCGTGCTCAGCTTGCTCAGCAGGAGAAGCTGATCGTGGCGGATTTCATGCACGACATGGTGCAGGCCCTAGGTGACGAGCTTACGAAAGAAGAGCTGTTTCAGCGAATCGTGCACGCGGCCGTGGTGGGCACGGGAGCATTGAGCGCATGCGTTTTCGAGAAAACGGACCGGGGAACGCTCCGCAGCGTAGCGGTAGAAGGCTTGTTTCCGCCGCATCGCCCCTTGCCTCCACATGTGCGAGACAAGATCGCCACGCGGGCCAAGTTCATCGAAAGCGTGCTGAAAACGGAGGAATTTCCGGTCACAGAAGGCGTGGCTGGGGAGGTCTTCCGAACGCGGACAACGGTTTTGGTCAAGGACGGGAGGACGGACGAGCGGGTGGTGCGGCACAGCGATTCGTCGCTACGCGTCACGACAGCCATTTGCGCTCCCATCGTCTTTCGCGACGAAGTTCTGGGGGTGCTCGCCGTTTGCAATTCTGCTGACGGGGCTCCGTTTACCCCCACCGACCAATCCGTTGTTCAATCGCTTGGGGAGCAGGCCGGCATCGCTATTCGCAACAACACCTTCCTCAGGCTGATGATGGAGCGCAAGCAGATCGATATCGACCTAGGCTTGGCGAGAAGTATCCAGCTGATGCTTTTGCCTCAAGAGCTGCCGGAGATCGAGGGGGTGCAAATCGATGCTCAGTACGTATCCTCCCATACAATCGGAGGCGACTTGTATGATGTGATCTCGTTGGGACAGCGTAGGTTCGCTGTTGCAGTGGCCGATGTATCTGGAAAGGGGATACCGGCTTCCATCGTCATGGCGATTTGCCGTACCAATTTGCACCGCATCGCCCAAATGGAAGAATCTCCAAAGAAGGTTTTGGGACTTCTCAATGATGTGATGGTGGAGGAGATTAAAGGGGACGTCTATGTGACCGTTCTTTATGCTGTGGTGGATCTCGAGGTCGGAATGATCACCTACGCTCGAGCGGGCCATGAGCGTCCTTTGCTCTGCTCCCACGATAAGGCTCGAGGCCTATCTAACGCGGTATTTCCTGATAGCGAGGGGTTTCCGGTCGGGATGGTCTCTAGCGACGCTTTTCGGGATTTCATCGAAGAGAAAACGCTTCCGTTCAGTGAGGGGGACATCTTTATGGCATTCACTGACGGGGTGATCGAAACTTCCAACGCGAGTGGCAAGGAGTTCTCTGCTGCTCGCTTGGCTGACTCCGTTAAGTCGAATCGTAGGGAAGCCGCCTCGGAGGTGAGCCGAAAGTTGTTGGAGTCGTTGAGGGGGTTCAGCGGAAAGGGAAGTTACGATGACGACCTCACGCTGGTTACCGTCAAGCGACTTTAGTTTTCTTTTGTTGTACCCGTAGCCTGAATACTCCAGCTGATCTTTATGAAAAAAGCCGCGATATGTATGCTTTCCTCTGTAATCGCCTGCGTCTCCCAGGTCCGTTCCCAGTCAGTGAGCGAGTCCGGTGAGATGGACGATGATCCACCCTCTTGGAAAGACGTGGTTAGGACCTATGAGCCTTTGTATGTTGGATACACCTTTGACGAGGACGACCAGGCGTTCTTGGACTTCTCTCTCTCCGTCATCACTCCAGCTTCCATCGTGTTTCCGTGGGAGTCGTGGAATCCTAGCAACAAGTTCCCCGTTGAAGGGCAGGATTATGACAAACCCGACCTGTTCCCGTATCAGCCGAGACTCTATCTAGCGTTTAGCGGGAGGGCGGGGCAGTACATTGGAACGCGTGAATCTTCGCCTGTTGTGGGAAAGCGCTTCAATCCTCTGCTGAGCGCTCGCTGGTGGCAGAAGCGGGGCGATTTGACTTCTACGGAGGACGCTGGCTACGGCTTGCATGACTATTTTGAGTTGTCTTACGGGCACGAGTCCAATGGTCAGCGCATCGGCGACCTCGTTGACCCGCAGACTCCGGAGGAAGCTGCCATGGGGCGGGAGCGTTTTGAGGCTTTGCAGCAGGAGTATCTGCTGGTTGACGGAGATGCCAGCATTGCTCGAGATGAGCTCAGCCGAGGATGGGATTATTTGGGAGCCCGTTGGGCGAGTAGTTGGAAGGTTGATACGGGACGCTTCTTTCTCCTGCTCGACGGCCGCTACTACTTGAAAGACGGGCTGCTGCAGGACGGTACGGAAGAATACAACCTGTGGGAAAACGATAGCGATTGGTTGGCTCGGTACGATGGGGAGATTCGGCGTAACAAGGTGGACGGCCTGAGGGCTAGCATTCGTTACCAGTCGAAGAGCTTGGATTGGTTTTTCGATGCCAACGAGATCATGCTCGAATTGAGGACGGGTTACAACGATCCCTTCGAGCGGGTCACAGCGCGGATTGAACTTGGTTTTAAATATACCTCCTTGTGGTATCGTTACGGATACAACAGCGATCTCGTCGATTACTATCGCAAGGACAGCTCTTGGGGAGTGGCGATTAAGATACGCTCCTTTTGAGGGCGTCAGGCTGGAGTTGCTCTTGGCCGGCAATCAGAGTCCTTTTTGCTGAGGGGCCAAGCTGTCATTTATGTTGGGTGGCGGGACAATAAAAAAGCCCCCACCGCGAGGTGGAGGCTTCTTTGAAAAAGCTTTGCTAGTTGCGAGGACTAGAAAGTGAAGAGCGCTTCGAGCGCGAACTCGGTAGCGTCGCCACTCCAGTAGTCGACTTGGCTCACTTCAGAGACGATAGCGAGGTTATCGTTAACGGCGTGGATGTAAGCGGCGGTGTACTTCTTGAAGTCTTGGTTATCCAAGCTAGTGCCTTCGCGAACGTCGTTTGCGCTGGCGCGAGCGGTGAAGGTACCCTTGTCGCCAACTGCAACCGAGTACATCAGGAGCCACTGGTCGATTTCTGTCCAACCGTCGGAGTAGTCGTTGTACTCGAACGCGAAAGTGGAGGAACCAACTTCGTAGGAGCTCCAGAAGTTGATGAGCTCGCGGTCTTCCATGCCAGCGTTGGCGGAGT
Source organism: Pelagicoccus enzymogenes (assembly GCF_014803405.1). Classification (NCBI taxonomy): domain Bacteria; kingdom Pseudomonadati; phylum Verrucomicrobiota; class Opitutia; order Puniceicoccales; family Pelagicoccaceae; genus Pelagicoccus; species Pelagicoccus enzymogenes. Next base: position 284,634 of record NZ_JACYFG010000051.1, read on the forward strand.
CAATCGCGTAGCCGAGGAAGAAAGTCCAACCATCGGCAGGAGTGAGAACGAGCTTGGTCTCGATGCCCATGTCGAAGTCGTCGGCGTCGTTGTTGATGGAACCGTCGTCGTCGTAGACAGAGTCGACGAGGGCGAGTCCGAGGGATCCCCAGTCGTCGCTGAAGTCGATGGTCACACCGTTGTGGTAACCTGGGATGGTTGTGCCGTAGGCGTAGGAGTACTGGTAGAGGCCAGTTGGCTCCGCCGTTTCCCAGCCCATATAGCTGAGGAACTTACCAGCGGTGATGGATGTGCCTTCGCCGAGGTCGTAGGTGATGAAGGCTTGCTCGAGGTCGATCTCGTTGGCGTCGCCGCGCTGGTAGTCGAGGTCGACTTGTCCTGTGATCTCGTCGAAGGAGAAGAGGAAGTCGAGTTCCATCTGGTCAAGGTCGAACGATGTGGAATCACCGTCGTCCGTGTCAGCGTGGAAGAGCGACATGTCTAGGAAACCTGTCACGGACAGGTTGTCGTTGATTTCGATCTGGCCGTAAAGGGCAGAGCTAGATAGCAGCGCGCCGGCCGCAGTTACACTTAGTAGTTTGTTCATTGATCTGAGTTTTTTAGGTAGTGACGCTTGTAGCTGGGCTACTCGCGAAGAGGTCGTAGAATTAACAGTTTGTAAGTGCTCGTTTCCGAACGAGTCGCCGTTCAAGCAAATTGATTGCCAACCCAAGGGTTTGATAAAATTTCTCCTAAAAATTTTAGATATGAAAATTTCTGCTCAAATTCATGCAGAGCATAAAGGATATTTTTCACATTCTGGCGATAGAGAGCAGGAATTAGAAAGCCTAATGAAAGCAATCAAATGAAGTTATGTATTCCCCTGGTATCTTTTTGCATGTCAGCGAGTTGAGTTATCTGCCCTTGGCTGGATGCTTTGCTTTCTCTCGTTTGCGTCGGGATGCGAATCGCTAGCGAGGCAGGGGGCTTTTCCGGCAAGCAAAAGGCCTCCACCGACAGCGGTGAAGGCCAATTTTGAAACTCGTGCTAGTTGCGAGGACTAGAAGGTGAAGAGAGCTTCGAGAGCGAACTCAGTGGAGTCGCCTCTCCAAGTGCCCATATCGACTTGGCTCACTTCGGAGACGATGGCGAGGTTGTCGTTAACCGCGTGGATGTAGGCTGCGGTGTACTTGGTGTCCTCGTCTTCGCGTTGGCCGGAACCGACCATTGCGGAAGCGGCGAGGCTGGTGTAGTCGCGCTTGTCATTGCTGATACGAGCGGTGAAGGTACCCTTGTCGCCAACTGCAACGGAGTACATCAGGAGCCACTGGTCGATATCGCGGTAACCGTCGGAGTAGTTGTTGTATTCAGCTGCGAAGGTGGAAGCTCCAACTTCGTAGGATCCCCAGAAGTTGATGAGCTCGCGGTCCTCAACGCCAGCGTTTGCGGAGTCGATGCCGTAGCCGAGGAAGAAGGTCCAGCCGTCCGCGGGAGTGAGAACGAGCTTGGTCTCGATGCCCATGTCGAAGTCGTCGTCGTCGTTGTTGATGGAACCGTCGTCGTCGTAGACGGAGTCTACGAGAGCGAGTCCGAGGGATCCCCAGTCATCGCTGAAATCGATGCTAACGCCATTGTGGTAACCTGGGATAGTTGTGCCGTAGGCGTAGGAGTACTGGTAGAGGCCAGTTGGCTCCGCCGTTTCCCAGCCCATATAGCTGAGGAACTTGCCAGCGGTGATGGATGTGCCTTCGCCGAGGTCGTAGGTGATGAAGGCTTGCTCGAGGTCGATCTCGTTGGCGTCGCCGCGCTGGTAGTCGAGGTCGACTTGTCCTGTGATCTCGTCGAAGGAGAAGAGGAAGTCGAGTTCCATCTGGTCAAGGTCGAACGATGTGGAATCGCCGTCATTGTTGTCAGCGTGGAAGAGCGACATGTCTAGGAAGCCTGTCACCGACAGGTTGTCGTTGATTTCGATTTGGCCGTAGAGAGCGGAGCTGGAGAGCAGTGCGCCGGCCGCAGTTACACTTAGTAGTTTGTTCATTGATCTGAGTTTTTTAGGTAGTGACGCTCGCAGCTAGGCTACTCGCGAGGAGATTGGGTGAAGGTAGGTGCTTGTGACCGTATGTCGGGCTGTTCGGTATCAGCAAATTAATTGCCAATAAGGGTGTTTGATAAAAAAATCAGAAAGATAAGGAGGTCATGAAAATTTCTGCTCAATTTCATGCAGAAGATAAAGGGTATTTGTCATACAACTTGCCTCTGGGACGCGGAAGTTAGGTACAAAGCACTAGATGATCAAGCATTAACGCTTGATCATCTAAGGGGTTCGGGACGGTGCCCCTAACTTACAGTTGAGTAAGCTTATCGGGGATCGATTATTCTTCGCTTGCGGCAGTGTCCCCGGTCGCTTCAGGGGTGGTTTCGCCCTCTGTCGTCGCGTTTGGGTCGGCTGCCTCCTCGGCGTTTTCCTCTTCGTCTTCGACGATTCGAGCAATTCCGAGCAGCTTGTCACCTTCGTTGAGGTTGATGCAACGTACGCCCTTGGTGATGCGGCCAATCAGGTTGATGTCGGCAACGCGAGTGCGGACAGCTTGCCCGTTTTTGGTAAGCATCATGATCTCGTCGTTTTCGCGGACGGCGAGGGCTCCAGCGACACCGGAAGTCTTGGCGGCGATCACGCCGCTGCCGCCGCGTTTCTGGAGCGGGAACTCGTCGAACACGGTGCGCTTGCCTTGGCCGTTGATGCCGCAGATGAGCAGGGCGGATTCGTTGTCGACCACTTCCATCGCTTGAGCGTAGTCCTTGTCGGACAGCTTTACGCCGCGAACGCCGCGGGTGGCGCGGCCTTGCTCGCGCAGGTCCGACTCGTGGAAGCGGATGGACTTTCCGAGGTGGGTGACGATGACGAGCTCGCTGTCGCGATTGGTCAGCTTAACTGTGATGAGGGAATCGCCCTCGTCGATGTTGATGCCGATGATGCCGCCCTTGCGGAAGTTCTTGTAGGCCGCTAGATTGGTTTTCTTAACCGTGCCGTGCTTGGTGCACATGACCAAGTTAAAGTCCTCTGAGATCTCCTTCACGCAGATCATGGCGGCGATCTGCTCGTCCTTCTGCAACTGTAGCACGTTGTTGATGCTGCGGCCCTTGGAGGTGCGGGAGCCTTCGGGGAGCTCGTATACTTTTTCCACATACACGCGGCCGTTGTTCATGAAGAACATGATGGTGTCGTGCGTGTTAGCGGTGAAGATATGCTCGATGAAGTCTTCGTCGTAGGTGTTGCCGCCTTGTACGCCCTTGCCGCCACGTTTCTGGGTGCGGAACTCGGAGTCGGAGACGCGCTTGATGAAGCCCTTGTGGGAGATGGTGATGAAGCACCCTTCCTTGGGCGTCATGTCCGCCTTGGAGATGTCACCTTCGTAGGGGACGATTTCGCACTTGCGAGGGCTGGTGTACTTCTCCTTCAGCTCGAGCAGCTCATCCTTGATGATGGAGAGGAGCTTGTATTCATTTTCCAATATGGAACGGAGCTCTTCGATGAGCTTGAGGAGTTCGGCGTACTCTTCCTCGATCTTGTCTCGTTCCATGCCGGTGAGCTGGTAGAGGCGCAGGTCGAGGATGGCCGTTACCTGGCGGTCGGAGAGCGGGTACTTTTCTTGGAGGCGAGTCTTGGCTTCGTCGCGGTTGGCGGACGAACGGATGATCTTGATGAAATCGTCCAGGTTATCGAGGGCGATCTTGTAGCCTTCGAGGATGTGGGCGCGGTCTTCGGCCTTCTTGAGACGGAAGGCGGTGCGGCGATAGATGACGTCGCGGCGATGATCGATGTAGCAGTTGATCATCTCCTTCATGTTCATCTGCTTGGGCCGCTTGTTGTCGAGGGCCAGCATGTTGACGCCGAAGGAAGACTCGAGGGCGGTCTTCTTGTACAGCTTGGAGATGATGACCTCGGGGAATTCGCCACGCTTGAGCTCGATGACGATGCGGGTGTTTTCGTCGGACTCGTCGCGCAGGTCGGAGATGCCTTCGATTTCCTTGGTGGATACGAGTTCGGCGATCTTGGTGACGAGGGAGGCTCGGTTTACGTTGTAGGGGATCGTCGAGATGATGATTCGCTCGCGATCACCACTATCCATTGGCTCGGATGTAACCGCTCCGCGCATACGCACGATACCGCGGCCGGTGTGCATGTATTCGTCGATGCCCTTGCGTCCAATAATGCGGCCGCCGGTCGGGAAGTCGGGGCCTTGGATGAGCTCGCCGAGTTCGCCAATGGTGATGTTCGGGTTGTCGATCTGGGCGCAGATGCCGTCGATGAGCTCGTCGAGGTTATGCGGCGGAATGTTGGTCGCCATGCCGACCGCGATACCGGTGGAACCGTTCATGAGAAGGTTCGGTAGTCCTGCGGGCAATACAGAGGGTTCAGTGGTGGACTCCTTGTAGTTGGGCACGAAGTCGACGGTGTCTTCGTCGATGTTGCGGAGGAGGTCCTCGGCGATCGCGGTGAGGCGAGCTTCGGTGTAACGGTAAGCCGCTGGGGAGTCGCCGTCGACAGACCCGAAGTTGCCTTGCGGATCGATGAGCGGGTAGCGCATGACCCAATTTTGAGCCATGCGGACGAGGGTGTCGTACACGGAGGAGTCGCCGTGCGGGTGGTAGTTCTTCAGAACTTCACCGACTACACCGGCGCACTTGTCGAAGGCACGATTGTGGAGCAAGCCTTCGCGAAGCATAGCGTAGAGGATGCGGCGCTGTACGGGCTTGAGGCCGTCCCGGGCATCGGGGAGAGCGCGGCTGACGATGACCGACATCGAGTAGTCGATGTAGGCGGTCTGCATGATGTCCGTGATGCTAGTGGATGAGATTCTTTCGTTGGAAATGTTTTCCATGGAGAGTGATTATAAAGTGGATACGGTTTTGGGTTAATCGCGGCGCAAGGCCGCATCCCACAAGGTTTACACGTCGAGGTAGGAGACGTTGAGGGCGTTGTCTTCGATGAACAGGCGGCGTGGGGCGACTTCTTCTCCCATGAGGATGGTGAAGAGCTCGTCGGCCTTGGCGGCGTCGTTGATGTTAACCTTCAGTAGTCTACGCTTGGATACGTCCATGGTGGTTTCGTAGAGCTGCTTGGGGTTCATTTCACCGAGACCCTTGTATCGTTGGATGCTGAGGCCTTTGCGTCCGGACTTCCGTATTTCGTCGAGGATGGCCATGTTGGAGAAGATCTCGATGGTGTTCTCGCTCTTTGAGCCGACGTTTTCCGTGAAGGTGTAGACAGGCTCTTCCGAAGTGACGAATTGGTCGAGGTTCAGGCCGATGTTCTCGATTTCGTGCAGGAGCTTGGACATCTCGTTGGATTCGAAGATTTCGAAGATGGAGATGCGCTTGGAGATGCCTGCTGCCTCGTCGAAGATCGTAGCGGTTGCGTTTTCTTCGTTGAGGCTCTCGGCACCCATGCCTTGGTTCTGCACGAAGGCGGCCCGGTCGGACTCCTCGCGAAGGAAGTGGTAGGTTTCCTCGTTTCCTTCGCGAACGCGGGCAAGGTAGCGGGGAAGGCTGTGGTCTTCTTTCGAATACTTCTCCAAATATTCTGCAAGTGATCCTCCGTGGCGTGTAATGGATCCGCCGATACGTTCGAGCTGGGCGAAGATTTCCACGATCTTGTCGAGTTGCTCGCCTTCGAACTTGTGACCGTCGTCGAGGCGCGTGAGTACGGCTTCATCTCCGCCGAGCTCGAGCAGGATGCGGTTGAGCTGCTCGTCGTTGTCGACGTATTGCTCGCGGCGCTTGCGCTTGATCTTGTAGAGCGGAGGTTGGGCCATGTAGACGTAGCCGCGCTCGATGAGCCCCTTCATGTGGCGATAGAGGAAGGTCAAGAGGAGGGTCGAGATGTGGGAGCCGTCGACGTCCGCGTCGGTCATGATGATGATCTTGTGGTAGCGGGCTTTTTCGATGTTGAAGCCGCCGCCGTCTTCCGACTCGCCAATTCCCGTGCCGATGGCGGTGATCATGGTACGGATTTCGTTGTTGGAGAGTACCTTGTCGATGCGGGCTTTCTCGGAGTTGATCAACTTGCCGCGCAGAGGCAGGATGGCTTGGGTGCGACGGTCGCGGCCTTGCTTGGCGGAACCGCCCGCGGAGTCGCCCTCCACAATGTAGAGCTCGGATTCTTCCGGCTTGCGGGAAGAGCAGTCGGCCAGCTTGCCGGGCAGGCCGCCGCCGGAGAGGGCGGACTTACGAACCGTTTCGCGAGCCTTGCGAGCGGCCTCGCGAGCGCGGGCCGCGTTGAGGCACTTGTCGATCAGGCGCTTGGCGAGCTTGGGGTCGGTCTCGAAATGGTACTTGAGGCGTTCGCCCACGATCTTTTGCACGATGCCGTCGACCTCGCCGTTGGAGAGCTTGGTCTTGGTCTGGCCTTCGAAGCGCGGCTCGGGGACCTTGACGGAGATGACGGCTACGAGGCCTTCGCGAGCGTCGTCGCCGGTGATGGCGGGGTCCTTGTCCTTGAGCAGGTTGTTGGCGCGGGCGAATTGGTTGACCACGCGGGTGAGGGCGGTGCGGAAGCCGGTGAGGTGGGTGCCACCCTCGATATTGAAGATGGAGTTTGCGTAGGCGAAGATCTGGTCGTTGTAGGAGTCGTTGTACTGCAGGGCGACGTCGACCTGGATGGCGGGTGAGTCTTCCTTTTCCTTCACGGCGTCGCCGAAGGAGATGGGCTCTTCGTGCAGCACAGTCTTGGAGCGGTTGAGGAAGCGGATGTACTCGGCGATACCGTCCTTGAAGAGGAAGTTTTCCTCCTTGTTGGAACGCTCGTCGATGAGGGTGATGGAGATTCCGGGGTTGAGGAACGCCAGCTCGCGCAGGCGCTTGCCGAGGATCTCGTACTGGAAGGTTAGGGTAGTTTGGAAGATCTCTGGGTCTGGCTTGAAGGAGATCTTGGTGCCGGTCTTTTGGGTGTCGCCGATGATGGTCAGCTCCTTGGTGGTCTTGCCTTGGCTGAACTGCATCTGGTGGATCTTGCCCTCGCGGCGGACCTCGGCTTCGAACCATTCGGAAACGGCGTTCACGCACTTGGCTCCGACGCCATGGAGACCGCCGGAAACTTGGTAGGCGCCTTTGCCGAACTTTCCGCCAGCGTGGAGGTTCGTGAGTACCAGCTCGAGGGCGGGAATGTTGTAGGTCGGGTGGATGTCGACTGGGATGCCGCGCCCGTCGTCCTCGATGGAGCAGGAGCCGTCGAGGTGGATGGAAACCTTAATGGACTTACAGTAGCCGGCGAGGGCTTCATCGATGGAATTGTCAACGACTTCGAACACGCAGTGGTGGAGGCCGCGCTCGTTGGTGTCTCCGATGTACATGTCGGGGCGCTTGCGCACGCCCTCGAGGCCTTCGAGCTTCTGGATGTTGGAAGCGTTGTAGTCTGAATCCCCGTCGTAGTTGACGGGTTCGTTTTCAGATTCGTTTTGGGAATCCATAAAGGTGGAACAGGGTTTTCTGTAAGGCTGTTTGCGCCCCCGTCCGGGAGGCACGTTCGATCTGTGAAAACAGCAAATGAAAACGCCCGCGCGTGCGCGTGCAAGGCCTTTGTCGGATTTCCTGCGAATGAGGCGTTCTAGGGGGCTTACAAGGGCCGTTCTTGGTCCAAGGTAGGGAGGTGTATTGACTTTCTGGCGCAAACGGATGTCGAATGCCTGCGATTTTTGCCTATGAAGTTATCCGTAAAGCTCGACTACGCGTGCCGCGCCTTAGCCCGAATGGCTGTCCGTCTACCGTCTGGCGAACTCTCGCGCATCGAGGAGTTGGCCGAGCTGGAGGCTATTCCGGCCAACTACTTGGTGCAGATTTTAGGCGAGCTGCGGAACGGGGGCTTGATCGAGAGCCGTCGCGGCAAGCAGGGCGGCTACTTGCTGGCACGTCAGCCGGAGGACATTTCGCTGCGGGAGGTTATTTCTTTGGTGCAGGGCGATGTCTTCGGTTCGGTTGCGAATGCGGCGGGAGCTTCGGGCGAAGCGGTCGCGAACACGTGGAAAACGTTGCAGGATTGTTTCGAGTCCAAGGCGGCGGAGCTTACGGTGAAGGACCTGATGCCGGCCTCGCCTGAGGAGATGTATTATATATAAGGGGATTCGGCGAGACTGCCGCTGGCGCAAGAATCGCGTGGCGCGTGGAATCTGGGTTTGACGCTGGGCCTGTGGAGAAGCTGAATGCAGTTCCCTTATGGTTTCCGATGCCCTGACCAAGATGCTGATCCTGCAGGATCGCGACATGAAATTGCAGCAAGTCGAGGATGCGTTGCAAACGATCCCGCAGGAGCGGAAGGCGGCGGAGGCGAAGATCGCCTCGATCAACGCTGGTATCGAGGCGGCCCGGCAGCGTATCAAGGAGTTGGAGACGAAGGGAAAAACCATCGAGACGGAGATGGCCTCCATCGAAGCGCAAATCGTCAAGTACAAGAACCAGCAGTTGCAGGTTAAGAAAAACGAGGAGTACCAGGCCCTGATCCACGAGATCGACAACGCTGGGCAAAAGATTTCGGACTTGGAGTCCGACGAGTTGGAAGTCCTCTACGAATTGGACGAGGAGCGAAAGCGGTTCGCTGAGTCGGAGGCTAAGTCCAAGGAGGAAATCGCCTTGGAGGAAAAAACGATCGCTCGGCTCAACGAGCGAGAGGAAGAGGTGAAGGGCGAGCTGGACGCGGCTCGCGAGGCGAAGGAGAAGGCGGACGCTGCTTTGGACAATCCGAGCCGCTCCAAGTACACGCAAGTGGCTCGCGGCTTGAAGTTTCCGGTGATCGTCGAGCTCTCCGGCAGTTCCTGCAAAGGCTGTCACATGAAGGTTTCCAACGCGATTTTGTCGGAGGTAAAGGCAGCCAAGGAAATTACGACTTGCGACAACTGCGGTCGCATCCTCTATTACGCGGACTAGTTTCGGAGCCGCGCGTTCGCTCCGTTGTTCTTTTTGAGAATCTCCGGGGAGGAAAGTCCGGACGCCGTAGGGCAGGATTCCTCGCGAAAGCGGGGGAGGGCCGCTTCAAGGCGGTTCGACGGCCAGTGCCACAGAGAATATACCGCCTCGGCTTCGGTTGGGGTAAGGGTGAAAAGGTGGGGTAAGAGCCCACCGCGGTTCGAGCAATCGGACCGGCAGGGTAAACCCATTCCGGCGCAAGGTTAAATAGGGGACCTGGGCTGCTCGTCCATCAAGGGTTCCGGGTAAACCGCGCTACTTCGCAAGAAGGGGCTCCCGCTTCGGCGGGATGCAGATAAATGAACGCGACCTTGGTTTCGGCCAAGGTACAGGATCCGGCTTACAGGCTCCGAAACTAGTTGCTTCAAAGGAGTTTTTCCTAATGGGAGCTTAGGTTTCATCACTCATTAGGGTTGCGGGGCACGGCCATGTTTCGGCGCTGGGGGTGAGGTCTGTTCTCACATTGATGAAAGTCGAGAAAGGCCTGCCGTTGTGGAGGGTGGCCTGCGCGCATCCGCCGGGCGTACCACAACTCCGCATGAAACCTTCCCATCCAAACCGAATCGGCAGAAAGAAACCGTCAAAGCAGTCTGGCTTCACCTTGGTCGAGGCGATGGTGGCGATGGTGATCGCCTCCGTCGCGCTGGTCGGTGTTTTCGGTGGGCTAGGGCGTAGTTTCGAGTTGATCGAAGAGTCTCGAGACAGCACCCGCGTAGCCCAGATCATCCAGAGCGAGCTGGAAGACTTGAGGACCTTGAGCTGGTCGGAGGTTGCGGCGCTGCCGGAGAATTCGGGCTGGTTCACGCCGAGCTCAAGCTTCGCTTCCGAGTTTGGAACGCGCTACAGCTGCTACCGACAAATTTTCGCCAGAGGCACGGGCGATCAGTTTGTGATGAGGGTTTGGGTCAAGTGGACCAACAGCGATGGGCACACCAAGCTCGATAACTTTATGACCCTCTACACGAAAGGAGGATTCAATGACTATTACTACCGATCTTTCTAGGAAGGCCAAGAGTCTGCGTGCCCGTTCGGGCTTTACGCTCGTCGAGGTGATGGTGGGCCTCGTCCTCGGAGGCCTTGTACTGGCTGCGAGCACTGGAAGCCTGCTTTTTATTTCCCGAGGAGCTGCGGGCTTGGGGAACTACCATGACATGAACATGCGCAGTCGTTTCATGTTGGACAAGTTTGCGTCAGACGCCCGCATGACTGTGGATGTCAATTCTGCCAGCTCGACCGCTGTTTCGTTGGATGTCTACAACAGTACTGGAGGACTGGATACGATTGTTTACAGCTATGACCCCGATGCTCTGCTGTTTTCGAGAATCGTATACCCTGACCAGGACATGGCAGCAGGCGTATCGGACGTTATTTTGGAGAATGTGGAAGCTCTGACTTTTACCTATTTCAACATGATATACGACAGCTCGACCGGAGAGCTGGAGGAGACTACGAACCTCCTAGAAATCAAGGAGATCCAATTGGAAGCTTTGATGGAGATGAGTGCTTTGAATACGCTCAATACCAACCAAATCATTTCGGCGAGATACATGATGCGTAACAAGAAAGTGAGCACTTGATTATGAGGCAGAAAACCACTTCCAAAAGAGGGTCCGCTATGATCGGGGCCCTCATAATCGCCATATTGGCGGGAGCAATCGGCGCTTCGATCTTGGACTCTGCGTTTACGGAGATGAAGATGTCTCGCCGTCACATGGAGCAGCAGCATGCGGTGACGCTGGCGGAAGCCGGTCTGGAGGAGGGGGTTCGAGCCATGATCGCTGGCGATTGGACTGGATGGACATCGTATGGGACATATGGATACTACAAAAATATTACTTCGGTGAGCAATGTCGTCCTCAGCGGCATATCTGGAAATTTCAGCCTCGGCCTCGGAGGTCGTGGGCGAACGGGAGAAATCAAGGTCTACGTGCATGCGGACCCTTCGGATCCGGTGATTGCGGCGGAAGCGAGCATCTTCAATCGAGGAGCGGGAAGCACTATCAGCCGCCAGATTCGAGTCGATATGGAATCGGGCTCGCTTTTCGAGAATGGGGTCGTTTCCCGCGAGAGCACGACTTTCAAGGGGGGGAACGTTTTGGTTGATAGCTACGATTCCCGTCTGGGGGGCTACACCGAATCCTCCTATGTGAACCGCTTTGCGAACGGAACCGTGGCAACCCTAGCCGTGCTAAACGATTTGCTAGATATCGGAAACGGTGCAGTGCGCGGCTATATCGCGACCGCTGGCGGAACGGTCGATATCGGTTCCCAGGGGACGATTCATGATTACCTAGGAGGTCCGTATCCGGCCAAGTACAAGGACATGTCGCGCGTGACGAACGACTTTTATGCCGACCTGCCGGACATTTCAGCTCCTAGCTCCACGGGTTACACGAATTTGGGGAGCATAACGGGGACGACGACGATTGGAGGCGCGGGAACTCAAGGCTACATTATCGACAATATCACTCTTAGCGGGGGCGCGACTCTAACCATTGCAGGCGATGTTAAGCTCATTGTCACCGGGGATGTCGCGGTCACGGGCACGGGCAAGATAGACATCGACAATACGGCCTCGATGGAGATGTACGTGGACGGGAACGTGAAGATCGCCGGCAACGGTATGGCGAACGGCACTGGAAAAGCTGAAAACGCTTTGATCTTCGGCATGGACTCGACCGACGGGAATAAGTCCATAACCCTCGGCGGAAACGCGGTGCTGCACGCGGCGGTCTATGCTCCGGCCTACGATTTTACGGTGAACGGAGGAGGTGCGGATGGCCATATCCATGGAGCGATCGTAGGGTACCGCATTACGATGAATGGCGGCGCCCAGTTCCATTACGACGAAGCTCTTTCCGATCTCAAGATGGGCGATAACTTCACGATCGAGTCGTGGAGAGAGCTGAAGGGGGTCGGCGAGCTGTTGCCTTTCCACACGCCTGCGGACCTTCCGAGCCATTTTTAGGGGACCAATCCATTTATCTTCTTATCTCGCAGCCTAAAGCCTTGACAATGGCTTTGTCGGCGGGAATATCCGCTCCCCTTATGGCAAATACCAAGTCAGCAATTAAGAACAACCGCAAGACGATCGCTCGCACACTGCACAATCGTTCTCGCAAGACTCGTATCAAGACGCTGGCCAAGAAGGTAGCAGCTCTCGCTGCCGACGGTTCTGACAAAGAAGCGCTCAAGGCCGCCGCGATCGATTACGTTTCCGCAATGGACAAGGCTGCGAAAACCAACCTCGTACACAACAACAAGGCAAGCCGCGCGAAGGCTTCCGTTGCGAAGTACATCGCCGGTTAATCCATTTTTTCCTCCTCCCATCATGAACCCCCATGCGTTTCCGACGATGGGGGTTCTTTCTTTTCCGAACTGAGCCGAAAACATGAGCAGCAAGAAAGAGTTCATTTCCTTCCCTCCTGGCTATTTGGGCAGCCGACCGGAGAAGTTTCCCTTGATCGCCAACAACGATCGCTATTTCGCGGTGAACAAGCCGTCCGGGCTGGCCTGTTTCCAGCATGAGTGGACGCTGGGGAAGCCGGACCTTTCCATGGCCTTGCGCCGCGAGCTGCTCAACGAGAAGCCCCAGCTCAAGAAGCTCGGCGTGGAGGGGCTCTTTCGTGCTTACAACCTCGACCCGGAGCTGAGCGGCGCTCTCGTTTTCGCCAAGAACGAGGAGAGCGAAGCCTTGCTGAAGAACGCTGTCGGCTCCTCGCAGCTCGTCTTTCGCTTCCATTTGTTGGTGAAGGCGGAAACGGAGGACCGGGAGTTCGTTTGCGATTTGCCTCTGGCCAAGCATTTCCACTCGAAGTGCATGGTGGTGTCCCATCGCACGGGAAAAAAGAGCGAAACGCGCTTTCGCTTTTTGAGGAGTTTCGGTCAGTACCAGCTTTGGGAGGCGGAGACGAACTACTTGCGGGCTCATCAGGTGCGAGTGCACGCTGCCGAGCGAGGCCTCACTATCGTGGGCGAGGATTTCTACAGCGAGGGAGACCTCGTCTACCTCTCTCGCATCAAGCGAGGCTACTTGCCCAGCAAAGGGAGGGAGAAGCCGCTTTACGACCGTCTCTGCGTGCATTTGGTCGAAGTTGAGTTCCAGATCCCCGAGGTCCAGCTCGAGCCTGTTCTCGCTCCCTTGCCGAGCCGATTCGAGACCTTGCTTAAACGGTTGGACGAATACCGGGGCGGACGGGGCTAGCGGTTGAATTTCTGCAATTTCTGCTTTACAGGAATCGGGCGAAGGCCCACGTTCTCGGGCTTTTCCAAAATTTCAAGGGACAAAAACAATGGGTAATCTCAAAAAGAAACGCAGACTTAAGATGTCAAAGCACAAGCGTCGCAAGCGCTTGAAGTCGAACCGCCACAAGAAGAAGGTTTGGTAGGCTGAGTTTTCGACTCGGGGCGCCAATTCGTCCAGGCTGCGGCCTGCGATAAGCTCCAAAGCTGAAAACCGTCGACTTGTCCCCAATCCGGCTGGCGCCCGACTGAATCGCTTTTCGAGCCCGAACTCCAGGAGTTCGGGCTTTTTCGTGTCTGGAAACCTCAAGCCTGCCCCTACGTGGTTTTTTGCAAGTTTACCATAAGGGAAGCTTTGTTCGAAAACTTTTCCGCGAGCCGCGAAGCTGCCCTCTTAGGGGGACGAACCGAGGAACGATTGAGCTCCGGCTAGCTCTTCCCGTGGGGGAGAGCGCCTACCCGTCAAGTTTCTCTTAGGGTGGAAAGTGCGCATCGCCCGATAGTGGATGCCGGCGGTTCCGCATTAGATCACTCTATTCGCCTCAATACCAGCTGGGCGCGTCCGATAGCGTCATATGCACCTCTAGGCGGACAGCGCCTAGGGGAGGCGAAACGACAATGATCTCAGCTAAAAAGAACAATTTCATCGTAGAATACCGTCCTTCTGCGATTCGGGCTGCCCGCATCAGCTCGGAGACCGCCCCCACGGTCGTCGAGGAGGTCGTGGAGATCGACCTCGCGAAGGACGATTCCCCGGCCGAAACGATTCGCAAGTTCGCTCGGGCTAAGGCGAACGCCCACATGCATGCCTCCAGTTCGATCTACCCGGAAGATCGGCTTGTGCGCCAGGTGATGCTTGATGCCCAGAGGGGAAAGGAGGTCGATTTCGTAATGGATTTCCTCCGCAAATCGGGCGGCGTCAATCCCGAGACTTTCTCTGCGTATTGCCTGTCCGCTGCCGATGGAAGCGAGATCGATCTGGCTGCCTACAACAAGAAGGACATTTTGGTCTGCGGAGTTTCGAAGCAAAGCGTGTCCGACACTCAAAGCCTTTTGTTGGAGCATGGGATTTATCCTCGCCGTCTCGAACTTGGGACCTTGGGAACGATCGGGGCGCTGAAGGATGCGATTGGAACGGATGCGGGTCGCTCGCCAGTGCTGTTTCTAGAGATCGACAAGCAATCCACCAACGCTGTCATCGTGGGGCCGAGAGGGGTCGAGATGGCGCGTCGCATCGATTGCGGAGCGAACCATATCGCTCAAGCGCTCAAGGAGGAGATGAGTTTGAAGGACGAAGCCGCTGCGGAAAAAATCCTGCAGTCGAAAGACTTCGATTTGGGACCGATCGCTCCGAAGCTGTTGCGCAAGTTGCTTCGTGAGCTGCAAAGCTCGATTGGATTCTTCGAGGTCCAGACGGGGAGTTCCGTCTCCGAGCTCTACTGCTTAAAGGACGGTCGCTTTTTGCCATGGTTGGAGGCGAGTATCTGCGATTTGCTCAACTTGGTGCCCTTTCCGTTGGATTTGGGCGTTTGGCTGGAAAGCAAGGGGGTGACCTTTGCTTCCGAGGAAACGAAAAGCCAGGTGGACAACACTTGGATCAGCCTCTTCTCGCTTGTCTTGGAGCTTGGAAAGGGAGGTGAGTCATGATCAAGCTGCCCAAGAAATCCGGTTCGGCTAGGAGCTACAATTGGCGTCCGAATTTTCGGGACCTTGAAAGCCTTCCTGAGTCTCGAGTCGTACGCACACGCTTTTTCCTTCCCACTTTCGCGGTGGTCGTGGCATCGCTATTTTCAGCCTACATTCTTTTCCAGGAGTACCGTGCCATGCGAATCGGCGAGGACATCAAGGTGCTCGAGGCGGAAATCGCCACCTACGAGGAGCGCCATGACGAAAAGGTGAAGTACAATGCTGAATTCATGGAAATCAGCCGGAGGCTGAGCGAGGTCGTGGAGTTCAAGCAAGGACGGCTTGTCGCGAGCGACCTGCTCCTAAGCCTGTCTTCCCGCTTGCTGGATGGAATGTACCTGGAGCAGGTGGACTACATGGAGGGTAGGGCGAACATCCAAGGCAACGTTCTCGTTTCAGCTGAGGAAGCCTCTCGCCTCGTTAACGAGTATTTAAAGTCCATCGAAGAAGCGGATGTGATGCAGGGCTTGTTGGATGAGTACAAACTGACCTCCCTTGAGCG